>CAZHBA010000015.1:0-26422 GCA_964530225.1 uncultured Rhodospirillaceae bacterium | reverse complement strand
CTTCAGACCGTCCTCGCAATTGTCGAGCACCGCCTCGTCGAGCACCACCAGCAACTCGCGATCAGGCAGCGGCAGGCAGTTATGCGTGCCACCGCCGTAGGGCGGCGACCAGTTGCGATGGGTAATTAGTTTAGGGGCGGCACGGTCGGCAACGTCTAACACCACCATTCCCGCATCGCGCCAGGCCGCGTAGGCGGTGTCGCCGTGGACGATCGCGTGGTGTAAGCCGTTACGCCGCGTCGGTTCCCAGTCGGGCGTTTCGCCAGCCGCCGCGTTCATGCCGGGCAGCCAGTAGCGGCCGGCTTCTTGCGGCCGGGTGGGGTCGGACATATCGACGGTCATGAAAACGTAATCGGTAAAGCCGTCGAGCAATACTGAAACATAGGCCCAGCGGCCACCGACATACCAGATCCGGTGAATGCCGCCACCCGCGACCGGCATGAAGCCGATCTGGCGCGGCGCTGCCGGATTTGCAATATCGTAGACGGTCATCCCGGCGGTCCAATCGCGTTCCGGGGGATGTGTGGCATCGGCCGTTCCGACCTTCTTGCCCAGCGCACCTTTGTAATACTGGTGTTCGTCCTGAAACTCTGGCGCGGCGAACATATCCCGGGCATTGACCACCAACAGCAGGTCTTCATGGGTCTGCAAATGGATGTTCCAAGTATTGGCCGGCGCCGCCACATATTCTACCGGCTTGGGATCGCGCGGATCGCGGACGTCGATAACGCTAAACCCCTGGGAAAACATGTGGCCGGTGAACACGTAGCCCTTGTTCACCATCAATTGCACACCGTCCGACCTGCCGCCTTGATCGGAATGTCCAATGAGCTCTAAATTCCTGGCAAAATCCGGTTCGGGTAAATTCTGATTAGCCATTGGCGATACTCCTGAGATTTGGCAAACAAATTGGAAGATTGAAACTTTCTGCCGGTTTCACAGTTCCGAAAGTGGAGTTTAATGGTTCCTGCCACCGCGTATTTGCACCCCAGCAGTAAGGGAAATCGCTACGGGCTCTTGCGTAAGAACATCTCTGGAAATTCACAGGTCCTTCCGGGCTTTGTTGTGCGGGAGATCGGGGTCGGTCCCGAAGACCGAGCGGTAGGTGTCGTATCGGCGCCCATTGTGCTCGAACGCGACGCACAGCACCAAAACGATAATCACTGTTACCATGATGATGCCCGCCAACACCGGCATCGGAAACTGCATCAGGCCGGATGCCACCGCGCCAGCCGCTAAAAAACCCGTGAAATAGCCCGCGGTCTTATGAAACGCTTCGAACCACTGCCGGCGCGGGGTCATATTGAAGTGATCGCCACTCCATGTCGCGGGATCATCCAGAGTAGCGACGTCGTAGTATTTTCCGCCATGCGTTCCCCTGAGCCAGGACGAGACGACCTGTAAACACCCAAAAATTATCGTCAGGATTCCGAACAGCGAATGCATGGACCCGCTGAACCCACGGCTGACAATTAAAGCCCACACCAACCCGACAAGCGAAAGGCCAATGGCCACGTAGAGGCCGTATTTATGAACGTAGAACCACCACCAGACGAGGTTCGATATCTTGATTTTGTCTCCAACGCCGCGCGGCGTAGGCTCGGGCTTGAAGTAGCGAATCAATATAATGCACAGGGGAACCAATACGAACCAGACCCCGACCATCAGCAGCGCGTGATAATCCCAGTGGATTTGAACCGTTCTGCCGAGAAAATCGAGATACACCTCGGTCGGAATATGTGATTGTACCTTGTCAATCGCCATCCTCACTAAGCCCCTTATGCGGCCAAGGGTTTCAACGCACTGCGTACCGCGACAGGCGGCCCATTTTGGCAACGTAACGCGCCAACGGGCGACGCCACTTGTCCTGGATCAAATGGAAATATTCGTTGCGATCATCAGAAACCGATGGCCAGTTATGGTTAATTCCCACCGCATATCAACGGTTGCGACGTTAATCCCACTGCAACTGGGCGACAGCATAGCACGGCGATAGATGGTGTTCACCCAGAAATTCTTCGAGATTCGATACCTCTGGCAAGTCGCCGGGCATGATGCCTAGCACAGCGGCGTGGATGCCACCGCACACCAGCACCGCGTCGAGACCGGCGGTGGCGGCGCCGGCGATGTCGGTGTGGACGCCGTCGCCGACCATGATTACGCGCGAACGCGGCGGCTCTTCGAGCATACGCAACACCTCTTCGAAAACCGGTGCGAACGGCTTGCCGTGCCACGCCACGTCACCGTCGAATTCGCTCTTGTAGCGTTCAGCGATAGCGCCGGCGCAAATCTCGCGCACCTCGCCACGGATCACCTCACGGTCGGGATTAGCACAGATCATCGGTAGGTTGCGGCCAGCTGCCACCGCCAGCTCGGACAGGTAATCGTCAATTGTATCGGCCGCCTGCCGGGGGCCCGTGCACATGATGAAGTCGGCGTCGGCGATCCCGTCGACTTCCTCGACATGGGGATTGTCAAGCATCGAGCGGTGCCGGTCGTTGCCGATAAACACAGCGCGGCAACCCAAAGCGGCATGCCACGGATCGGTACGATCGGAGACGGCGCGCCACGCCATTTCGCCCGACGACAGCACACAATCGTAGAGCTCGCGCGGCACGCCGATCCTGTCGATCACCTCGATGACAACGCTGGTGCGAAAGGGTGCGTTCGACAACAGGGCAATGGATTTTCCCGCCACCTTCAATCTCTCGAGACAATCGAGTGCGCCGGGTAACGGCTCGATGCCGTTATGCAACGTGCCCCACAGGTCGACGATAAAACTATCGTAGTGCGCGACCAGCGGTGCAAAGCCTGTGATGAAATTGGTTTTCATGTGAGCGTAAACGTTGGTGAAAGACAGCCGACAGAGGCGCTTTCATGACACGCACAAGCGAATTTTGAAAGTTGGCGGTATCGATAGGTGGTCAATCGACGCGGCTGAGCCGCGGCTCGGCGAACGTCTCGATGAGACCCTGTAACACTTTAATCTCGGAAATCACCTGTGACACCCAATGCTCGCCGGCCTTTCCCATCTGCTCGGCTACTTGGCACCATTGCAACGACTGGTTCTGCGTTTCCAGCAGGTCCTCGGCCAACCGCCGTGTTTGCCGGTGAATATCTTCGATCTGATAGTAGAACCGCCGGCCACGCACGTGCATGAAGAAGACAAAGTGCAGCACCAATCCACCGGACAGTAGCGCCACGCCGGCGAGCCCGGCATATAGCTGAGTTACCTGCGATAGCACCTCGGGCAGCAACAACCAAACGACAAGCGCGGGCACGCTGTAACATGCGGCGATGACTAAGTGTATTAGGATCGACATGGCAGCTCGAATCAACCGCTATAAAGTGACGCTCAAGCCTTGCCATATGGTTGATGTATTTTTATTCCGGAGTTGACCGTGCTAGGTACGGTCATTTCAGAGGATCAAAATCCGGCAATTCTACTGATAAATCTGGGCCGCTCTCACGGGTTCAGTCCACGCGACCAAACCAGCTATTCGTTACAACCTTCAGAGGATAAAATGGAACCTATGTTCTACTTCTAATGCATGATAGATCTAAACTTGGATATTCCGTATACCAAACTTAGTTGAACGTCCCCAGTTGGATAGCGAGTCAGCGCATCAAGGACGGCAGCAAAATCGCGATGCCGGGTATGAGAAAAATTAGCACCAGCACGACAAGATCGGCAATAACGAACGGAACGACGCCAGCATAAATTTTCCCAAGATCGACGTCGGGTATGACCGATTTGACCGTGAACACGTTGATGCCGATGGGCGGCGTGATCAATCCCAACTCGACAACGATAATCACGACAATCCCAAACCAAATCATGTCGATCCCTGCAACCTCAAGAGAAGGCAAAAACACCGGGATGATGATCAGCAAAATGCCAATGCTTTCAAACACCATTCCGAGCAGAACGCAAATTAGACAAATCATCACCGGCAATCCGATGTGGCCCAAATTAAGCGCGTCCGTGAATTGCACAAGGGCCGCGGACAGCCCCGCAAAATTCATGAATTGACCGAAAGTGAGTGCTGCAAATCCGATCGTAAAAATCTTTGCCGTCGTGACAAAAGCGTCGGTGAAAACCTCGATGTTGTCCTTAATGCTCCACATTCGGCCGCGGGAAAGAGCAAATAGAAAACCCCCAACCGAGCCGACCGCACCGGCCTCGGTGGGTGTAAAGACACCAAGATAGATCCCGCCAAGAACTAAGCTAAACAACACCATGATCGGCCAGGTTCGAGGCAGAGTGCGCAATTTCTGAGACATCGGAACGTCGTCACCAGGCGGCCCCAATTTGGGGTTGAGCAACACACGAAAGTAGATTGCGGCGAGATAGGAAACAGTGAGGAGAAAACCGGGCAGAATACCCGCAATGAACAAGGCACCGATGTTGGTTTCCGTCACAATACCGTAGATGATCATCGGCACGCTTGGCGGGATCATGATGCCAAGCGTACCGCCGGCTGCGAGCGTGCCGGTCGACAGCGAGTCGTGGTATTTGTAGCGGCGCATGGGTGGCATAGCGACCTTCGCCATGGTTGCAGCTGTTGCCAACGAACTTCCACTAACGGCCGAAAACCCGGCGCACGACAGGACGGTTGCCATCGCCAACCCGCCACGCAGTTTTCCGACCCAGGCATAGCCCGCCTCGTAGAGTTCATCCGATATGTTCGCTTTTTGGATAAGCGTACCCATCAAGATAAAGAGGGGGACGACGGATAATCCAAAGTTGGCTGAAAATTCAAATATCTCCTGTCCCGAAGCAATGATGGCGGCGTCAAACCCGCGAAGATATGCGAAACCGAAAAAGCCTACCGCAAGCGTGGCATAGGCAAGCGGAATCCCAAGAAAGCTTAAGCCCAAGATGACGGCAAAACCGACCAAAGAGATTACCACCGCGCAATCACCTTATGCCCCGTGTGATTCCGGAAGGTCCGTCGGCTTATCTTGGATTGGCGCCGAGATCGCGCGAATGGCCAGCAAAATGGCGAAAAAACTCAATACTGAAAGGACAGCCCCCAACCACCACCATGACCATTCCCTGATCTCCGTGACGCCCTCCTGCTCAAACACGAAGATTGTGTACCGAACAACAAGAAACCAAACAGCGCAGATGCCGATCAAATTTGTGAGAATTCCAATCCATTTATAGCTGAACGGAATCCTCCGTATCAGGATAGGCTCAAAAAGAGTGACGACGATATGCGATCGCTCGCCGGAAACAATCGCCAGACCGGAAAAGACCGCGGCGGCCAATAGAAACTGTGTGATCTCATTGCTACCCAGAATGGGATTAGAGAAAACATAGCGCAACGTGACGTCAGTAAACGTCATCAACATCAATGCCGCCAAAACGGTAGTTCCAAAGACCTTGATCAATCCGTGCAAAAAGTTCGTCAAATTGTTCATAAGGTGGAACCGCACAAAAAAACGGCACCGGACGATTCGATTGCCCGGTACCGTCAATTGGGAGAACCGACGCTTCTACTAATTTGCGGCCGATACTTGGCGCCGGTAGAATTCAATAGCTTCGTTCCCGTCGACGCCAAGCTTCTTGACTTGTTGGATCCAAGCTTCGACGACAGGTTTTCCTGCTGCCCGCAATTCGTCTTCAAATGACTTGCTGGCCGTATGGTCGACAATCCCTTTTTCGTTCATCCTCTTGTGGGCTTTCACTTCGTGGAAGTCTGCGCGTTTGCCGACAGCACGGGCAACTTTTTCACCGGACACGCTCATGACCGCCTTTTGAAGTGCGGGTGAAAGCGCATTCCATTTTTTCTTGCTGACAAACAAGGCAAAGGAGGGAATCATAATTGCGGCCCCGGAGGTGACCGTGGTGCTCTTGGTAAATTCAAGGGCGCCAAAGGCGACGATCCCTTCCCTGGGAAAGCCGGCGAGACCTTGTACAACATTGGTTTGGGTAAACTGGCTCACCCGTGCCGCCGGTCCCGATACGTGTTTAACGCCCACACCTTTGAGCGTTTGTGATGGAGTTCCGGCGAGCACCCACATTTTGCGCGCTTTCATATCAGCGATCGACAGGATCGGTTTGTCGGTGCCGCTGTAGAAATTTCCGCCGGTGAACTGGAAGACACTCAAAATTTGAACGCCGTCGTCATCATATTCCTTTTTGTCGGCAAAGAATTTTTGATACGTCCGCCAATAGGCGACCGATAGCGCCTCGCCTTTCCCACCAGCCAAGAACGGCAAAATGCCCAACCGCGTACCGATTGCACGCTTGCCGGTAAAGCCGTGGAAAATAAAGGCGCCATCAAACTGGCCCGATACCACCCCGTCGATTTGTTTAGGCGGTGGTGCGGCGCTGGTGGGAAGGAAGGTGACTTCGACCTCACCCTTCGTCGCCGCCATAACATCCAGCGCCCATTCTTTCTTGAGCGGATGATTGACTAAATGCTTGGGGCCCACGAAGATATTGAAAATCCATTTTTCCTTGGCTTGAGCGCCGGCTGTCAACATGAGCCCAGCCGCCAAGACGGCACTGAAGATCGCCCGATTAAGCATTGCCTCCCCCCTTTGGGATCGTCTCGCGACCCCTCCTAAACCAACATCTCCCAGATGAACTGCCGGTAGCTGTATCTTTACCGATTATCGACCGCCTCACAACCTTTGTTTAGCACTGTCAGACAAACGCGGATCGGTCTGCACAACCCCGAAATCGGTAAATCTCAGACTGCAAGTTGGCGCCACTCTGCCAGAGCAGTAGAAACGCGAATTAACGGTGATTAATTTTTTTTAGTGCTCTTCAGGCAAAATTTGCTCGACCAGCGTGGCCCAGTAGCTGGCGCCGATGGGCAGGACCTCGTCGTTAAAATCGTAGCCCGGGTTGTGCAGCATGCAGCCGCCTTCGCCCGCCCCGTTACCCAGCCAGACATAGCAGCCCGGCCGCTGGCGCAGCATATAGGCGAAATCCTCCGAGCCCATGCTCGGCACCGGATGCCGGTCGACATTTTCCTTGCCGACCACAGCTTCGGCAGCAGCGGCCGCCAGTTCGGTTTCTTCCGCGTGGTTCACTGTCGACGGGTAGCGCCGGTGGTAGTCGAGTTCCACGGCCGCACCGGCGGCAGCGCAAATGCCTTCGGCGATTCGCCGCATGGCCGGTTCCATGCGGTCGCGCACCTTGTCCTTGAAGGTGCGCACGGTGCCCTTCAGTTGCACTGAATCGGGAATGATATTGTAGGCGTCACCGCCGTGAATTTGCGTGACCGATACCACCACGGCGTCGAGCGGGTCTGTATTGCGGCTGGTGATGGTCTGCAGCGCCGTGACCACCTGCGACGCCGTGACAATGGCATCTACGCCCTGGTGCGGCATCGCGCCGTGGCTGCCGGTGCCCACAATCTTCAGATCGAAGACGTCGAACGCCGCCATTATGGGGCCGGCGGCGATACCGAAGTAGCCAGCGGGCATGCCCGGCCAGTTGTGCAGACCGAACACCGCCTCAACAGGGAACTGTTCGAATAACCCCTCCTCGATCATCACCTTGCCGCCACCTTCGCCTTCCTCGGCGGGCTGGAAGATGAAATAGACGTTGCCATCGAAACCCTTACTCTCGGCAAGGTACTTGGCAGCGCCAAGCAGCATCGTCGTATGGCCGTCATGACCGCAAGCGTGCATCACGCCCGAAGTTTGCGAGCGGTGATCGAACGTGTTGTGCTCTTCCAGCAGCAGCGCATCCATGTCGGCGCGCAGCGCGATGGCGCGGTTGCCGCTGCCCGCTTTCAGCCGCCCGACGACGCCGGTCTTCGCTAAGCCCTGGTGCACCTCGATGCCAAAACTTTCTAGCTTTTCGGCCACCGTCGCCGCTGTGCGGTGTTCCTCGAAGGCGATTTCCGGATGCGCGTGCAGATCACGCCGCCACTGGGTCAGCACGTCCTGATCGGCAGCGATTTCAGGCTTCACCGACATAATCGCCTTAAAACACCCGGTGATCGCGCACCGGAATGCGCTCGCGCACCTTGGCAATGTAATCGCTGTCGATCGAGACGCTGGTAGAGCCGGGATAATCGGAGGCCTGGGCAACAACGTGGCCCCACGGATCGACGATCATCGAATGTCCCCAGGTCGCGCGCTCCTCATTGCCGTCCATGTTGGTGCCGGTCTGCGCCGCGGCGACCACATAAGTCTGGGTTTCTATGGCGCGGGCGCGCAGCAGCACCTCCCAATGATCCTTACCGGTCTGCAGTGTGAACGCCGCCGGCACCATGATCACGTCGGCGCCCTGCTCGGCGAGCAGGCAGTAAAGCTCAGGAAAACGCAGGTCGTAGCAGATCGAACAGCCGATAGTGAGGCCATCTGCCTCGTAGGTCGCAATGGAGTCGCCGCCACCGAAAGTGTCGGACTCGCGATAAGATTTACCGTCCGGCGTGGTCACGTCGAACAGATGGACCTTGCGATAGCGCACCAACTCCCTGCCGTCGCAGCCGAAGGCGACGGTGGTGTTGTAAAATTTGTTACCGGCGCGCTCGATGAAGCTGCCGCCATGCACAAACACGCCGTACTCGCGCGCTAGCCCGCACAGCAGCTCGTAGGCCGGACCGCCACCTTCGCCGGGTGTGGGTAGTTCCTCCGCCGCGGCCTGCCGGTCGGCAACGCTGCCGCCGATATGGGCAAACACTTCGGGCAGCACCACCATGTCCGGCCGGTCAGCGGCAACAGCGCGCGACACCAACTCGCCGGCTTGCGCGAGGTTAGCCGCCTTCTCCGAGCCCGAGTTCATCTGGATCGCTGATATTTTCATCGCGTTCCACCCATACCACATCCGCAACGGCTGGTGATATGGGCCTTCAAGTTTAGTCCTTCGACACAGTTAACACCGTTGGCAGGCGTGCCCGTCATATGGCTGCCATCTATCCAGATTGAAATTGCGAATTGATATAGGTCATCGATCGTATCGCTAGTCTCGACGAGAATTTTGCAAAAGGAATGCTTGTTTGCGTGAATCGCACCGATGATTGAAAGGAACAACGCTATGGCCAGTGCCCCCAAACTCACACATATGGCAATATTTACCCATGATTTGGAAAAGATGGTGGATTTCTACACCAATGTCCTGGGGCTTACCGTAACCGACCAAGGTAAACTCTCGCCAGAACTGCAGATGATCTTTATGTCGAGCGATCCCGGTGAACACCACGAGTTCGTGCTGGTCAACGGCCGACCTAACTACGCCACCTTTAATGTTGCCCAACAGATGTCGTTCCTGGTGGACTCGCTGGACGACCTCCGCGCCGCTCACGACCGGGTTACTGCAGCTGGGTTAGAAGTAGACAGAACCATCACTCATGGCAACGCGTGGTCGATCTATTTCAACGATCCCGAAGACAACTACATTGAGATCTATGCCCACTCGCCGTGGCACATCCCGCAGCCCCATGCACATCCTTTTGACCTATCACTATCCACCGACGAAATTATGGAACACACCGAAGCCCACTGCCGGGAAGATCCCGGGTTCATGCTAGTTGCCGAACGCGAGAAGGAGATGGCGAAGCTGATGGCGAGAGCCAATTAGGCAAACAGCTATGGACGGCAAGATCGCACTTGAAGAACATTTTGCCATAGATGATACGTTGATGGATTCGGCCGGTTATCTGGGCGAAGACGTATGGGCCGAACTGGAAAGCCGACTGCTCGACATTCATGGCCGACGCATCGAACTGATGGACCGGCACGGCATCGAGACGACGATCCTGTCGCTTAACGCCCCGGCGGTGCAGGCGATCCCCGACCCGGAGCGGGCCGCCGAGGTCGCCCGCAAGGCGAATGATTTTCTCGCCGAGCAGGTGCAGAAGCGGCCGGACCGCTTTCAGGCGTTCGCCGCACTGCCGATGCAGGATCCCGACGTGGCGACCCGCGAGTTGGAGCGCTGCGTCAACGAGCTCGGCTTCAAGGGGGCACTGGTCAACGGCTTCTCACAGATCGTCGATCCCGAGAGCGCAATTTATTACGATCTACCGCAATACTGGGACTTGTGGAGCGTTGTCGCCAGCCTCGGCGTTCCGTTCTACCTGCACCCGCGCAATCCGCTGCCCAGCATGGCGCAGATCTACGACGGTCATCCGTGGCTGCTCGGCCCGGTGTGGGCGTTCGGCCAGGAGACGGCGGTACACGCGCTGCGCCTGATGGCGTCGGGCCTGTTCGACGAATACCCAGCGCTGACGATCATTCTCGGCCATTTGGGCGAGGGCCTGCCCTACTCCATGTGGCGGGTCGACAACTGCAATGCCTGGGTCGGCCAAAAGCGGCCCTTCCCGGCACAGCGAACGCTGGGCGAGTATTTCCGCGAAAACTTCTATCTGACCACGGCGGGCAACTTCCACACGCCGACGCTAAACGCGGCGATGGCCGAGATCGGTGCCGAGCGCATCCTGTTTTCCACCGACTGGCCGTTCGAGAACATCGACCACGCCGCCGACTGGTTCGACGATGCCAGCATCAGCGAGCCCGACCGGCAGAAGATCGGCCGCGACAATGCGGTCGAACTCTTCAAGCTTTAGTTTCGTCGTGTCGGCTCGGAGCACCCGTAATACGACAGCATTACGAAAATTTTTGCCGCTGGCCAAACCAAGGTGTGGCGCGCGTGCTGTATATTTTCGGCTTCATGTCCGGAAACGAAATTCTCTGCGTTCGTGACAAAAATAGTCATCGAATCTTATAGGAAATACCAATGGCTTATATATTTCATCAGGACGATCTGCCGAGGCTCCTATCCAAGGGGCCGGGCCGGGAGCGTATCTTCTTCGCCAGCAAGGAGTTATCCGGCATGGACGACATGTTGGCCGGCGTTATGTACTACGAGTCAGGCTCCGCATCGCCTCTACACTACCACGCCAACTGTGAGCACTTCTATTTCATCTTCGATGGCGAGGCGACAGTAGAGACCGGCGACGGCGTCCGCGTTGTCAACGCGGGTGACCTAATCTTCTTTCCCGCCGAACACAAGCATCGCTTGAGCGCCAAGGGCCCGCTGTTCTATTTCGAGTTCCAAGCCCCCAACCGGTTCAAGACCACAATTCTCGACGGCACTGCCGACGATTTGTTGTGGGAGCACAAGGACGGCAAGGTCTGGGCGCAGAGCTAATCGCCACTGCTCCCAAATAGCTGATGACATTCGGCTCAAAGATCAAAGGACACCCAGCGATGACTACTTTCATAGACACGACTAATTGCGAGCGCATTAAGCTCGACGACTTCAGCGGCGAAATGGCCGAAATCGTCAATCGTGACCTGTGTGGTGCCGAGGACGTCCTCGCCATGCTGCGCTGGCTTAAAGATGGACAGAAATTCGCCACCGAATCGTTGAAAAATACCCATCAGTTGGTCTATCTGATGGAGGGTGACGGGGTGATTAATCTCGACGGTAAGAATTACGACGTCACCAAAGGGGCAGGCGTTTATCTTGGGCCGGAAGAAACTGCCACCGTCGCCCAAGCGGGTGCGATCGAAGTCAAACTCTTACATTTGGTGGCGCCGATTATCGAAGGCCGATGAGCTAGATGCGGGCTTGGAACCGGCTTACTTAATCGACGCGATATAGCCGCGCACGTCTTCGGCTGGCCCACCGTAGGCGTCGCCCAGCGCAGTTTCGACGCGATCCTGGTAGGCGGTAGCCCAGTCGGGAAACGGGTAGTCGACAACGCGCAGGAACTCGAGGATGCAGGAGAGCCGGAGCGAGAAGGAAGACGCCTTGGAGTGCATAAAAATGGGCCTCGCCATACTCAGCCGCATTCATGAATTGCGCGAAGAATAGCTCAATTAGGGAATTTTAGATCAGCTGCATGTGCGGATCAGCATTAACACCGGCTTTTGTACGGCCGGCAATGACGGCTCCGAGGAACGGCTAGACTACACCATCGTCAGCGGCCAGATGAACGTCACGTCCTGCCTCGAAACGACCTCTCAGCCCGACCAGATTTTGCTGTCGCACGGCACCTATACGCTAGTCAAAGACTTGATTTACTGCCAACAGACCGGCGAGATCACCGTGAAAGGCACCACCCATCCACTGAAGACCTACTAGGCGATTTCAATCCGTGAAGATTACCTGCGCGGCGTCAAGCCCATATCCGGTGCCAGCGACGATTTCCGGCTGGCGTTGGACCCCATACCACTGGCGCCGGACGACCGACAGCAGACGAAAGAATCGCTTCGCAAAGCCCTGGAAGCTCTGGATAATATGAGCGGATAAAACCGTAACGAAAAACCGCTCAGCAAGAGGTGTCCTGGAGCAATGAACGCGCCAGCTGAAATTCGTCATATCCAAACTGACATGCTCATCATCGGTTCCGGTGTCGCCGGCATGCTGGCCGTTGTCGGCGCCAAACGCTCCGGCGTTACGCCGGTGATCGCGACCAAAGGCACCTACGCCTCGGGCAGCTCATCAATGGCGCGCGGCGGCCATTCCCTGGCGCTGGGCCATTCGGACCCAGCGGATAATCCACAATTGTTCTTCGAGGATATCCAGGCCGGTGGTGAAGGCCTATGCAACGAGCGGCTGATAGACTTGGTCAGCACCGAATCCATCGACCGCTCGGCGGAGCTGGATGAATGGGGACTGGGTCTGGTGAAGTTGCCGGACGGCCGGTACGACCAAGTTCCTGGCGGTTTCCCCCATCGCTTCAAGCGCATGGTCCATTGCGACCGGCTGATGGGCAAACCCCTGATGGCGGCCCTGTCCAACAAGACCAAGAGCTGGGGTATCGAGCCCATAACCCACATCATGCTGGTCGATCTGTTGAAGGACGGCGACACCGTGGTCGGCGCCTGGGGCTTCCTTTACCGGGAAGGCACGCCCGTCGTTGTTCATGCCAAAACGACGGTCCTGTCCACCGGCGGCGCGCCGCAACTGCACAAACTCAATGATTCGCCGCCGGTCGTCACTGGCGACGGTTACGCGATGGCCTATAGGGCCGGCGCAGAGTTGATCGATATGGAATTCATCGACTACCAGATCGTAACCGCCGCACCAGAGAAACTGGCCGGCTATCCACCTTATTCGACCGGCCTCATTGGGGCCGGCGGGCATCTGCTCAACGGCCTGGGCGAGCGGTTCATGGAGAAGTACAACCCCGAGAATATGGAGCGCACATCGCGCGCGGTTATCAACCGAGCCATGGCGATCGAAAGTTTCGAGGGCCGTGGTACGGCAGGCGGCAATATCAATATCGACATCCGCCATTGCTTCGACAATGTCAACGAAGGTCCAGGCAAGTCGATCGTCGGCACCATGGCCAAGAACGGCATCGATTTAAGAACCGATTTCCTCGAAGTGGGCAGCGCGCCACACACCTATCTTGGCGGGGTGCGGATCGACGAATGGGGTCGGTCGACCGTCGATGGCCTTTATGCTGGCGGCGAAGCCGCGGGCGGCATTCATGGCGCCAACCGGCTTGGTGGCCTGGCGCTTGTCGACAGCTATGTGTTCGGCCTGCGGTCGGGCATTACCGCAGCGTTGGAATCGAAAACCCGCGAGGCGCCCTATCCCGAAAGCGGTAATTGGCAGGAGACCATAACCGCCCTAACGGAGAGAACTGGGCGCAGTAACGGGGGCCCATCGGCGAAGGCCTGGCGCGGCGAAGTGCAGGATCTGGTGGTGAAATCGCTCGGCCAGGTGCGCAGCGAGGAATCGCTGACCTTGGGTCTTGCTAAACTCGATCGGGTCGAAGCAGAATTCGGTAACATCAACAATACCGGCAAGACCGTTCGCGAGTGTTATGAGAGCCTGCGCCTGATGTACGAAACCAAGAATTTAATAGAAGTGGCGCGCATGCTGGGCACGGCTGCGTTGCAGCGCCAGGAGACCCGCGGCGGCCATTTTCGCATCGATCACCCAGACCGCAACGACGAACATTTTCTCGGCAATTACGTCGTCTGGAGCGACGGCGGGACATGCCAGGCAGAATTGCGTCCCGTGCCAAACCGCGACGCCGTGGCGCCACCGCCACCAGGCGAGGCTTCGACGGCATTCGACGCTCTGCCGCAGAACGAGACAGCGGAATAGGCAGCCTGGAGCGTCAAAACCATATTCTTGGCATTAGAACCCCGTCCCGTTTCGGCGGAGCTTTTCTTCCGCAAATGCCATGACATGATACATGTAGGAGAAAACACGATTTAAACCACTCAAAAACCAGTGTTTTGGCCGGTGGATTGAATAATGCCAGCGGGTGAGCAATGCTGGTGCGAATGGCGAAAGAGACCGCTGAGGACAGACATGACGATTGAGATGATTGCCGAAGGGCTCACCGGGCCGGACGTCTGGAACGGGCCAGGCATTCAGAACGACCCGAGTTGGATCATGCAACTCGACGGCGACGATGTGGCCGAGATCGATGCCGCGCTCGCCGCGGTCAAAGCCGCCAGCCTACCGATCCCCTTTCCCGCCAGCGCCTTCCCGCTACCGAATTTCACCCAAAAAATCGACGCGTTGGTAGACTTCATCAGCCATGACAAGGGCCTGACGCTCGTTCGCGGTCTGCCGCGCGAGCGATACAGCGACGAGGACTGTGAACTCATTTACTGGGGCATCGGTTCCCACATCGGCAACCCGGTATCGCAGAACTCTCGCGGGCACATTTTAGGGCATGTGCGCGATGAGGGCCGAGACATAAACGACCCCAGTGCGCGGCCCTACCAGACCGCCAGCCAGATGGATTTCCACTGCGACCTGATGCCGGTTGATGTTTTGGGCCTGTTTTGCATGCGCTCCGCCGAATCTGGCGGTGAAAGCTACGTCGTCAGCGCGCAAACCGTGCACAACGTGATCCTGCGCGAGCGGCCGGATTTACTCGAGGCGCTGTATTCACCGTTCCATGTCGACTGGGCCAACGAGCAGCCCCGGGGCGAGCAACCCTGGTACACGATGCCAATGTTTAGCGCCCATAATGGCAAGATTACGTCGCGTATCACCAGCCGCCGGTTCGTCCAGATGGTTACGCGCCATGGCGAACATCTTGCGGCCAGTCCGCTGCAGCTCGAGGCGATAGACTTCGCCCAGCAAACTGCACAACGGCCGGAGTTGCGTCTGTCCATACGGCTAGAGGACGGCGACATGGAGTTCCTCAACAACCTGACGACGCTACATGGCCGTTCGAGCTTCGAGGACACCGGCGATACCGACCGCAAGCGCCACCTGCTACGCATGTGGATTGCCTTGGACGATGCCAAACGGCGGCCGTTGTCGCCGCTGCTCGACGAGCGTTACAGCTGGGTCAAGCGCGGCGGCATTCCGCAAAAATACACCGCCTGACGCCAGCCGATTCTAAGCGTCAATCGACCTTCGGGTAGACCGATTTAATTCCGGCTTCGCGAATCTCGTCCTCATCCCAGAACCCGATCAGAATACCCGGCGGCTCGCCGCCTATGGCCATGCGGTTGACCTGCTGCGGTGTGCGGGTTATGCGGGCGTGATGGCGGCGCGCCCAGGCAAACAGCGCCTCGTGTAGGCGCGCGCGAACCTCTTCATGCTCGGGGCTGGCACCGAGATCAACAACCTCTTCAGGATCGGTTTCCAGATCGAACAGCAGGGGGCGAAAACCTTCGGCGTGGATGTATTTCCAGCGGCCGTCGAAGATCATGAGCAACCGCGCATCGGCCTGATCGACGTTAAGTTCCAGCCGCGTTTGTCGGGTCGCATAGTCGTACTCCGAGATTGCATAGTCGCGCCATGTCACCGATTTGCCGTGTAACAACGGATCGAGCGAGAGCCCTTCGAGGATGTGCGGCTTGGGATCGCCAGCGAAAAAATCGATGAAGGTTGGCACGAGATCGATGCCTTCGACCAAGGCATCGCTCGCCGTGCCGCGCGTCGCGTCGGCTTCCGATCGTGGATCGTAAACGATCAACGGAATGCGCGCCGAAGCATCGTGGAACAGGTCCTTTTCGCCCAGCCAATGGTCGCCCAGATAATCGCCATGATCGGACGTGAAAACGATCATAGTATCGTCCATGCGGCCGGTCCGCTTGAGATATTCGAACAGCACGCCCATCTGGTCGTCGAGCTGTTTGATCAGCCCCATATAGGCGGGGATCACTCGTTTACGCACTTCGTCGCGCGCGAAGGCCCGGCAGACGCGGTGGTTTTGCCAGGTACGGTAGACCGGATGGTCGGTCATGCGCTCGGCGTTTGAACGCACCGGCGGTATGACGTCGCCGGGTCCGTACATGTTATGGTAGGGCGAAGGCACGATGTAGGGCCAGTGCGGTTTGATGTAGGACAGGTGACAGAGCCATGGCCGTACGCCGGCGCTCTCGATAAATTCGATGCCGCGCTGGGTAAGATAGGGCGTTTCCGAATGTTCCTCGGGCACGCGGGCCGGCCGGTTAGAGTTCCCCATCAACCAGCCCGATAGCAACTCACCGTAGTCGCCATCGGCCGAATTGGCCCATTCCTCCCACGGATTGTCGCCACCCAATCCCTGTTCGCGCAGATAGTCGTCATAGCGCGGATCGATGTCGTAATAGCCCTCCGGGTGCATGCCGTCGTCACGCTCGAACGGGGTGAAACCGCACTCGGCAGTGTGCACACCGATGATCGATTCCGGTTCGATACCGAGCCGCTTCATGCCTTCGGTGTCGGGGATCATGTGGGTCTTGCCGACAAGTACACAGTCGGCGCCGAGCTCGCGCAAATGATCACCCAGCGTCGGCTCGCCGACACGCAAGGGAAAGCCGTTCCAGGTGGAGCCATGGCTGCGCACGTAGCGCCCTGTATAAAAGCTCATGCGCGACGGCCCGCAAATCGGCGATTGCACGTAAGCACGGTCGAACCGCATACCGCGTTCCGCCAGCCGGTCTATATTCGGCGTCTGCAATGTCGGGTGGCCATAGCACGACAGATAGTCCCAGCGCAGCTGATCGGCCATGATCCAAAGAACGTTCCTAGCTGTTGCCACCTCATCCTCCTAAAACGGGTTGTTGGTTATTGCGTTTCACGTGCCGCCTGTTTCCACTGCTATCCCATAAGCCCCCAGGGGTTTTTGTTGTTTCCGTCAGATTAAACGGGTGCGAACCGACAAACCAGAAGAGTTATGGCTCCGAGTGGCCAGAGTAGTCACAATGGTGTTCAACAAGAAACATGGGAGGACGCCATGAAAGCGATGGTACTGCAAGCACCGGATACGCCGTTCGAGCTCAAGGAACTACCGGATCCGGTCGCCGGTCCGAGTGAGATTGTTGCCAGGGTGCTGGCTTGCGGATCAGGGCTAACAATCCACCACGTCGTGCGCAGCCGCACGGATGCGACCTTCCCGCGGGTGATCGGCCATGAAATTCTTGGTGAGATCGTCGAAATTGGTACCGGTGTCTCCGGTTTTTTGATCGGCGACCACGTAACCACCCACGCCTACGTCACCTGCGGTTACTGCAAATGGTGCAAAGCCGACCGCGAGCCTCTGTGCAACAACCTCGCTGGCTTCGTTGGCCGCAATGTTGATGGTGGCTACGCCGAGTATGTGAAGTTACCTGCGCGCACCTTCATCAAGGTGCCCGAGGCGCTCGACCACAAACAGCACCCGGCCGAAATCGCCGTCATCTGCGATGCCATCGTCACACCTTACAAGGTGCTGACACGCGGCCGCATCAGGGCGCTGGACAGCGTTGCGGTGATCGGCGGCGGTGGCGGCGTCGGTATCCACATGGTGATGCTGGCCAAGTGGGCACACACGCGGGTGATCGCGGTCGACATATCGGCGGAGAAATTGGCCGCGTGCCGCAAGGTCGGCGCCGACGCCACGATCGATGCCTCGCGCGAAGATGTCGCGGCGGCATTGCGCGACGCCGCCGGCGACGGGGTCGACGTGGTGGTCGATTTCGTCTCCAGCAAGGCGACGCTGGAGGCCGGCATACAAGCGCTCGGCAAGGGCGGCCGGTTGGTCACCCTGGGCGGCAACGCGCAGCCCTTCGAAGTCTCGGCGACCAACTTGCTGATCAACGAGATCGACGTGCTGGGTAGCAAGTCGTTCACCGCCGGAGAAATCGCCGAGGCGCTGGAGCTTTGCGCGCGCGGCGATATCTGGCCTCTGGTTACCGAAACCTATGCTCTAGAAGAGGCCAACACCGTGCACGAGCGTCTCGAGGCCGAGGCAATCACGGGCCGCGCGGCGATCGTTATGTGAGGCCGGTCGCAGGCAAGTAGCGATGACCACGGAGATCCGAACTTCGGTGCTAGCGCCTTTCGCCGTGCGCAGCTTCCGCTTCCAGTGGCCAGCCGACCTATCGACCTCCTGGTCGTTCGAGATGGAAACTATAATCCTTGGCTGGTACGTTTTGGTGGCGACCGATTCCGTACTGATGCTGACATTGTTCGGCGCTCTACAGTATTTGGGCACGCTGGTAGCGCCGCTGTTCGGCGTTGCCGGGGACCGGGCCGGAGCGCGCACCATGCTCTGTTCGATGCGCGCGTTCTATGTAGTGCAGGCCGCCGCGCTGACCACTCTGGCATACCTAGATGCGTTGAGCCCTTTGCCTGTGTTCGCGATCGGTGCGCTGATGGGCATCGTGAGGCCCTCGGACATTGCGATCCGCTACGCGCTGGTGGGCGAAACCATCCCGTCGCAGCAGTTGATGGGGGCGATGGGCATCTCGCGCACCACAACCGATTCGGCCCGAATAGCCGGCGCGTTGACTGGCGCAAGTCTAGTTACCGTTCTCGGCATGGGTCCTGCCTATACCGTGGTAACCGGGCTCTACGCGGTCTCGCTACTCCTGTCCTTTGGCGTTGCGGGTCCGTCGCGCAAATTAGGTGTTACGAGGGGGCCAAAAGGGCTGACAGTTAGCCGGCCTTCAGCGCTCCGTGATCTAATTGACGCAATCGTATATGTCTGGAGGACGCCGCAGCTACTGGCAGGAATGGCGCTTGCTTTGTTGGTTAATTTCTGTGCCTTCCCGTTGACTGGAGGTGTGCTTCCCTACGTCGCCCGCGAAGTCTATGGCACTGACCAGACGGGGCTCGGCTATCTTGCGGCGAGTTTCGCTTTCGGCGCACTAGTGGGCTCGCTTGCTTTATCGCGCAACCGGCGAGGAATCCGCTCGGGACGGATGATGATCATCTTCACCGCAGCCTGGTTCGCGATGTTGCTTGTCTTCGCGTGGCTCGATGTGATGGCCATCGGCGTCATCGTTCTAATGCTGGCCGGCCTGTGTCAAACGCTGGCGCTGGTGCCGCTGTCGGTGATGCTAATGCAGAATTGCGATACTCGAATGCGGGCACGGATCTTGAGCTTACGCATGCTGGCAATTTACGGCTTGCCTATGGGCCTTCTCGCCTCCGGCCCGTTGATTGAGAATTTTGGCTACGCGGCCACCGCAACCAGCTACAGCGCTTTTGGACTGGCCGTGACAGCACTCATCGCATGGCGTTGGTATTCCCATGTCTGGCGGCTCGACGCGCCGGCGAACGTTGGGTGAGGCAAGTTACTTTAGACAATATACCTAAATCACTAGAAGCCGAGACCAAACCTCGACCACGTCATTCTCGCGCACTTTCAGCTTGCTGTAATGGGTGTGGGCCCTCTTCATGTACCAGTCGAAGAACTCCCAATAGGTCTACGTCAGAAACTGCGGCGAATTGTCGGTCCCAGTGCAAGTCGGCAGGCGAAGGAATAGCGGTCGTTTTCGCACGGCGGCACGTAGCCCTTCTGGTCGAGGACACTGCGGGCACAGTCGATTTCTGTGAGGATGTCGGCTGTTGCTGTCATGGTGGATTTCCACTGCCGCACTGGATTTTGAGCGGTATAGCGCAGACGCGCACGGCATGGCACGATGTTGACATGAGGATCCTGCAACATCTTGGAGCACAAAATGGGGGAGGCATGATATGGCCGAAATAGCGATTCCTTACGAATATGACGGCAGTCAATTCGAGGGCTTGCTGGTCTACGACGACAGCGTTGCTGAAAAGCGCCCTGGCATATTCGTACAGCCGGACTGGCTAGGCGTGTGCAGCCACACTGTCGACATGGCCGTAGATGCCGGCGGCAGCGACTACGTCATGATGGTAGCCGACATGTACGGCGTCGGCTACGGCGAGCGGGAAAAAACCGACGACGAACTGCTGGCGAGTGCCACTGGAGTACGCGGCAACCTGCCGCTCATTCTTGGCTGCGGCACCAAAGCCTTCGAGGCGCTAACCACCGAAGCGATCGAGCGCGGCCTGATCGAACCCGACAAGATCGGCGCCATCGGCTATTGCATGGGCGGCGGCTTCGCGCTGGAGCAAGCGCGCGCCGGCGCTAACTTCAAAGCCACTGTGGTGTTCCACGTTACCGCGCCCAACCCGGTCAATCCCGGTGCGGCGCCCGACTTCAAGGGGCGCGTGCTAGCGCTACACGGTTCGACCGACCCGGTGACGCCAAAGCCGATGATGGATGCGCTGGAGGAAGAGCTAACTGGGGCCGAGGTCGATTGGCAGATCATGATGTTCGGGCGCGGCACCCACTCGTTCTGCGTCCACGGCGCGAACAATCCGCCGGTGCAGGTCTACGACGAGGAGTTGTGCCAGCAGTCATACCGGATGATGCGCGACTTTTTCGTGGAAACGTTTTAAACGGCTTTTGGGGTTCTCTTACCGGTCTTGGGGGCGGTTTCGGCGCTAGCTTGAGGTTCTGCCCCAAGTTCGGCGTCGAAAACGATACGGTCCTCGCCGGCCAGAGCTAAAAAGCGCTGGCCACGCGCGCGGCCGATCAGCGTCAACCCCGCCTGACGGGCAAGATCGACCCCCCATGCGGTAAAGCCTGAGCGCGATACCAGGATGGGGATTCCCATATGAACGGCCTTGATGATCATTTCAGAGGTCAGGCGGCCGGTAGTGTAGAAGATTTTGTCATCGGCGCTAACGCCGTTCAGGCACAGATAGCCGGCAATCTTATCGACCGCGTTGTGACGGCCTACATCTTCCATATATAGCAGAGGCCGGTCGCGCTCGCACAATACGCAGCCATGGATCGCGCCGGCGGCCAGGTAGAGGCTCGGCGTCGTATTGATTTCCTTCGTTAGCGCGTAAAGCCACGATGTTTTGATCACGGCGTCGCCGTTCAACTTTACGCCCTCGAAGGTCTCCATCAAATCGCCAAACACTGTGCCCTGGGCACAGCCGCTAGTCAGGGTCTTTTTCTTCAGCTTGGCTTCGTAGTCGGTTTGGCGCGCCGTCCGCACAACCACCAATTCCAGGTCGTCGTCGTACACGACCTCGACGATCTCGTCGTCGGGCAGCAGCATGTTCTGGTTAGCAAGATAACCGACCGCCAGGTACTCGGGGTAATCGCCGACCGTCATCACGGTGACAATTTCCTGGTCGTTGAGAAACAGCGTCAACGGGCGTTCGACGACCACCGAAGCCTTGACGTGGCCGCCTTGCTCGTCGATTCCGGTAACGTACTCGGTCAGGCGGGGATCGTCTGGATTTGGCTTAACCACCTGAGTGATCATGGTTCGCTCCGGTAACAGCAAAAAAGGCACAAATTAGCCTACTTGGTTTAGGTCAGCTAATGCAAAGCCCGGCACCACAGGGGCCGGGCTGGCATCGAAACCGGGCAAGATAATCGCCGCTACCGCCGTGATGACAATGATTGCGATAACACTGAGTATAAAAATTATCATATCAACCCTCTCTCGAACCTATCGCCAAACATGGTCTCTAAGCGCGTCCATTGACTTTTGGTTAGGATGGGATTGGTATCCACCGGAACGCTTTTGACCGCTCGACAGATGGCAAAATTAAGATATCCGTTTCCCATCCTCGGCATCGACGACCCAAGTATTGACCTGAAAGGCAGTTTTAAAATCGCCGCCAAGGCACATAATTTTGACGATGAAAACGGCTTTTCCGTCCGCCGTACCGGCATTTACGTCCAGCACCTTGACGCCGAATTCCTTCGCCACCTAGGCCGAGACCCAGTCTTTCGACATGGCCGCGTTCGCACCGGCCACTGGTATTAACATTGCCACCGCCAAAAGGCTCGCGAAGAGAAATTGACGCTCGATGGGCGGCTGGTGTTCACAAAAACTTGTTGTGTGTGCGATCTTCTGACGCGGCTGACGACCGCATTTTGATTTTCGGCATTTAATGTTTATGTCATCACTATTCCCTGGCACTTAACAACACGAGTTGAAACATGGCGTCCGTAGAGGAAGAACAGATCATTGAAGCGCTACGGGGCGTTCCGGTACCGGGCAGCGGCACCGACGTCGTTAGCCTTGGCTTGGTTTCCGGCTTGGTCATCAAGGACAGAATGGTTCACCTGTCCGTCGACACCTCAGCCGAGAAGGCGCAGGAAATGGAGCCGGTTCGCGTCGCCTGCGAAAAGGCCGCCGCCACCGTAACCGGCGTGTTGTCTGCAACCGCCGTGTTGACCGAAGCGGTAGAGGCCAGTGCCTCCGCCGTACCCGCTGAACCCGACACCGACACCTTAGACATAGGCGCAATTATCGCCGTCGCTTCGGGCAAGGGCGGCGTTGGCAAGTCGACGACCGCAGTTAATCTGGCGTTGGCGCTGGCCCGCCTCAGCAAATCCGTCGGCATTCTCGATGCGGATATATATGGACCGTCGGTGCCGCGCATGATGGGAATCGACAAACAGCCGAAAATAAATGCGGAGAACCGCATCGTGCCGTTAGAAAACTATGGCGTGAAATGCATGTCCATGGGTTTTCTCATGGAAGCCGAGGAACCGGTCGTGTGGCGCGGTCCCATGGTGATGGGCGCACTGAACCAGTTGCTCAGCGAAGTCGAATGGGCGCCGTTGGACATACTCGTCGTCGACCTTCCGCCGGGCACCGGTGATGCGCAGTTAACCCTGGTTCAGCAGGTACCATTGGCCGGCGCGGTCATCATCTCGACGCCGCAAGACATCTCCCTGCTCGACGCGCGCAAGAGCCTCAACATGTTTCGCCAGGTCGAAGTCCCCATACTCGGGCTGATCGAAAACATGAGCTATTTTAGTTGTCCCCATTGCGGCGAATGCACCGATATATTCGACCATGGTGGCGCCCGGGCGACGGCGGAACAGATGGGATGCGAATTCCTCGGCGAGATACCCCTGGATGTATCGATCCGCGAAACATCGGACAGCGGCCAGCCCATCGCCGTCAGCCAATCAGGCAGCGTGCACGCCAAGACCTATATGGATATAGCCGCGAAAGTCATCGCTTCTATCGAGGCGCAACAGGCGGATGAAAAGTCTGCACCACCCAAAATCGTCATGCAGTAGGTCCTCCTGAGTCATCTAGTTTATCCGAATCTTTTGCGCCGGCCGTGGACCCAGCCTCCGGCGTTTCCAATTCATTCGTTTCTACATCAATTGGTACGGCTTCCGGATCATCGATAGTTTCGGCCACTTCTTCCGTTGGCTCTTGCGGGTCTTGTCCCGGCTCGGGTTCGGGGTCAGGCATGGCTACGGAATCTACCATAACCTCGCCGCTATCAAGATAGTCCTGCGCTTCGTAGGGACAGACCGAGACCAGGTGAAGGATCACATCGTGGTCGCTCTCCTCGCCGTCTTGCAGAACGACATAAACGGACGGCGGATCGAGCGATAAATTATGTTTGTAGCCCTCCGTTTCCTTTCGGAAAATTTCCAGGGGCAATGTCGCCGCGTGGCACTAGACCCAGTTTTCGCCGCGGCCGATTTCGATCCAATCGTCGATTCCCGATGCGCCAGGAATGACCTAGGCCAGATGCCAACTGACATCCGACCAGTGGCTATCGAGCTCGTGGCGCTCAAGGACGGTGTCGATATTCATGGTATCTGATCTTTCTAAGCTATCAGCCTCTCCGCCCAAAGCGCCCAAACCGGTTGGGAAACTGCATAAACTGATACCACCACCAAGGTCTAATTGCAGTACATCGTAGAAAGTGCTTCGCTAATATACAAATCTAACGGCGAGTTAAAAATATCAAGGCAGGCAGAGTAGGATGTCGGATTTCAGCGCCGCATTTGGAGCGGCAATATCTCTGATTGCGGATTTCGAGAGCGGCCTGGCGGAAATCGTTATGCTGTCCTTGAGTGTCAGCCTAACCGCCGTGGCGATTGCCAGCTTGATTGGCCTGCCGGCGGGCGCGGTGTTGGCTATCTTCCGCTTTCCAGGGCGGACCGGAATAATCGTTATTTTGAACGCTCTGATGGGTCTACCGCCGGTTGTTGTCGGTTTGACGGTTTACCTGATCCTGTCGCGCTCGGGCCCGCTCGGCACTCTGGGTCTGTTGTTTACGCCGACAGCGATGATTTTCGCTCAGGTCGTGCTGGTGACGCCCATTATCGTCGCGCTCGCCCGGCAGTTCATTGAGGATCTGTGGAACGAGTATTCCGAGCAGCTGCAATCCTTCGGCACCGGTCCGAGCGACACCGTATTGACCCTTTTGTGGGACAGCCGATTCAGCTTGCTAACGACGGTATTGGCCGGTTTCGGCAGGGCCAGCGCCGAGGTTGGCGCAGTGATGATCGTCGGCGGCAATATCGACCACGTAACCCGGGTGATGACGACCGCTATCGCATTGGAGACCAGCAAGGGTAACCTGGCGTTGGCACTGGGCCTGGGAATTATATTGCTTACCTTGGCCCTGAGCGTGAACGCGATGGCGTACCTGGTCGGTGAAAAGGCGAAGAAGAAGTATGGATAATTTTCAACCTATAAAGACCGGTACCCAACAAGCCGGCGAGAACAACAAGATTCTGCCCTTGGCCCTAAACGACGTAAATTTCGAAGTCGGCGGCATGCGGCTGCTCAAAGACCTGACGCTAACGCTCGAAGCAGGAACGCGAACGGTTATTCTCGGGCCTAATGGCGCCGGTAAGAGTCTGTTCTTGCGAATCTGCCACGGCTTGCTGCGTCCGACGTCAGGACACATCACTTGGCACGGATCAGCGGGCGACACGGCAGCGCGCCATCAAGCCATGATATTTCAGCGCCCGGTCATGCTACGCCGGTCGGTGCGGGCCAATCTTGCTTATGTCTTGAAGGGGCGGGGCCAGTCTCAGGCGGAGCGACGCTCGCTGGTCGAGGAGATGCTGCAAAAAGCCGGCCTGCTTCGCCTGTCGAAAGTGTCGGCGCGGTCGCTTTCCTTTGGCGAGCAACAGCGCCTGGCCATAGCCCGAGCCTGGTTGTTACAACCCGAGGTGCTGTTTTTAGACGAACCCACCGCCAACTTGGATCCCGCGGCAACCCACGCGCTCGAAGATATTGTGGAGTCGATCCGCCAGACCGGCACCAAGATTATCTTAGCGACCCATGATCTGGCCCAGGCCAGCCGTGTTGCCGACGACGTCTTGTTTATGTACCGCGGACGTATCCTGGAAAACTCACCGGCAACTCAGTTTTTTGAGGCGCCGCAAAACGATTTGGCGAAGGCGTTCCTGAAGGGCGAATTACTGTGGTGGCACCGCCAGGATTTGAAAGCCCCTTCGGAAGTGAAAACGCGATGGCAAAAATAAAGATGGTTCCAAAAATATTGGCCATCGTGATTGCTGTATTAGCGATGCCAGCAATTGCCGGGGCCCAGTACCGGTCCATCGTCGTTGCATCGACCACATCGACCGTGAATTCGGGCCTGTTCGATACTATCGTGCGGCAGTTCACCAAAGAAACTCGGATCGAGGTCCGGGTGGTTGGTGTTGGCACCGGTCAAGCGTTGCGCATCGCCGAGCGTGGCGACGCCGATATCGTGTTCGTTCATCACAAACCGTCCGAACTTGCCTTCGTAAAAAACGGCTTCGGCGTCGAGCGGTTCGCGGTGATGTTTAACGATTTTGTCATTGTCGGCCCGGCGGTAGACCCGGCAAAAATCAAGGGCGCGACCGTCGTCGAGGAGACATATAGGAAAATTACCGATACCAAATCAGTGTTCGTTTCGCGCGGAGACGACAGCGGCACCCATAAGAAAAGTCTCGAAATTTGGAAGTTGGCAGGGATCGACGTCGCTCAATTCAGCGGCAAATGGTACCGTGAAGCCGGGGCAGGCATGGGCGCCACCCTAAATATCGCCGTCTCAGTCGGCGGTTACACGCTGACCGACCGGGCGACCTGGGAGAAATTCGGCAACAAAGGCGACCACGTTATTTTGTCAGAGGGCGATCCCAAGCTTCGCAACCAATATGGTATCATCGTGGTGAACCCATCGGTTCACGGCCATGTCAAAAAACAGGACGCAGAAGCCTTTGTTGATTGGGTAATCTCCGCGACGGGACAGTCCGCCATCAACCGCTATACGGTGAATGGCAAACAGGTGTTCTTTGCCAACGCCGGCAAGGAATAATGAGCGCCGGAGCCTAGAGGGAACGCAAATGAAACTGAACGGCAAAAATATTCTGCTTTGCGATCATCGAAATTCGATACGTTTCAAATGGAAAAAGTGTGTGACCAGTTCGAGACGCTGATAGAAGCCGATGCCGTTTTT
>CAZHBA010000014.1:0-19756 GCA_964530225.1 uncultured Rhodospirillaceae bacterium | reverse complement strand
TCTTGATCGCAGGTATTCTCGAAGACGAGGGTTACGAAACCCGCGAGGCGAGCAACAGTGAAGTCGCACTGTCGCAAGTGGGTTCGCGCCGTCCCAGCCTTATCATTCTTGATATTTGGCTCGAAGGTAGCGAATTTGACGGCATGCAGCTGCTCGAAGTTCTGCAGCGCGAGCGCCCTCATGTACCGATTGTTATGATCAGCGGTCACGGATCGATCGAAATGGCGGTACAGGCCATAAGGATGGGCGCATACGACTTTATCGAAAAGCCGTTCAAGTCCGACCGCCTTTTGGTCATTGTCTCACGCGCAATCGAGGCCGCGCGGCTAAGACGCGAAAACGAAGAGCTTAGATTGCGCGCCGGCGCGGAGGGTGAGCTCACCGGTAAATCACCGGCCATCAATCAACTGCGCCAAGCCATTGAAAAGGCTGCACCCACAGGTAGCCGTGTATTGATTTCGGGACCGGCGGGTTCCGGTAAGGAAGTTGCAGCACGCATGCTGCATAAATTGTCCCGCCGCACTAATCAGCCCTTTATCGTAATCAATTGCGCGACTATGGCGCCCGAGAGCATGGAGCTGGAGTTGTTTGGTATCGAAGCCGACCCAATGGGTAGTGATGATTCACCGGCGCGGGTGGGACTGTTCGAGCAAGCGCACACGGGGACCTTGCTGCTCGATGAAGTCGGTGATATGCCGCTGGAAACCCAAGGTAAGATCGTTCGCGCGCTGCAGGAACAAACGTTTGTGCGCATTGGCGGCACCCAAAAAATCGACGTCGATGTGCGCGTCGTTGCGACCACGACCCGTGATCTGAAGGCGAAAATCGCCGCTGGAAATTTTCGCGAGGACTTATATTACCGCCTGAATGTGGTGCCGCTCGAAGTCCCCAATTTGGAGCAACGGCGTGAAGACGTTCCCCTGTTGATCGAATATTTCATGCAACAGTCGGCTCAGGTGTCGGGTTTGGCGCCGCGAAAGATAGGTACCGACGCCATGGCGACCCTGCAGTCTTATGCCTGGCCTGGCAACGTCAGACAACTTCGTAACGTCATCGATTGGCTATTAATTATGACACCAGTCGATAGCGATAAATCGGTCCAGGTGGATATGCTACCGCCCGAAGTCGGTGCCATTTCGCCATCAATTCTGCGCCAGGACGCTAACGTGGAATTGCTTAGCCTGCCCCTGCGTGACGCGCGTGAGGAGTTCGAACGCCAATATCTAAGCGCCCAGGTTACGCGGTTTGGCGGTAATATCTCGCGCACCGCGAGTTTCGTCGGGATGGAGCGATCCGCTTTGCACCGAAAATTGAAGATTCTAGGTGTACAAAATAACGTCGTTGAAGCGGGACGACCGCGAAACGGCATAAAAGAGGACGCGACGAGTTCGGGTGCTTAGAGCTATATCCACTTACTTCCTGGTCTCCTGATTGTCGGCCATAAGGTTATCGATATATCATGAAAGCAATTATCTGTGGCGCTGGCCAAGTTGGCTCAAATATTGCGCGCGAGTTGGCGGGCGAACGGGTTGATGTAACTGTCGTCGATCAAAGCGCCGAACTCATCCATCGTATCCGCGATACTCTAGATGTTCGCGCCATGGTCGGCCACGCATCGCTGCCCGACGTTTTGGAGGCCGCCGGCGCAGGCGACGCGGACATGATAATCGCCGTCACGTTTGCCGACGAAGTGAACATGATCGCTTGCCAGGTGGCCCATTCCCTGTTCAATGTGCCGACCAAGATCGCACGGGTGCGGGCGCAAAGTTACCGGCAGCCAATTTGGTCAGATTTGTTCAGTCGCGACAATATGCCGATCGATGTAATTATTTCGCCCGAGATCGAAGTGGCCCGTGCGATCAGCCGGCGTTTTACGGTGCCGGGCTCGTTCGAAATGATCCCGTTGGCCGACAACAAGTTGCGTTTGATCGGGGTGCGTTGCGATGACGAATGCCCGATCCTCAACACACCGTTGCGCCAGCTAACGAACCTGTTTCCCGACCTTCACATCACGATTGTTGGCATAA
This sequence comes from uncultured Rhodospirillaceae bacterium, assembly GCA_964530225.1. Classification (GTDB taxonomy): domain Bacteria; phylum Pseudomonadota; class Alphaproteobacteria; order UBA6615; family UBA6615; genus CAZHBA01. Next base: position 17,729 of record CAZHBA010000014.1, on the reverse strand, counting down.
TTCGCCAGAGCAAATCGATCGTCCCGAGAGGCGATGACCATCTTGAAGCCAGTGATGAAGTTTATCTCGTGGTCGATGCCGCGCACGCCGCACGTGCCATGTCGGCGTTTGGGCACGATGAGCCCGAAGCGCGCCGTGTTGTTATTGTAGGCGGTGGTATTATCGGCCAAAGCCTGGCGGTGGACATCGAAGACAATTTTGCTGGCGTCAGCGCTCGGCTCATCGAAATCGACAAATCGCGAGCAACCGCGGTCGCGCAAACATTGTCAAAAACGACCGTGATCAACGGTGACGCGCTGGACCCGGAAATCTTGATTGAAGCCAACATTGGAAATTCGGCCACCATCGTTGCGGTGTCAAACGACGACGAGGTTAATATCTTAGTTTCGCTACTGGCTAAGCGTTATGGCGCTGAACGTGCTGTTACGCTGGTCAACAGCACCACCTATACACCGTTGCTGGCGCCATTAGGGATCGACGTGGTGGTGAGTCCACGCGCCATAACGGTATCGACGATTTTGCAGTATGTGCGCCGTGGACGCATACGCTCGGTACATTCGATTGGCGAAAATTTTGGTGAAGTTATCGAAGCAGAAGCGTTGGAAACGTCCAGCCTAGTTGGCCACTCCATCCTTGATGCAAAGCTGCCATCGGGCGTAAGCGTTGCTGCTATTTTACGCAGTGGTGAAGTTGTGCGCGTCGATAAAAGCACCGTAATTCAGCAAGGCGACCGGGTTGTGTTGTTCGCAACCAAGGATGCTACTCGCAAAGTTGAGAGGATGTTCTCAGTCCGTTTAGAGTTTTTCTAATTTGGGACACATGAGTACTTAACGGTACACGCCGATGTGAAATTTGCACTCGATGGTGACGCAATGACCTTAACCGCTGCGCTAGACCGGTCGGATTAACTGGCGAATGCCTCAAGTTTGTGGTCAGCGACACCGGTATCGGTATCGCTCCCGCTGAACTTGGATCGGTTCTGGAACTCTTCGGCAAGGGTGCGCGAGCCGGCCAATTGCAACTCGGCGGCGCGGAACTAGGGTTGGCCTTGTGCAAGGCCTTGACCGAGGCCCGTGACGGCACGTTCACAATGCGAAAGCAAGTTGGGTGAGGGGACAATGGCGATCCTCTGTTTTCCGATCAACTGCACCATGTAGAACGTGGCGCAACAGTCGGATTAATACAAATAAGGTTACCGTTGATCGTTATACTGGCGCCGACGGATAAGCACTTTACCACACCGGAGGTTATCAATGCCGCGCATCGCCTATGTGAACGGTGCCTATCTGCCGCATCGCCACGCATCCGTGCACATCGAGGACCGCGGTTATCAATTCGCCGACGGCGCTTATGAGGTCGTCCATGCCTATCGCGACCGGCTGATAGATGAGCTCGCCCATTTAGACCGGCTCGACCGGACCCTCAACGAGTTGTCCATCGCGCCACCAATGACGCGGCAATCGATGCGCCTGGTGATGCGGGAAATCGTGCGGCGAAATCGCATGACCACCGGGTTGTTGTACATCCAAGTCACCCGTGGCGTGGCACCCCGCGATCATAGGTTTCCACGCTCGGTGAAACCCGCAGTTGCCATGACCGCGCGTTCGATTCCCGAATTTCCTCGGGAAATGCTCGACGACGGTGTCAAAATACTCACAATTCCGGATATTCGCTGGGATCGTTGCGACATCAAGTGCGTCGCATTGCTACCCAACATTTTAGCAAAGCAAGCCGCCACCGAAGCGCTAGCTTATGAAGCATGGATGGTCGATTCCGATGAATTTGTCACCGAAGGATCTTCGTCGAACGCATGGATTGTAACCGCGGAAAATATCCTGATTACTCCGCCCACTGGCCGTCGAATTCTCGCCGGAACGGCCCGGCGGGTAATCATGAGACTGGCTGGTGAGTTGGGTTACACCGTCGAAGAGCGCCCTTTCACCGTTGCCGAGGCCCACCAGGCAAAGGAAGCATTCCTAAGCAATTCATCGCACTTCGTGACGCCAGTAACACAAATCGATGACGCGGTGATCGCCAACGGCATCCCGGGCACCGTGACGATAGATTTGCATGAAAAATATCTTCTCTTTATGGAGGACTCACCCCTAATAAGTTCTCCTATGGGTTAATCTAAAGTTTTTTCCGCTTTGCACTGGAATTCCTGCGCCCGTTGCCTAAGCTGTAGGGCAATAACCGTTAAAAAACCAAAGCTGGAGAAAATTGATCCGGCGGAGCATTCTGCTGTGGAAAAACCACAATAAGACAGGCTGAGATTAGAAACATGGCTGCGGAAAAATCCCAAAACGTCCAAGACGTTTTTCTAAATCATATTCGAAAAACCAAAGTTCCGGTGACGGTGTTCCTGGTGAATGGCGTGAAACTGCAAGGCGTAGTCACTTGGTTCGATAATTTCTGCGTTCTTTTGCGCCGAGACGCCCATTCCCAACTCGTCTATAAGCACGCTATCTCAACGATAATGCCGTCGGCACCGGTGCAATTGTTTGAGCCGGAAACCGAAGAAGCTCAAGCTGCCGAGTAGCGCACTGGTTTTGGCTACACCTAACGGTCACGACATCCGCTCTAACGGCGCCACCCGGCCGCCGACTGTCGTTCTACAACCGGAGCTGCGGACACCGTCTACCGAACACCGCTCGACCACCAAGACACTCGCCGAGACAGTCAGGTTGGCGGAGGCGATTGGTGTTGAAGTTGTCGAAGCGCGGGTAGTGGCGATTGCGAAGCCGCGGCCCGCGACGCTGTTCGGCTCGGGTATCGTCGACGAGTTTGCTGGGCGCATCGCCGTATTTGACGCCGAGCTGGTTATCGTCGGCATACCATTGACGCCGATCCAGCAACGCAATCTAGAACGCGCGTGGAATGTCAAGGTTATCGACCGCGCGGGTTTGATCCTGGAAATATTCGGCGATCGTGCGTGCACCCGTGAAGGTCTTCTTCAGGTCGATCTTGCGGCGTTGTCCTACCAGCGTAGTAGATTGGTGAGGTCGTGGACCCATCTCGAGCGCCAACGTGGCGGTGCCGGGTTCCTGGGCGGCCCCGGCGAAAGTCAGCTAGAAATCGATAGACGCCTGATCGATCAACGTATCGCCAAGTTGAAATGGCAGCTTGAGCAGGTGCGCCGCACCCGCGGTCTCCATCGCGCGGCCCGTCAGCGAGTGCCTTATCCCGTGGTGTCATTGGTCGGTTACACCAACGCCGGCAAGTCGACCCTATTCAATCGCCTGACTCAGGCGGATGTTCTAGCCGAAGACATGCTGTTCGCCACCCTGGACCCGACGATGCGGGCGCTGAAATTACCTTCGGGACAGACAATCATCTTGTCGGATACGGTGGGATTCATCCAAGATCTGCCGCCGCACTTGGTGGCGGCATTTCGAGCAACGCTGGAAGAAGTCGCCGCCTCAGATCTGGTGTTACATGTTCGCGACATCGCCCACCCGGAAACCAATGCCCAGCGCGACGATGTCGGCGCCATTCTCGCTGACTTGTTCGACGCTGCTGATATGGGGCCCGATGAAGTACCTCCGGTCCTTGAAGCTCTCAACAAGACCGACCTGCTCGACGAGGCCCACCGCGCCGTTGTCTCCAACCAGGCTTCCCACAATATTGATTTGGTTTCGCTCTCCGCCTTGACAGGTGAGGGGGGCGATGTACTGCTAGTTCGGATCGATGAAAAACTATTGGCCCACTACATTATCACTGATATCGATATCCCGCTGTCGGACGGTGCCACATTGGCCTGGCTTTACCGGCGTGGCGATGTAATCGCGCGCGACGACCGCCAGATGATGGCGCATGTGCGGGTTCGCTTGAGCCCCGCCGACCGAGCGCGGCTCGCCCAGCGCCAACTCGACACCGGCGGAATCGGTTAAACGTGTCCCGCCGTACGCCCGGAACGACCGTCGATATCGAGCAGGTCTCTGAGCTGTTGCGCCAGGTTGCGGCCGAGATAATCCTGCCGCACCACCAGAAACTCGGTGAAGGCGACATCGCCGAAAAGGATCACGGTGAACTAGTCACGGTCGCCGACATCGAGACCGAGGAATGGCTCAGCTGTGAGTTATCAAACTTACTACCTGACAGCAGCATCGTCGGCGAGGAGGCAGCTTACGCCGACAGTACCGTATTAGACTGCTTATCCGACGACGAACCGGTCTGGGTCATCGATCCGATCGACGGCACCCACAATTTTGCCAAGGGAAGCAAGGTTTTTGCCACTATCGTTGCGCTCGTGCGCAAAGGCAAAACTGTCGCGGGGTGGATTTACGAGCCCTTTAGCGGCACCCTGGCAGTGGGAGAGACCGGTGCTGGCGTTGCTCTCGACGCCTTTTCTGTCCAGTTAGGAAGCGGACAGAGGCCCGCCCATTGCGATGGCGTGGCGGCGCGCCATCTGTTCGAGCGAGCCGACCAGGACCAAAGCTTCATCGGCAAGGTTTATCGGCCCAACTGCGCCGGCCACGAATACATCCAAATTATAAGCGGTGAGCGCTGCTTTACCTCCTACACAAAACTGATGCCCTGGGACCATGCGGCCGGAAGTTTTATGATTGTCGAGGCTGGCGGCTACAGCGCCTTGCTCGACGGCTGTCCCTATGATGTGGCACATCCGGTCGGCAGTTTACTGAACGCCTGCGATAAACAGTCCTGGCAACTCATACAATCGATTCTGGCGATTCCAGCCGACGATAACGAAGGAGAGCAAAGCGACGGTTGATGGCAAGTTCGACTATGGCTTTGCGATCGACCGGACGCGCAAGGACTTGGCCATCATTCTCGCTGAGGGTGACAACAACGACTCTTGGCTACTGGTCACGGTGCTGGTTGATCAGTTCTATACTCACGTCCGGGCATGCAGCGACCAACGCTGGGGTACCCCAAGCTTCATTCACCTGTTGGCGAACGATTAGGGCCTTACCAAACGTCCCCATCGAAATTCTCTGCGGTCACCCCCTCGGCCTTGGGATCGAACCCGAGTTCGATTCTAGCCCCATTGGGGTCCTTGAAGAATAGCTGAACGACTTTGCCACCCCCCACCAGCTGCTTATGATATTCAATGCCGTGGCGTTCGAGTGCGGCAATCTGATCGGCCAATCCCGAGCCCCACATCGCGAAATGGTCGACGCCATCGCCCATACCGTCCGGATTGGAGCGCGCCGGGCTGCCGGGGTCGCTGGGCGATATATGCACAATCGGTGCATCGCCGGCATACATCCAGTAGCCCGGCGTCGGGAATGGCGGGCGAAACCCTTCTTCGAGCCCGAACACATCGGCGTAAAAGTCGCGCGTTCCTTCGAGGTCGGCGGTACGAATATTAATGTGGTTCAGATGATAGCCCGCCATAGCGGCCTCCTCTCCGCATCGTGGGTAACTTTACGGGCATATATATCTTTGCGTTTGAGAGCCGCCATCAATGATCTAGATCAAAGCTTCATGGTTTTCCCAGGCTTACGCCTGTCAGCGTTTTCAATACTTCCGTAAATTGGCTGCACCGATAGCAAGCCGACTGTTAGCCACCTCCTAGTGAAAATGATACTTTGTGAAAGCTGCACAGTATCGTTTTGGCTACCATTTACCTGGATAGTTGCGCTATTACGACGGGCCGTACAGTCGATGTCAGGTTGGCCTTATTTTGTACTAAGTCGAAGCCTTGGCGCGTTGCCAAAGCGCCTCCAGCTCCGCCAAGTCGGCTTCGCTGAGTTGACGGCCCTCGTCGGTGAGCAGTGTCTCGACAACACGGAAACGGCGCTCGAACTTGGCGTTGGCCGAGCGTAAAGCCGCCTCAGGGTCAATCTTCAAATGACGCAACAGGTTGACGCAAGAAAACAGTAGATCGCCCGCCTCATCGCTCAGGCGTTCGGTATCACTGCCGCTGGCAATTTCGTACATCAATTCATTCGTCTCTTCGGTGATTTTTTCGAATACTGGCGCGGTATCGGGCCAATCGAAACCGACGCGCGCGGCGCGTTTCTGCAGCTTTTCAGCCCGCATCAGAGCGGGGAAAGTTGCCGGTACATCGTCCAATACGCTCGCCGGCCGGCCGTCATTCGCAGCTTTCTCGGCCCGCTCTGTCGCCTTTAGGGATTCCCAGGTCTCTATTACAGCGGCCCCGTCATCCGCATTTTTATCGTCGAATACGTGGGGGTGACGGCGGATTAATTTGTCGGCGATGGCGCCAGCGACATCGTCGAAAGCAAAAGCGTCCTGCTCCTCGGCCATGCGCGAATGGAATACAACCTGTAGCAATAGGTCACCGAGCTCATCGCGCAGAGCGGTCATGTCTTGGTGGCCGACTGCGTCTGCTACCTCGTAAGCCTCCTCAATGGTGTAGGGGACGATAGTCTCGAACGTCTGCTCGACGTCCCACGGACAACCTTCGGTTGGGTGGCGCAAGCGGGCCATGACGTCGATCAACTTGTCAATATTTGCGGTCAGCATAAAAACGGTCTCTGTCGGGTAGTGGGATCGGTAGATTAGTAAACAGTATGAGTGAGATAAAGGCAGGTATTCGCTGACGGATAATCGCGCACGGGGATAACTTTAAAATACGATCATCCGCGACGTCTTGTTGATGGACACAGGCCCCAGGCTAATGAGACCGCCAATTAAAAAATTATGGTGTAGGCCAAAGTGACGGTAACCCGGCTACCGGACTGATTATGCGGCTGCCAGTTGATATCCACATCGAGCACGGCGCCGGGGACGACGATGGGTATTCTTTCGATAATAACCTTTGCTCCGTTGTCTCGCACTTTCATGTACGCCAGCGCCTACTTGCCGCCATCGCCCAGATAGTCATCGGTCCAGCGGTCGTAATCGCCCTGGCGCAACACCCGCGCTAACAGCTCTCTCGAACCGGCATGGGGGATATCGGCCGGCGCGGTACCTTCGCGCAGCGCCTTTAGGGCCTCGTAGACCGCTCCGATCCCGGCCGAGAACGGCAGATGGCCCTGCAGGGCGATGCGAACACCGTTGGTGGCGAGGAACGTTCGGTCGGACAATTCTGCGCTGACGCCGCCGAGCATTATCGGCAGATCAATTTCAGCGGCGATGGCGATGAGATCTTCGCGCGTTTTCATCCCGGCGAGGAAAATGGCGTCGACGCCGGCCTCCTGGTAGGCGCGGGCGCGGGTGATTGCATCATCGATCCCGGTGATTACCGCGGCACTGGTCCGGCCCATGATGACGAATCCGGGATCGCGCCGCGCCTCGATCGCCGCGCGCATCTTACCGACCCCTTCGGTGACCGAGATCAGGCGCCGCGTGTTAGCGCTACCATAGGCTGGGGGCAGTTCGGTATCTTCGATACTCATTGCCGCTACCCCGGCGTTTTCCAGTGCATCAACGGTACGCATGACGTTTAGCGCGTTACCGTAGCCGTGATCGGCGTCGACGATCAGCGGCAGCTCGCCGGCGCGGCAGATACGGTACGCCTGGTCGGCGAACTCGCTAAGCGTGAGGACGATAATGTCGGGTGCGCCTAGAATCGCCATCGAAGCGATCGAGCCGGCGAACATGCCTGTCTCGAAACCCAGGTCTTCGGCAATACGCGCCGAGATGGTGTCATAGACGGACCCCGGATGATAGCAAACGTCGCTAGCAAGTAGGGAGCGAAAGCGTTCGCGGCGGGCGGTCCAACGCATGGCGGGATCTTTCGTGAGAGGTTCGATGCTACGCGGCGGTGCGGGACAATGCCTCGCCGTCCAGGGCGTGTTCGACGAACGGGTTCGAGCAGGGCGGCCCGTTAGCGATCTGCATGGTGCGCGTATTCAAGTTGATGACGAAGGAGGCATTGGTCATGGTCCGCTTGGCCACCGGCAGGCGCTCGTCGGGGTGACGGCAGATCGCGTTGGGCAGGCCGAAGTGGTCGGCCAAAGCCATCTGGAACAGGTCGACATTCAGTTTGCCGATATCCTTGCGTAACAGCCGGTCGAGCCGGCTGGCGCGGTACAGCGTGTTGGTTGACAGGCGTTCCATCTGCGAGGGGCCGTGGCGGGGGTCGAGGAAATGGTTCGAGTGGGTAATCAGGCCGTCGACGGGAAAGTGGTAGGATACCGCGTTGGGGCTGGTTTCCAAATCAATTACCTCACCATCGGCGTGGCCGACGATAAAATTAGCCGAGCACACGCGCCGGGTCGAAACGATAGGCTGCAATGCATAGTCGTAGGTCTCGGCGTCGAGAATCTCGCGACAGCGCATATGGAAAGGTTTCTCGTATTCGTTGCGGCCGTCATGGTCGGAGACTAGGCCGTTTTCGACCAGCCCGATGCCGTGCTCGTTGACCCCCATCTTGCCGCCGACGATTCCGGCCTCGGTGTAGCAGATCAGGTCGGAGCCCGATTTGCGGCGGATGCGCAGCACTGCGCAGCGCCCGTGCACGCCGGCCAGCCAATCCCAATTCTGGCCGATGATGGTATGGCCGTTCACCGTCGCCTCGGGCAGGATGCCGAAGGTCGAGCAGCCGTCGGCTTCCCCGGCGATCACCGCGATGTTATTGGCGCGCGCTTCCCGGCCGAACAGGCCGAAGGTGATTTCGTAGCGGGCGTTGAGCATGGCGATATCGCCCAGCGGCAAGTCCGCGCCCTCGGCAAGTCCGCGCATTTCTTCCGAATATTCAACGTTCTGGCTGGCGATGACCTCGATCCAGGATTGGCCCTCCCTGCGTGCCGCAGCGCTATCGAGGCCGCCGGCGGCAAAGCGCGCTAGATAGGTGTCGATGTTCTCGGCGATCATAGGTGCCAGTTCGCGGCCATGGATCAGCCCGCGTTCGAAGGGATCGTCGCCGAGATCGAGAACGGGTAGGGCAGTCATGGGTTCCTCGAAATGGTTTGTGTCGGCAGTATACCACCATCGTGGCGATTGCACTCAATGCTGGTTTAGGGGCACCCAAATGCGTTCCGTCGCGGCCCGGCTGCACGCCTCGGCGAGCTGAACGTCGCGGATACCGGCGCGCAAATCGGAGGCAATGGGCTCGTCCGCGACGATATGGCGGATAAAGTATTCCCAGCCGACCCGGTAGCCATTTTGGTAGGGAATATCCTCGGTGACTTCCTGCCAGTCATCGAGGTAATTGGTGCCGTCCTTGCCTTCGTTCGCCTCGCCGCCTAGTTCGAAGCCTCTGATCATCGGCGTGTCGTTGGCAAGCTGTGCCCAGCAGCGGCGCAGTCCGGCGACCGCTGATCCCTCGGTACCATCGACATGGAAGGTCACCATATCGTCGCGTCGCACCCGCGTCGCCCATGAACTCAAGATCGTCCCGAAGGCGCCGCTCTCCATTTTTAGCAGGGTGGTGGTGCTGTCCTCGACATCGACGGCGTAGGCCTCACCGTGTTCATCGATGCGTTCGGGTTGCGCCGTCCAAGCTGCGCTGGCGACGGAATGAATCGGCCCCAGGAAGTCCTCAATCAGGTAGCGCCAGTGGGGGTGCATATCGGAGAGCAATCCGCCGCCACCCGATTTTTGGTAGTTCCAGCTCGGGCGCTGTGAAGCAACCCGTTTGCCGTCGAACACCCACCAGCCAAATTCGAGCTTAAAACTAACGATACGACCTAAAGTTTCACTTTGAATAAGGCGGTTAAGCTTCTGAAAACCCGGAATATAAAGCTTATCCTCAACCGCGCCATGCTTAAGGCCAGCGGCCTCGATATCGCCCAACAACGCCAGACCCTCGGTGACCGTCGGCGCCACCGGTTTTTCGGTGTAGATGTGCTTACCAGCGCTAAGCGCCCTGCCGAGGGTGGCCAACCGCTGGTGGGTCGCTGCGGCCTCGCAGAACACCGAAAAGTCGGGGTTGGCCAGCGCGGTATCGAGGTCAGTAGTCCAGTTCTCGATGTTATGGGCGCGGGCGATTTCGGCTAGACGCTCTTTGTTGCGGCCGATCAGCAGCAGGCGCGGCATGATCATGTCGTCGCCAACCTGCAAGCCGCCTGCGGCCATGATCGGCACCAGGGCGTGTTGTAAATGCTGTGTCGAACAAATGCGCCCAGTGGCACCGTGAAGGATGATACCCAGGGTTCGTGTCGCCATTTTCGGTTCTCTTTATTTATTGTTGCCTGCGGGCGAAAACTAATGGAGGCCTTACTACACTCCGGCGGCAAATTGCGATACCAATGGCGTGAACAACAGGGGGAGCTAAACATGCCACGCCATATCGTCTGCCTGACCTTCGACTTCGACACTCAATCGGGCTTTATCTCGCGCGGGATGACCACGCAAACGCCCCTGTCGCGCGGCGAATTCGGCCACCGGGTCGCCTCGGGCCGGATCCTCGATACGCTTAAACTGCGTGGCCTGCCGTCGACCTGGTACGTGCCGGGATTCACCATCGAGAGCCATCCACGCGAGTGCGAGGCCGTCGTCGAGGCGGGCCATGAAGTCGCCCACCATAGCTGGTCCCACATCCCGCCGGCCAACCAGACCTGCGAGGAGGAAGAGGCAGATCTGGTGCGCGCCAACGACGCCATCGAGTGCCTCACTGGCCAGAAGGCGCGCGGCTACCGCTCGCCGTCGTGGGACCTTAGCGAGAGCACGATCGATCTGTTGATCAAGCACGGTTTTCTCTACGACTCGAGCCTGATGGGTACCGACTACGTTCCCTACCGCGCCCGCCGTAACGATACTTTCGCACTGGGCGAGCCATACCGATACGGCGAAGAGACCGACCTCATCGAATTACCAATCAGTTGGTCGCTCGACGACCACCCACATTTCGAATTTTTCCGCACCCCTGAAGTCCTGATGCCGGGACTGAACTCGGCGCGTACTGTGATGGGTAGCTGGTACGATGAGTGGCGCTACATGAAAAAGATCGTCGACTGGGGCATCCTCACTTACACCATGCACCCGTATGTTATTGGCCGCGGCTTCCGTATGCTCGCGCTGGAAGGCCTGATCGACAAGCTGATGGATGAGGGCGCGGAATTCATGACTATGGAAGACGCCACCAAGGAAGCACGGTCACACCTGTTCTCATAGCAGGTACATCGGCGGCCACGACGTTCGCACCTTCGGCGATGAACCGTTTGGCGGTCGCCATGCCGATGCCGCCCGATCCGCCAGTGACGAACGCCACCCGGTTTTCCAAGCGCATACTTCCCCCCCCCCTTATCCACCCGGTTCGATGGTGTAACAATGATCCAACGGCGCACTAACAAGAAAGGAAAATAGCCATGTCCAACTTCCACCAGGTTGCAGACATACCGGTTCACGAGCGTAATATTGGCAAACTGCAAATATTGGCGGGCGAACAGTCGATGGTGCTGTGGGCCAATATCGATGCTGGTAGCCGCGTGCCTGCTCACTCCCATCCCAACGAGCAGATCACTTGGCTGGTGAAAGGCAAGCTGGACTACGTACTTGGTACGGGCGAGGAGAAGACATGCGAGGCCGGTACGGTTCTAGTTATTCCCGGTGGCGTCGACCACGAGGTGTGGTACCGCGAGGATTGCGAGATCGTCGAATTCTTCTCACCACCACGCACCGACCTGTTTCCGGCCCTGGCCAACAATCCCTACGGCGTCGAGTAATTACCTATGAGTACCGTTGGCCTAATCGGGCTTGGCAACGCTGGATCGGCGCTGGCTAGCGTATTTTCGGGTCAACGTCCGTTGGCTGGATACGATGTCAACCCGGCGCGGCGCGAAGTGGTTGCCAATCTTGAATTGGAGTGGGTGGGATCTGCGGGAGAGGTGGCCGAACGTGCCGAGATAGTCCTGCTGTCGCTGCCCCGGCCGGAAGTGTCGAAGGCCGTAGTGACCGAACTTATTGGTTGCGCGCGGCCACCGAAGTTGATTGTTGAGACCAGCACGGTGACGCCCAACACCGCCCGAGAACTCGGCGTGTTGTGCGAAGGTGCCGGGATCGCCTTCATCGATGCGGCGGTGGGCAGTGGCGTGCAGGCGATTGCGGCCGGTCAGGTCACCTGGCTGGTCGGTGGCGCTGACGGCGCGGTGGCGAAGGCGCGCCCGGTGCTCGAACTAGTCGCCAAGACGATCCATCATCTCGGGCCGATCGGCACCGGCAGCAGCGCCAAGGTGGTCAACAACGCGGTTATGCATGCGTTGATGGTGGTACTGATCGAGGCTGGCGCCATGGCCAACAAGCTCGGCGTTCCCCTCGATGTACTGGCCGACATCCTCGGCGGCGCCGATGGCGTTACACGGCCGCTGCAGCACCGCTTCCGGGAACGCATTATGGGCGGCGACTACGAAGGCGGCATGTCGGTCGCCAACGCACGCAAGGATTCGATGCTGGCGCTGGAGACGGCGCGGGATTGCGGCGTGCCCCTGTTTGCTATGCTGGCGGCGCACACACCCTACGAGATCGCCGAAAGCGAAGGCATGAGCGACCTCGACTACGCCGCGCTGGCCAAGCTTTGGGAGAGCTGGTGCGATGTGAATTTCAGCGGCGGCTACTAACAGCCTCATACTGAGCTTGTTGAAGTGTGAGTCCTACAACACCTTGATCCTTCGACAGGTTCGGGATGAGGTGTTGTTGTTTGGTGGCTACAGCAGCGCTAACTAGATAAAGCTTCGAATGGCGTCGGCGACCGATTGTGGCTGATCCAGTTCTGCCAAATGGCCGGCGCCGGCGATCGCTTCCACGCGCACCTCGCCACTCACGCCGTCGCTAAAAGTATCCATGTAGCTCTGCGGAATCACTTGGTCCGCGTTGCCATAGATGAGCAAGGTAGGGCAAGCGATATGGCTTAGCCGCTTGCTTAAACCGGTATTGCCCAGGGGCCAGAAGATGCGCGCACTGGCTTCCAGCGCCCTGTTCTGTTCGATCGGCCACTCGATGGAATTAGCGCTCTTGGGCTCAGTTTTTAAGTCGGTCCAGTGCTCCGGCGTTGCGCACAGAAGCGGACCCACCTCATGGGGGCGGCGCGCCCACGGGTCGGCCATGGGTTTGCTCTCGGAAAACAGGCCCCACGGCGAAATCAACACCAGCCGGTCGACCTCTCTCGGCCAGAATGCCGCCATTTCCGCCGCCAGCGAACCGCCCGGTCCGGAGCCGATTATTGGTGCGCCGCCGAGTAGTTTTGCGCCGCCCAACAGGTCGCGGATGGCCATTACCCAATCGAGATGGGTGTCGCAGGTGGCGTGCCCGGTGGCGCCGGGAAAGCCGGGGATCGACGGCACCACAACCTCGTAGCTTTCCGCCAATAGGTCGAGGAATGGAATCCATTTCGGCAGGCCGCCGAAGCCGGCGAGAAAACCAATCCGCTGACCGTTTCCCTTGGTCCACACGCGGCAGGCGTGACCGTTTACATCGACGTGGGATACCGCAAGCGTTGGCATGGTCTCCGCCCTTATTGTTGTTGCCACACCGGTCGCGGTCGGCGGGTGGTTTATTCGGCGGCGGCCGCCATGACGGCACGGTCTGGCTTCGCTCGCTCGGCGCTGGCCATTGGCGCCGGCCACCAATGGTCTTCCCAGTCGGACCAGAGATTGGCCAACTGCGGCTTCACCTGCTCGGCGTAAAGCCGCGTGTTGTAGTTGGCGAGTTCCTTGCTCATGTTACCGAACTGCTGCAGCAGCATCAGGTGACCAAAGCGCAGATCCTGGATGACATCGCGCAGTTGTTCGGCGACCTGGTCCGGCGTGCCGATAATGACATAGCCGTTCTCGACGATGGCTTTCATCTCGCGGGCGCTCTTGTCGATTATGCCGGCCTTCTGAATACCAGGCCGGGCGCTTGTTTGCTCTGCCGAATCAGGGCCACCGGTGGCGACGGCCGCGACCTGGCTTTCGATGCCGGCACGCTGGGTCGCCTCGGTGACGTAGCCTGGCGGGTTGGCGTAGCGCGCACTAACGCGCAGGCAGCGGTCGTAGAAGTATTCCGCCGGCTCGCGGTAGAGCTCCCACGCCTGCTCTTCGGTTTCGGCGACACCGACGAACTGCAGGAAGCCAGCGCGGTAAGGGTTACGATCTTTCTCCAGCCGGCCCATCTCATCCCAGAAGCCCTGCATAGTGGCTCGCGCCGCCTTGAAGCCGTAGTAGGACAGGTAGCAGTAGACGTAGTCCATCTCCGCGCACCAGTGCCAGGTCTCGATCGAGCCGCCGCCGGGCACCCAAATTGGCGGGTGCGGTTTCTGTATCGGGCGTGGCCAGATGTTGACATAGCGCTGCTGGTTGTAGCGGCCGTTGAAGGCGAACGGGTCTGCCTCGGTCCACGCCTTGGTGATAAAATTATGCGCCTCGTAGTAACGTTCGCGCAATTGCGATGGGTTCTGGCCGTAGGCGTAGCAGGTGTCCATGGGCGAACCGACAGGAAAGCCGGCGATCAGACGGCCGCCGGAGATGCAATCGAGCATCGCCATTTCTTCGGCGACGCGGGTCGGCGGGTCGTACAGCGCGATCGAATTGCCGAGGACGCACAACGCCGTATCGGGATTGGCGCGGCGGGCTAGCGAGGCCAGCATGATGTTGGGTGACGGCATTAGACCGTAACCGTTATTGTGGTGCTCGTTCACGCAAATGGCGTCGAAGCCCATATCGGCGGCGAATTCCATCTCGTCGAGGAAGTCGTTGTACATGTGGTGGGCGCGCTGAGGATCGAACAGGCGCGAATCGATATCGACCCAGACAGACTCGTGATTATCCCTGAAATCGTCGGGTAATTCGGTGTAGGGCATGAGATGGAACCAGCAATGCTTCACGCGCTCGCTCCGTTATTTTTGTTTATAAACAAATAATTACACCTGTATCCTCGTGTAGTCCTGGAAAGAAAATGGGTAGCTATCACGCTGCCCGCCGGGTTTTCGTAGCGCATATGCTCACCGATAATGCACGGCGACGCAAGCGGCGAAACGGATATGGTTGGAGGAGGACACCGATGGGACAGGTAGATGGTAAGATAGCTTTGGTAACCGGTGGCAGTTCGGGAATAGGCCGGGCGACGGCCCAAGCGCTGGCGGCCGAAGGGGCGCAGGTCGTAGTAACCGATATCGACGCGGCGGGCGGGCGTGAAACCGTGAGCCTCATTGGCGACGCCGCAGTATTCAAAATCCAGGACGTTATAGACGAAGACCGCTGGCAGTCCGTTATCGACGAAACGGTGGCGGAGTTGGGCGGTCTGCATGTGCTAGTGAACAATGCTGGGATCGCCATTAGCAAGCCGATAGTGGAGACAACGCTTGAGGAATGGCGCCTGCAGCAGGTGGTCAACGTCGAGGGCGTTTTCCTGGGCGTAAAGTTCGCCATCCCGGCGATCCGCGATTGCGGCGGCGAGTCGATCGTCAACCTGTCATCGATTGCTGGCCTTAAGAGCAACGCCGTTGGGCTAGGCTGCTACAGCGCGACCAAAGGGGCGGTGCGCCTGTTATCTAAGTCGGCGGCGCTGGAGTGTGCGCGGTCCGGGTGGCCGGTACGTGTCAATTCAGTCCATCCGGGGATTATCGACACGGCGATCTGGTCCAAGCTGGCCGAAGACGTTGCACTGTCGAACGATCCCAAGGCGTCGACCGATCCGGTAACCCGTGCTGCCGCCCGCGTACCTGGTGGCAAGCTGGGCCGGCCGGAAGACGTGGCGAATGTCATTGTCTTTCTGGCGTCCGATAACTCGTTCTATATGACAGGCTCGGAAGTCGTTGTGGACCACGGGATAATGGCAGGGTAAATATAAAAGAAAAACGGGGAAGCAGGGGATCAGTGCAGTGCGGGAGGTCTATGTAGCGCAGGTCGACGAGATCGCCGACCGCGACCGCAAGGTCGTGATTGATGAGGACGTGGAAATTGGCGTATTCCGCCTCGGTGACGAATTTTATGCCTGGGAGAGCAATTGCCCCCATATGGGCGGACCGATTTGCCAAGGTAAGATCATGAACCGGGTCGACGAAGTGCTCGAAACGGATAAGCGTAGCAAAGGCTACCGCTACGTCGAGGAAGACGTGCATATCGTCTGCCCCTGGCACGGTTTCGAATTCAACATTAGGACCGGGCTCCATCCAGGCAATGTCGATACACAGCTCAAGGGATTCGAGGTCGAACTACGCGATGGAGCGGTCTATGTCCGGATCTGAAGCGCAAGCAATCGAAGCAGCGGCGACAGTGGCCATGGAAGCGGCGGAAGTGGCACTGGCCGACGATGCCACGGCCGAGATTTCCGATCTTGCGGTGCAATGCCTGCTAACCGCCGGCATCCGTCTATTCGCATGTAAAACCGAGCAGGAGAACCGCTATTTTCCACCGCTGACCAGCCCCGACGCGGCAACCGCGACCGACGTGGCGGTAACCGTCACCGACCTGCTGCGCGCGGTCAATCTAAACACCTTCGATCTCGCAATGTGGTCGACCCGGCCACGGCCGGATACGAACTAGGCATCCGCCACAGGAGACCTCAGGAAATGGCTACAATTGGCGGCATGCCCCGCGACCTCTCACAAATCGATGACTGGACTGACAGCCGCGAGATTCTCGCCCATGCGCGCCAGCAGGCCGACCGGCGCGGCTTCGACGATGTCTTCATCGTTGATATCGATTCCCACATCGATGACGGTCGGAGTTGGCCGCAAGTGACCGAATATATCGACGATCCGGTTATCCGCGAGGCCGCTTCCGCCTTTGGCGACGGCAGTAGGCGCGGCGCTTTCCTGAATGGCGCACCAGGGCTGCAGTGGCAGAATGTGTGGGGTCGCATTCCTCACGGGCAGGGCCTGAAGGAGCAGATCGAAGAAAGCGACGTGCCGCGCGCGATCGAACTGTCGCGCCGTTGCATCGGCCAGATGAGTCTCGACTGTCAGGTGATGTTCCCCAACGCATTGCTGTTCCTTGGCATGCATCCGGTGAAGGAGATGGAAATCCACCTGGCAAATGCCTATAATCGCTGGCTGGTCGAGCATGTATTGCCGTCCGATCCGCAGGTGAAGGCGATGCTCTATCTGCCGTTCAACTCGCCCACCGACGCTGAAGAGACGGTGAAACGGTTTCTCGGCAAGCCGGGGGTCGCCGGCTTTCTCATCACTTCGTCGCGCCACAAACCGGTGCATGCTAACGAATATATGCGCCTTTACAGCATGCTCGAGGAAACCGGCCAGGTGCTCGGCTTCCATTCGCACCTGAATTGGCAGGACGAATACACCTCGCAACTCAACCGCTTCCTCTCGATGCACGCCATCTCGTTCGTGTTGTGCAATCTGGTGCACTTAACCAACTGGGTGATCAACGGGCTGCCAGAGCGGTTTCCCAAGCTCAATGTTCTATGGATCGAAAGCGGGCTGGCCTGGCTGCCCTTCATCATGCAGCGTCTCGATAACGAATACCTTATGCGCTCGTCCGAGGCGCCGTTGTTGAAGCGTCTGCCGAGCGAATATATCCGCGAGATGTATTTCACTTCGCAGCCGATGGAACGTACAAGCGAGAAATTACTGGCGGCGACCATGGAAGCTATCAATGCCAAAACACAGTTGTTATACGCTTCCGACTGGCCGCACTGGGATTTCGACCTGCCGTCGACGATCTGGGACCTGCCATTTCTCGACGAGACTGCCAAGCGCAATATCCTGGGCTATAACGCGGCACGCATCTTTAACCTAGATATTCCGGCGAAGTACCAGGCGAAAGCAGCGGAGTAGGCTGGGCGGTGATGACCCGGGGTGACGTTTACCGCGCGTCACACCCGCCAAACTGCCGTAACCGGCATGAGGAATTGATCGCTCGGAACCACTGAGGCGATCGGTAGTTGCAAGGACGATAAGAGGCGATAGTAAACCGGTC
>CAZHBA010000013.1:0-11993 GCA_964530225.1 uncultured Rhodospirillaceae bacterium | reverse complement strand
CATCGCCGCCGGGCCCCACTGGGCCGATGACGAAGAGACCTGGGAAGGCGAGGGCCTGATCATCGTGCGCGCCAAAGACCTGACAGATGCCCGGCGTATTGCCGAGGCCGACCCCATGCATAGCAGCGGTGCGCGTTCGTTCACGGTGCGCCCGTGGCTGATCAACGAAGGTACCATCACCATCAAGGTCAACTTCGCCTCGGGAACCCGCGAAGTCTCTTAGGCGTAAACATGCCACGCAGGGTGAAGAAAAGCTGGAAAACTGGCCTCATCGATATCGGCCACGACTGCTACGCCTATATCCAGTCAGGTGGCCTCAACGTATCCAACGCCGGCCTAGTGGTCGGGCTGGATTCGTGCCTAGTCATCGATACACTCTACATCAAGCCGATGACGCAAGCGTTTCAGCGTTCGATCCGCAAGGTTACCAAAAAGCCGGTCGGCCAGATCGTCTGCACTCACCACCACGCCGACCACACTCTGGGGCTTAACTGGTTCCCGCGCGATATCCCGGTCATCGCCCACCGCTATATGCGCGAACGCATGATCGAAACCGGCCTCAACCTCGCCCACTACCGCCGCGTCAATCCGGAGTACAGAAAACATCTGCGCGGCCTGAAGCAGTACCTGCCGACCCAAACCTACGAGGGTTCGATGACACTTTATCTCGGCGACCGGTGCGTCGAGCTACACAACCTCGGCCACGCCCATTCCAAGGGTGACAGCATGGTCTACCTGCCCAAGGAGCGCATCCTTTATTCCGGCGATTTCTGCTTCAACTTCGTCACCCCGGCAACTTTCGATGCCTATATCGGCAACTGGATTCGGAAGGCCCGAATGATACTGAAGACCTTTCCGCTCCAGACTGTGGTGCCTGGCCACGGACCGGTCGGCGACCGCCGTGTCATCGAGGACATGATAGGTTATCTGAGCCTGGTGCAGCGCGAGGCGCGCAAGCGCTTCAAGGCTGGCATGCCGGCCAAGCACGCGGCTAAAGAAATTCCCCTTGGTGTCTACGCGGAGTGGATAAAGCCTGACCGCGTCGAACAGGCAGTGATGAAGCTCTACAACGAGTTCCGCGGCCAGGACGACAAAGGCATCTCGCTCGACGCCGCAAAAGGCGGATAACTTTTCCAGGGTCTCACATTTTCACCTGCACCCCGCCCTGCCCCATCAAGGGGGAGGGTTAGGCCGGCAGCCACCGCTCGGTTAAAAGTCCTCCCCCCTTGTGGAGGATAATCAGCTATAATTTTCCACACCCCCAAATTTGATGAGAAGCATAGGTTTTGCCGCCCCACTATGCTGGTTCACTGTAGCCAATAGGGGACACGGCGACGTTCATAGACTCACTACAACAGGCACCGTAAACTTTTACCCCTCAGGGGGAGAAGTCACTAGATGGCCGAAGAACGTGTCCAATGCCGCCTTGCTGCGGTTTGAAGAGATCAGCAACGAGGACCGCCGCCTATGCGATTGGTAACATTCTTGGAAAACGGGGGATTAAAACTTGGCGCCCTGTTGGCGCAAGACGCCCGCATTATAGATTTTATGTCAGCGTACGAGACCATAGAGAATGAGCCACCACCCCAAATTTACTCCTCGATGCTGGCATTGATCGACGGTGGACCTGCGGCACTGGATCAAGCACGCACACTGGTGGAGCGTGCCGAAAGTGCCGGCGTCGATGAGGCCCACATCCCGATCACGCAAGTGAATTTACGTGCCCCACTACCTAATCCCCGCCGCCTGCGTGACTGCGGTTGCTTCCTGCAGCATTTTCGCAACGCTCGCATTGTGCGTTACCGACGCCTAGCCGAACGCGAGGAAAATCCCGAAGCAGCGTTCGAAAAATTCCGGGCAGAGGGTTATCTCGACCTACCGACGGCCTGGGAAGACGCACCAGTAAATTTGAATAGCAATCATCTCAACATAATAGGTCCGGACGATGAAATCTCCTGGCCCCACGAAGCACGCCGGATGGACTACGAACTCGAATGGGCAATCGTTACCCAGGGCGCCGGAGCCGATATTTCACGCGAGCAGGCCCGGGCGCATATCTTCGGCTATACAATTTTCAACGACGTCAGCGCACGTGACATCCAGGCACAGGATATACGCAGCCAATCGGGCATGGGCGGCCGAAGTAAAGATTTCGATACCGGCAACGTACTTGGCTCGTGCCTAGTGACCGCCGACGAAATTACCGATCCCTACAATCTCACGATGGTCGCCCGGGTAAATGAAGAGGAGTGGAGCCGCGGTAACACCAGCCAGATGGACCACTGCTTCGAAGATGTGCTTGCTTGTGTTAGCCGCAGCCAGACGCCAACTGAAACTCCAACATTACCAGGGAGAGTAACTGCTATGCCGCGCAACATCCGCCGGGTGATTACCGGGCACAATGACGAGAGCAAATCGGTCGTCATCACCGATGAGACCATGAATGCCGAAATGGGCCATGTGCTAACCCCGGAAGGGCAACCGAATGTCCGCCTGTCTGACATCTGGATTAGCCGCAACGTGCCAGACAGCAACGCGGGTAATGACGACACGGTCGAAGCGAAGGTTACCTTGGAACCGCCTACAGGTGGCGCTGTTTTTCGCACAGTCGAAATCCCACCCGATGCCGAACGTAATTTCGACGCGATGCACCGTTATTTCGAACAGATGGACGCGACCGACCGCTTGGAGGGGCAGCAGCACCCTGGCATGCACCAAACCGACACGGTCGACTTTCTCGTCGTCGTATCGGGCGAAGTTTGGATGATCCTCGATGAGGAAGAGATCTTGCTAAAGCAGGGCGACACCTGCGTACAACGCGGCACACTGCATGCCTGGTCGAACCGCTCCGACAAACCATGCTTGCTCGCCGGCGTGCTGATCGACGCCGAACCGCCTGGATGATCCTCGACAGAGTTAGAACCTTACGTCCGCTTTTGGCTAAAAGCGATCGTCAGTGGCACCCATCAATAATGTCCCTGGAGATTGGGGCCGCTGGTGGAACATTTCTGACCCGCGGGATAACCGCAAAGGCTACGGCCACTTCGCACGCGCCAGCGTGCGAATTATTCCCCTTCGATCTGCGCCCGCTCGCGCTTGTGCGCCAATAGCGCCATCAGGCGCCGATCGCGCCAGACCCGGCGGCGGCTGTTGTCCATGGTAGGCCGTGCTTGGAGGCGTTCGGCCTCGAGCCGTTCAATGGCCGTGCCATCCCACGGGCGGGCGGACTGAGTAGCATTGATTTCGTATACCCATTGCCCGTAGCGTTCGTTGTAATCGGGAACGCCCCCGGGCGCGTTCAGCGAGATGGTCTCCATCGGGCCCATGAACGACCAGCGCAGACCGAGCGCCTCACGCACCGTCTTCTCGATATCCTCGACGCCGGCGACGTCGTCTTCCCACAGCCGGTAGGCTTCCGAAATTACCGCGTACTGGATGCGGTTGAGGATAAAGCCTTGGATTTCCTTCTTCAGCACGCTGGGCACCTGACGACAGTCTTCCATTAATTTCTGGGTGCTGGCGACCACCTCAGCCGCAGTCCAGGGGGCCGGCACGATCTCGACAAGGCGCAGCAGGTGCGGCGGCGTACCCGGATGGGCGACGATGCAACGCGCCCTGCCCTCGAGATGTTCGGTGAACGAGGAGGTCGGAATAGTCGAGGTCGAGCTGGCGATGGTAATTTTGTGCGGCACCATGGCATCGAGTTGCTCGAACAGCGCGCGCTTAAGCTCGACGCGTTCGGGAATACTCTCCTGCACATGGGTGGCACCATCAACGGCTTCCTCGATAGTCGCGGCGGTGCCGACGCGTGCCAGAATTGCGGCGGGCGCTTCGTCGATCAGGCCATAGGACTCAAGATCGGCGAGGCCCTTCTCGATTTCCACATAGGCATTATCCGCCGCCGCCGGATCAGCGTCATAGAGCACCGGATGGCGGCCCGCCTCGGCGAACACGATACCCCAGCCCGAGCCGATCAGCCCGGCGCCGATGAGCGCGATCTTGTCCATTGGTCTTCTCCTTCCAATCAGACTTTATTATCGGATTTGGATACCGGCGGAAGCGAAAATCAGTGCCGCCACTCCGGTGCTGGCACCGGTGTCCAGGGGCGCTCAAGGCGCAGATCATCGACGATGGCGTTCGCCGCAATGTAGCCGGGCGCGCCGTTGATGCCACCGCCATTGCCGGTCGACGAGCCGCACAGATATAGCCCTTCAACCGGGGTTCGGGTGCCCGATAACGCTGGATGCGGCCGGTTGATACCGAGCTGCGAGGGAATATAGGCGCCCATGCGCACGGCGCCCTGGCGCATGTTGACGCTAAGACGCTCGGCATCGAGGGGCGAAACCAGAAACTTGGCGCACACATTGTCGTCTCCTAGATTGTCGGCATATTCGCGCCACACATCGAGGATCCGCTGCGCGTAGACGTCCTTGTCGCGATCCCAATTTTCCGGATCGCCATCGACCGCGTAGGGCGCAAACGGCCACCAAAACGCCGAGTGGCCGCCGGCCGGAGCATAAGACGGCTCGAAGTGGCTGTTGCAGGCGCCGTTGCCCATCAGCACATCGGGGAATTTCTTGGCTTCGCATTGCTCGAAGCACTGCTCGACCTGCTCGATGTCGTCCATCCCGAAAAAGATGTTGAACGCCCGGCCGATATCGGGATCAAACGCACGCGATTTGTAGACCGGCCGATCACGTAGCGCCAGGTGCAGCGTGACCAAGCTGTGGTTACCCCAGTGCCAGCCATTGAGCTTGTCGCGAACGTCTTCCGGAAACAGCTCTTCGCCGATCATGTGCATGGTAGTTGGCGCGTCGATAGCACTGGCGATAAAGTGGCGGCTGTCGATGGTATCTCCATTGGCCAGTTGCACGCCGGCCGCACGGCCGCCTTCCATGCGGATCTCCTTCACCTCAGCGTCCAACACCACCGTGCCGCCACCGGCCTCGACGATGCGCGCCAGTGCCAACGGCAGGGCAACGGCGCCACCAACCGGCAGCGTGAAGCCCATGACGTTCGAGAATATCGCCGGAAACACCATACCGGCACCGGCTTGGTTTTCGGTGGTGACGACATGCATATACGACGTGAACAGGGTGCGGATACGGTCATCGTCGAAATACTTTCGCACTACGCTAAACAGATCGTGCTGGGCGTGCGACAGAAACTCCTTCGCCTCGGGGCCCGACAAACGGTCCTTCAATTGGTCGACCGGCAGCGGCGAATTGTAGGTCAACGACCCCAGTAGCGGCCGCATCTTCACCGCATAGAGGTGGTACAACTCGCGGAATGTCTCGGCGTCGCGCTTGGAAAAGCGCGCTAACGAGGCACAGGTTGCGTCCAAATCCTGGTGGATGACGACGCACGAGCCATCGCGAAACGCCGCCGCCTGCTGCACTGGCGGCTCGATGAAGGAAAATCCGTAGCGGTGCAGTTCCAGGTCACGCATCAGCGGCGAATTGCCAAAACCCATGAAGAAATTAGAGTGCAGGTTGAACCGGTATCCCGGCAATGTCGGCTCCTGCGTACTGCAGCCCCCGCCGATTTCGGCGTTGCGCTCAAGCACGGCCACCTTAAGCCCAGCGCGCGAAAGATACGCTGCCAGCGTCAAGCCATTGTGACCTGCACCGATAATCACTCCATCATATAACGGCATTGCCTCTTCCCCAGGGGGTAGCGTAAACCGGAACAGGGGTGGCGGGCAACATCGCAACGGGAGGGGCGCTTCGAAGCACAGCGCGCTATGTAGGCTGGCGGTCTAAGCTAGCCATCGAAACGGGCGCCTGGGCCGTGATGCGTGATCCATGATACACTGTGGCCGGCGTATCGAGATTATCCCCGCCTTTATGCGAAATACAGGACTCCTGCAGGACTATGCCACCTCACTCGTCTCAATCGCCGCTCTTTGCTTCGCGTATGCACAATTGCTGCAACTAGGATTGCCTTCAGGGACATCGGTTTGATTCATCAAATCAAGCATCTCTGATACCTTGCCAGGTATCCAATCCGAATTGCATTCGTACGGAATTAGGGTTTCGCTAAAGTCCATTTTTCCAAAAAACCCGTCCGCACCTCTGTCCGCATTGCAGACAAGGAAATAGGTAGTTTTGGAAATCGCAAATTTCATTTCTCGAAGGAGATAAGCGTAAAAGTCCATCTGCACTTTGTACCCATCGTGATAAGGGTCTGCGAGATATGACTCTGGGGTGAGGGGTCTGGTGTTTGCCTGGGATTTATAGTCAACGACAACTAATTTGCCGTCATTGATGTCCTGCCAAACATCATCAACTCCGCCTGTCAGAATGATGTTTGTGCTTTTGTATCGAGCCTTCAATCCGTGACGGAGAGAATCTCTCCAACGATCCAGGTCCGGGTGCTGAAAGGGAACGAGGTACTCTAATCCATTTTCCTTGAACAAACGATGTGGAAGTTGCGCCGCGCGGCATTCGTCAAATTCTTTCTTCAAAAGTAGATCGGTGGTTTCGTTGAGGGTCCAACCGGGCGTGCCGGGAGACACCAGTCCCTTCACCCTGTCTAGGTAGAAGCATCTTCGGCAAGTCAGAAAATCGGAGAATTTCCCCCTGCTAATTCTAAAATCAGACTCCTGGTTAGGTGTGTAGATCGAAGACGCGCGAGATCGCATTCCAGTGGCGGGAACCAATTCTTTTTTTGAGTTTCGTTTGAGGTTAATCATCGCATGCCGTACCCTCTGTCACATTGGGACCCATAAGCTTCACATCTTTAATCTTCACATTGTACAAATTGTACTTTGAGGCTGACATATATTCCCAGGTTTCCGCCCGGGTAGCCAATCTCACTTTGCGATTTTGAATTTCAGCTTGCGTTAAGTGTGAGCATAATTTTTGGATGTTTTTTAATCTCAGGCCGTCAACTGTATGGAAATAGCTATACGCCACTATTCCTAGCACTGCCCCCAAGGATGCCGATGCGACGTCCAGAATTAATATATCATCGCCAGGATTTGAAAGTTTTGCATCCCGCATTAGTTCTTTGCCGACAACAATCCCAGAAAAATGCAGGCCTACCCAATCGATTATCCGAGGCCGGGAAAATGAAGCCAGATTCAGGGTCTGCGGCTTTCCTTTTCTAATAATATTGACCGCGACGTCACCCGCTGAACCACGAAGAGCATGGATCAGGTCTGCTTGATTTTTGAGTTTTGTTTTTGGGTCACTAACCAGTGACAAAAGTTCGTCTCCAGGCTCGAGTGCCCATTTCACGGGAAGCCCCTCGTAGTTCGTAGCGACAATCAGCTTATTGCGAACTCCATCACTCGTCACAAATGCTGTTGGTAGGTATGGCGCAGAAGGATTTTTTCCTTCTCTAAGGAGTTGGAATACTCGACAGGCGTAAACCATCGGCACCGCAAGCCCGAGACCCTCACTTGAAGTTTTCGAGTAACCCATAGCATTAATGCCGACGACCTTACCGGATTTGGTGCTTATGAGCGGACCACCCGAGTTGCCCCGATTAATAGCCGCGTCGGTCTGTATCCAGTAACGGTTATGTCGATAACGTAAGCCCGAAACAATTCCCGTGGTCACTGAAAAATCGAGCGATAACGGGTGTCCATAAGCCCCGACTTTGCTTCCTACTTCGGGCCAATCGCCGTATTTAAGCTCGGCCTGTTTGGCATCAGCCGGGATTTTTTCTCGGTGCCTCTAAGATCGCGAGATCAAGATATCGGTCAACAAACAGTAATTTAGCATCGACAAAACTCTGGTCTTTGAAAGCAATCTCAACACTTTCAGGATTTCTGGAGGACACGTGTGCATTAGTCGCTATCCACCCTCTCTCTGCATCGATCAGAAACCCTGCGCTCGAATGAGAACCTTTGTTGTCCCTCATCGGTGGGTACTTAACCCGGGTACGAATTTTGACGGTGCAGCCTTCTGCTTTGCCTAAATAGGAGGTTTCGAATGAATGCTCGCCAGCATATACCAGGTTAAAGGAACAGAGGTTTCCGAGAAAAAGTGCGAGGGTCGCGTGGAGAATGATTGTCAAATCTTTCATGAAACAAGGCTATTCTAAAATACCTGGCAGAGCGAGCCACTGAGGCAAATTGGGCCGTGGTGCGTAATCGGTGATGCCCTGTCCTAGGCACCCTAGGTGTGAGATCGCGCCTTTTATTTAAGCCCGTAAATCCGCACCGCGTTGTCTCGGGCAATTTTGCGAGCCACGGCTGGTGGCAGCAATGATAAAAAATGTCTTGTAGCTCTGAGTTTGGGAACGTTTTTTTGCGCAAATCGGAAACCCGGTCCTGAGCCTTTAAGGTTTGGTGATACAAAAAATGAGTCGGAGCCGATTACAAAACGGTCAGAATGGCGATTAAGAACATCAAGCCACTCTGGCACGATTTCACCGAAGCCGAGTAACTTATTGTGCATCGGTGCCTTACCACCCACAACACGCAAACTTATGTAAAGATTTAAGTACTCATCCATCAGCTTGCCAATTAAAGCTGGACTCATCGATCCCAAGGGATCTGATCCTCCATGCGCCCAAACGATCTTCGCATCAGGATTGTATTTTAATAATCGGCGGAGAGGGCTAATTGTCGATGGCAAGATTGGTGGATTACGCCAATTTTTAAAGCGGGGTGGAATGGGTATTTCATCAACAGCAGCGTCCATATGGAGATCTATTGGCACGTTAAATTTTGCGGCCACGTCGGCAAGTATCCGAAGAAGCGGATGATCGGCCGGAACAAACTCATAAGGATGTCCAGGTGCAGCCGAAATATGAAGCGAAGCAATTTCTCCGAATCCAATAGCACCGTCTCTTATAATTTTCTCGGCCTGATCAGCGAAGGTCCGCTTAACATCGTTTGTGATAGAGGACGCGTCATTGTATTTGTGGAGCTTAGCGTTTAGCTCTCCCCCCCCACCAAGAAATGAGAATCGGTCTGGATATTCACTTAACGCATAAGCAAAAGTTTTATAATCATGCCAGTCCTGGCTCTCGACTTGGGGCGGAGGCAGGATGATCGCTTTACGGATTCCTAACTGGTCCATACGGCCGATTGCCTTATTTACTGCTCCCTCATAATCTTCATTATTGCCCCGTCCCCCGATCAGATGAACGTGTACATCAATAAACTCCACCCCGGATCTAGCTTGTGCTTTCGCGGCGTCAAAAACGTGCAAAAAAAGTAGCGGGAGTAGGCACAGAACGGGCAGTAGTCGTTTCATACCGTAATGATGACACGACGTGAGGAAGAATTTAATTTATTTTGCAAGGGGCGCATCAAAACACGCCGTAGCCCAACCATTTGGGCTAGACCCTTGGAAAGGGCCCAGAAAGTAGTCCGGACTAAGAGAGAGGTTTGGCCATTCTAGTCTTGAGAGCAGGATATGGAATGGGGCGCAAACGCTATACAGCCGAACAGATTATCACGATGCTTCGCGAGTCCGAGGTGTCGTTGTCGCTTGACCAGACGGTTGGCTAGGTATGCCACACACTGGAGATATCGGAGCAAATCTACTATCGCTGGCACGAGGAGTACGGGGTGCTCAGGGTTGATCAAGCGAAGTGCCTGAAGGATCTCGAGCGGAAGAATAGCCGCTTACGAAAGAAGCCGTGACAACAGCGACCGTCCGCCCGGCTAGTAAATTTTGGACGTTCGCGAGTGCTTAGCGCGGATGCCCTTCCGGCCGCCAGCGGCCTTGTGTCCGTTAATCGGAGTAATCGGTCCGCTCACCTCATAACGCCGCACACAGGGGCGGCAAACCAAGGCGCTCGCGCGCCGTGCCCAACACCTTTTCGCAGGCCAGCGCAATGGCAATCGCCGTCTCGTCCTTACCGCCCGGACAAATGATGTGTAGGCCGACTGGCATCCCGGCGGCGTCAAGCGCAACCGGAATGGTGATCGCGCACTGCTTGAGCAGGCTGGCGGTGTTGGTATTGCGCACTAGTTTGTTATTGGCGGCTACGTGAGTTTCCGTTTCTGCGATATCGGACATCTTCGGCGGTGTCAGCGGCAGGGTTGGACCAACGATCGCATGCAACCCACCGAACGCGGCATTGGCTTCGCGCGCCATACGCTCGAGTAGCTTGATGCGATGCAAATGCTCGCTGGTCGAAAATGTTGCTGCATCCTTGATGCGGATGGCGACCTTGGGATCCAAATCGTCCCGGTAGTCACGCATCTCGTTTGCCATGAAGCTGGCAAACTCGCCGACATGCAAGCCACCGCGGTTAAAGATTTCCGTGACGTCGTCGAGATGGGGCATTGTCACTGACGTGGTGCGCAGTCCCTGGCGAGCGAGCTCGTCGAGCGCTGACTGGACGCCCTCAGCGATACCGGGCTCGCAGTCAGCGAAATACCAATCACAGATACCGATGTGGAAATCGGCGAGCACGGCCGTGTTAAGCCGTTCGACAAACGACAAGACGGGCACCTCTGTCTGGGGATCGATGGCGGCAAAGGCGAGCGCCAGGTCGGCGACGGAGCGCGCTAGCGGTCCTGGCGTGTCGAGTGAGGAGGCGAGCGGCACGATGCCCTCGGTCGACCAGCGGCCGGCGGTTGGGCGCATGCCGGCAACGCCGTTCATGGCGGCTGGTAGGCGCACCGAGCCAGCGGTATCGGTGCCAATCGCCAACAGGGCCGAACCCTCCCACAGGCTGACCCCGGCACCCGAGCTTGAGCCGCCGGGCGAGCGGTGGTCGTCGGCATCCCACGGATTGCGCGGCGCGCCCCAATGGGGATTGACGCCAAAGCCGCCATAGGCAAACTGCACCGTATGGCTCTTGCCGGAAATAACGCCTAGCTGGTGGCGGATAGCGCGAACGACTGGGCCTTCTTCCTGCCATTTCTCCGGTAGCGGGCGTGGACAGCCAGCAAACGTGGGATAGCCGACGACGCCCACCAGGTCCTTCACCGACACCGGGATGCCCTGTAGCGGGCCGAGATCAATCCCAGCAGCGAACACGGCGTCGGCCGCCGTTGCCTCAGTGCACACGCGTTCGGGCAGCCAGGTCTTGTAGGCATGCAACGCCTCACCACGGCGTGCGTGATTGTCGATCGCCCACTCGGCCAGCGCCGTGGCGGTAAGCTGGCCGTCGCGTAACGCCAGACTAATGTCCGCCAACGACGCAATATCAATATCGAAGTTTGCCATCACAATCTCTCCCTTGTGCCCGCCCGTTGTGCCAGTGTCGTTCCTTGCACCGATTAGTCCGAAACGTTAGCAGGAACAGCAACACCCACAAGCCGGCATGGATCACAATATCTAGAGTTTTGATCTTGTGGTTTGTGCACCTCTTGCGACGCCACGATACTCACTGCAGCAATCTGGTAATTCATGTGAAAATATTTTTCCGCGCCTTGTGGTAAGAAAACGTTTATCATACTAACGAGCGAAGCCACTACGGAAGACTGGTTACACGGCGAGTTTCCGCCGGAGAACGGGAAGCGTGCACGCGGTGCCAATGCTGTCGTGTTGGCTAAGTAAGGACTTTCGATTGACGCCGGCGCTGGCAACGAACATCGTTCGATGCACTGCACCAAGACGCTTGATTACCTCGTTATTATGGCAGGGAAAATTAACATGATACTAAAAACTGGAAATGGCCATCTAACCGCTGGAGATGTCGCTATCCGACAAGGCACGAGCCACAATTTCCTGAATTGTAGTAACGCTTCCTGCCAAATTGGCGCTGCCGCCAGCGACGCGGTTAGTAAATAAGGCGCAAGACGGAGACTACCGACGGTGACGAAATCCAACGCTTCGTGCAGCATGGTTACGGGTGGTGATGTGGCCCCCAACCGGGCCAGGGGGAAGGGGCTTTTCGGCCAATTGACAGCACTCCTACGCGATGCAGACCTTACCTGGTTCAACCTCGAAAATTCCCTTGCAAGGGTGGGCCAACGAATAAAAGGAAAGCCAGTATATCTCCGCGGCGACCCAGCTATGGCCGAAGGGCTCGTCGAGGCTGGCGTTGATGCGGTCAATGTTGCGAATAATCATGTC
>CAZHBA010000012.1:0-20370 GCA_964530225.1 uncultured Rhodospirillaceae bacterium | reverse complement strand
CCGAGATAATCGGCGATATCGCTGCGCGACATCGGCAGGTCGAGCACCGCAGCCTCTGTATCACTGAGATCGTGATCGTGCTTGGCGCGCAACAATAAAAACGACAGCACTTTTTCCCGCGCCGATTTGCGCCCGAGCAGCAACATTTGTTCCTGCGCCGCAGCCATCTCATCGCGGCTCATATCAAGCAATCTATCGCGCACCGCCGGCATTTCACGCAGCAAGCGCTCAAGATCAACAATACGCATACAGCACAGCTCGACGTCATCGATCGCCTCGGCGCCATAGGCGTATATGTCCTGCTTTACGAGGCCGAGAAAATCCCCAGCGCGCAGGAAGCCGGTGATCTGCCGTCTGCCGTCAGCAAGCAACTTATACAGGCACACATCGCCATTGGAAACGTTGTAGACGTAGTCGGCGGATTCGCTTTCTTCGAAAATAGTCTGACCCGGCGCAAAGCGACGGTGGCTGACAATCTGTTCCAGTAATCCCAAATTGTCAAAATCAACCGCCGCACACATGGCTCGGTGGCGAATGCCGCACTGGTCGCAATGGTGCGGTATCCTCGCTCCGGACCTCGAGCCGATTTCGTACGCTTCAGACATTTAACCGTCCCGATTACTTACGCCAATACCCTGCTGTCCAACTTATATCAGACGTTAATAATGTTACCTTGCCATTTGAGGCATATCAATGTATCGGCTTTAAGTGTGAATAACATACGGCGACAATGTCCTGTAGTGGAGAAATCTCCGAAATTCGCACCAGCTTGCTGAGTACCGACCAGATCGATCAGACTTATCCGCTGGTCCGCGAATTAAAAACCAATCTCACCCTTGAGGCATGGCGGGACTACGCACAGGCGTGTTTGGCACCGGTAGCTGCCGATAAGGGGCATCGGGGCATTGTCGCCGCCGAGTACCGCGACTGCATTCGTGGCTTGCTTTGCTACGACGTTCTAACTGACCTGGTCAACCTGACGACACTGGCGGTTCGCGATGTAATCGTTCTCGGCTTGCCAGCCGGTCAACCGGTGGCGCGCAGTCTCCTGCAACACTTGTTTGCAATCGCCGGAGCGCACCAGTGTGGAGCGATCCGTATAGATCTGTCCAATTCCATGAAATGGCTGGCCCGCGAATGGTCTGACCCCGAAGGCGAATTATACCGTTTTCCTGTCCTTTGCTTCCTGCCGGGTTCCACCACACCAGCTCCTCCGGGTGCTTCGTGGGAAACGCAGCCGGTCAACAAATCCGACCCCACCGCTTGAAATCGAATCGCACCAACTAAAATCTGGGGCGAATTCCAAAGTCTGGAAGACAACGAAGAGTGCGCTAACGACAGGTCCGATAACCGGAACCCAGATTGGATAGGTGATTGATTACGCGTGCGACGGCAGGCGCATTTTTAAAACGACGAGCGTCAAATTCACCGGCGCAAACACGGCCAGCACAACCAGAGAACTCAGCCACGGCAAGACGAGCGCGTATACGGGTTTACCGTCGCAAACACCGCAACAATCTGTCCCTGTTGCACCGAGCCATGGAGCACGCGTGAAGCCATGACAATCAGGATCAGCGCGCCATTGCCTGACGATAGCTCACAAATTCTCCAACTCGGTCTGCGACCGCCCCGAAGTAAGGGAATTCTTCTTCACCACCGGCGACGCCGATATCATGCTGCTTGTGGCAACGTCGAGCGTCTCGACCTATGGCGCGTTTCTGGAGGAATTCGTCCTTTCGGCGCCGGTAATTTTGCAGGCGCGCTCCAACTTCGCGTTGCGCCAGACCAAGTTCGAGACGGCGTTACCGCCGGAAGTAGAATGATGGGCAGTTTCAAAAATGGTTGCGCCGGTATCGTCAGATTAGCCCAGCGCAAACTACCCACCCGCAGAAAAGGGAAACATCGCCAACCCTTGGATTGACAGCGTTTAAAATGGAGCGGGTGATGGGGATCGAACCCACGACATTCAGCTTGGGAAGCTGACGTTCTACCTCTGAACTACACCCGCACCAGGCCCTGCCGAGCCGGCTATGCTACAGCGCCCGCAGGCTACCAACAACATTCTGGCAACCTGCCACGGGGTTAACCATACAAAGATAATACCGTGACTGGACAACCGGGCACCGAAATTGCCATAAGGTGATAGTGAGGTGATCCTTTACCGGAAAAGACCGCAAAACTGACGTCTGTGTGGGAGTTCGGTGCCATGTACGTCTCGACCAGCAACGGCATCACGGTCACCGTGGCGCCTATTTTTCTCGAAGATCAATCGGATCCCGACGACGACCATTTTGTCTGGGCCTATCGGGTTCACATCGAGAACAAGGGAGTGGAGACCGTACAATTGCGCGCGCGCTACTGGCACATTACCGACGCCAACGGCCTGGTGCAGGAAGTGCGCGGGTCCGGCGTGGTCGGCGAGCAGCCGGTGCTCGACCCCGGCGAAACGTTTGAATACACCAGCGGCACGCCGCTGGCGACGCCGTCCGGTGTTATGGTCGGTTCGTACCAGATGCAGACCGATCACGGTGATCAGTTCGATGTGGCAATCCCGGCCTTTTCGCTCGACAGTCCCCATCAGGTGGTAAACCTAAATTAGCAAGGTGTCTTGCCAGGGATGGGATGGGGATTATGTAATTCCAGCCCGGAGTCAGGCGTTGTTTAGAAAACCGGATGTGTTATGGCCGACAACCCCACCAAACCCAGTAAGATTGTAATTCACCCCAAGGTCGCCGAACGGGCCGCCAAGCGCCCCTCGCGCGCACAAGCCGAAGAGGCCGTGCGGACACTGCTGCGCTGGATCGGTGACAACCCGGGTCGGGAAGGGTTGAGTGACACGCCGAAGCGCGTTGCACTCGCATATGAAGAGATGTTTAGCGGCTACGGCCAGGACCCGCTAGATTATCTGCAGCGCACTTTCGAAGAGGTGGAGGGCTACGACGAGTTGGTGTTGTTGCGCGACATCCGTTTGGAATCCGTTTGCGAACACCATCTGGCGCCGATCATCGGCAAAATTCATATCGGCTATATGCCCGATCACCGCGTCGTCGGTATCAGCAAACTGGCCCGCGTCGCCGAAACTTACGCCAAGCGGCTGCAAATTCAGGAAAAACTTACAGCGCAAATCGCCAACTGCATCGAAGAGGTTCTGCAGCCCAAGGGCGTGGCCGTCATCATCGAAGCCGAGCACCATTGCATGACCACGCGCGGCATACACAAACCTGGTGTTTCAATGGTAACTAGCCGAATGCTCGGCGCGTTTCGTGAAAATCCGGACACGCGGCGCGAATTTCTCTCGCTCATCGGCCAACCCAGCGTAACGGCCAGCTAAGCATTCCTCACGACGCAGTATCTAGACACCAGTAGCGAAACCCTCGATCATCACTATCGTTTGAGTCCAGCCGCTGTTACTTCGTGGCGGACGGCGAACTAACAGTGATACCAACCGCGTGCTTGATCTTCGTCCAATCCTATTTATCCTCGGTCTGCTGCTGACGACATTGGCGCTGGCGATGTCGTTGCCAGCCCTCGTCGATGCCGCTACCGGACACGCTGACTGGCAGGTATTTCTGGCATCAGCCGGCCTAACCTTGTTCATCGGCGTGGCACTGATCTTGACCATGCGCGGCGGCGACATGGCTATCGGTATTCGCGAGGCTTTCATCCTGACGCTGGGAAGCTGGCTTGGGGTCACTCTGTTCGCCTCGCTACCCTTCGCCTTCGCCGAGTTAAACCTCAGCTTTGCGGACGCTTTTTTCGAAGCCATGTCGGGCATCACCACCACAGGTGCGACGGTCATCACCGACCTGGATAATGCGCCGCCCGGCATTCTACTGTGGCGCGCCCTGCTACAATGGCTCGGCGGCATCGGCATCATCGTTACCGCGGTCGCCATGCTGCCCATGCTGAAGGTCGGCGGCATGCAGTTGTTCCGCATGGAAAGCTCGGACACGACGGATAAGGTGCTACCGCGCGCGGCGCAGATATCGACAGCAATCGGCTCAATCTATTTTATCCTGACGGCGATTTGCGCAATTTCCTATTGGGCCGCCGGCATGCCCGGGTTCGACGCCATCGCCCACGCCATGACGACGATTGCCACCGGCGGGTTTTCAACATCCGACAACAGCCTCGGCGCTTTTTTAAACCCGGGCGTCGAATGGACCGCCGTGGTGTTCATGATCATCGGCTCGCTACCCTTCGTCCTTTATCTGCAAATGGTGCGTGGCCGGCCGATGTCGCTATTCCGAGATTCCCAGGTGCGGTGGTTTCTCTCCATCGTGCTGGCGTTAGTCATCATCGTCGTATTGATTTTGACGATCTCGCAAGGTTTCTCCACCGGCCAATCGATCCGCATGTCGGCGTTCAACACAATATCGATTCTAACCGGAACCGGTTACAGCACCTCAGCCTTCGACCAATGGGGGCCGCTAGCGCTAACGATCTTTTTTCTCATCATGTTCGTCGGGGGCTGCGCCGGATCGACCACCTGCGGCATCAAAGTTTTCCGCTTCCAGATTTTGTACGAAACCGCGGCGGCGCAGATTCGCCGACTGGTACAGCCCCACGGTGTCTTCATTCCCTATTACAACCGCAGCCCCATCACCGACGAAGTCACCATGTCGGTGATGAGTTTCTTTTTCTTCTATGTGCTGGTATTCGTCGTGCTGGCGCTGGGTTTAAGCGCACTTGGCCTCGACTTTATTTCCGCCATGTCCGGTGCAGCGACGGCAATTTCCAACGTCGGCCCCGGTCTCGGCCCAGTGATTGGCCCGAGCGGCACCTTCACCTCGCTGCCCGACGCGGCAAAATGGCTGTTGTCGGCAGGCATGCTGTTGGGCCGCCTCGAACTGTTCACCATCCTGGTGTTGTTCGCCCCGGCTTTTTGGAAGCCATGAGCACGATGGCGAAATCGTGCCGCACCGCGGAAGAAATCCTCGTCGACCTGGTCGCCTTCAACACGGTATCGGCACTATCGAACCTCGAGCTGATCGAATATATCGAAGAATATTTGGTCGGGCTGGGCATCGGTAGCGTTCGTGTCGCCAGCGACGACGGTGCCAAGTCAAACCTTTACGCCTCTATTGGTCCCGCCGACCGCGCCGGTGTCGTGCTTTCGGGCCATACGGATGTGGTGCCGGTCGCCAACCAGCCCTGGGATACCGATCCGTTCGCGTTGACGCGGCGCACGGTCGACGGCAAGTTGCGGCTGTATGGCCGCGGCTCAGCAGACATGAAGGGCTTCGCCGCGGCGGTGCTGGCGATGGCGCCGGACTTCGCCGAGGCCAACCTTAAAACGCCTATACATTTTGCTTTTTCCTACGACGAAGAGGTCGGCTGTCTGGGTGTCGGGCGCATGATCGCCGACATGTTCGACCGTCTGGTGCAACCGCAATTGGTCATCATCGGCGAACCAACCAGTATGCAGATCGTCACTACGCACAAGGGCATTCAAGGCTTTCGCACCGAAATAACCGGGGTCGCCGCCCATTCAAGCGCGCCGCATCTGGGCGTCAACGCCATTGCCTACGCTGCCGAGATCATCCGGTTCTTATCCAACCTTGCGAGCAAAAAGCAGGCCCAGAGCGATCCGGAAAACGGTTTCCATCCACCCTGGACGACCTTCAATGTGGGGCAGATTCAAGGCGGCGAAGCGTTGAACATCATTCCCGAACACTGCGCCTTCAATTGGGAGTTCCGTCCCATACCGAATGAAGATACTACGGCGATCAAGGCGTGCTTCGATGAGTTTGTCGCCACTCAGATCGAACCGCGTCTACACGCGGAAAACCCAGCAGCGTCGATCGTAACCCGGCCACTGGCCGCCGTGCTGCCGCTCTACCCCGACGACAATTCACCCGCTGAGCGTCTGGCACGGTACCTCACCGGCGCCAACACCGCCCATACGGCGGCCTATGTCGCCGAAGCCAGCCAGTTTCAGGCTAACGGTATTCCGGCGGTTTTATGCGGGCCCGGAAATATCGACCAGGCGCATCAGGCGAATGAATGGATCGCCATGGATCAGCTTGACCAGTGCACCGCATTTCTGCGCCGCCTGCTCGATTGGGCGAAAAGCGGCGCGGCGATTCCTTAGCGCACATACGCGCCGAGAAACTGGCCGATCGACCGCTCCAATTCCATGTTCAAGTCTTTGGTCAGCTTTTCAGTTATCGAAAACCACACCTCGTCGCGGGCATCGAGTGTAATATTCTCCGGCACCGAACGGGAGCGCTGCACGTTAGCCTTCGCCACGCCACCACGGCGTCCATTGGCTTCGAACACTTCAAGGCGAACCCTAATCACGGCATCATAACGCTTCGACTGGTCGACCGTAAACGCGCCGCGAAGCCCGCTTTGGGGCTTCAACGGTGTTGCCGTGACCGCACCATTATCGATGGTGAACACCGCGCGGCGGCCCGATAACCCGGTCAATTTCAGTCGGTCGCGCGCCCACTGTTGCGCCGCCTTGGCGGGAGAAACCGGCACCAAATGTTCGATATGCGGCGGTCGCAAGGTCGGCCGAAAATGATCGACGATTTCGATTTTGGAGACGTCGAGCACGATCTTGCCGAGATGGGAATATGTGAGTTGCGGAAACTTCATTGGCGGCGGTGCATCGCTACACGCCGCCAGCAATAAAGCCGCCGCCACGATCCATACGCGATGGATTAAAGTAATCACCGGTACCCTCCGTTTATTTTTATTGGGACCTATTCGATGCCCCGATTGCGGCATTTCCATAATGCCTTAACCTGCATTCGGCAACCGAGGCTCCAGCGTCTGGGGGTCGAAGAGATACAGCACGTTACAAAATTCACACGTCACCTCAACAGCGCCGTCGATGGAAAGATCGACCAATTCGTCCTGGGAAAATTGGTGCAGAACGTTCAAGATGCGTTCCTCGGAACACCGGCATCCGCGCACCAGTCGGCGCGGCGGCGTGACCCGCAATCCTTCTTCGTGGAACAGACGATACAGGTAGCACCGCGCCGCAAGATCGGGGTCGAGTATTTCGGTATCGGTGCCGGTTGCCATCAGCATCATCGTCCGCCGCCAGGGATCGTCGCCTTCGTTGGAAGGCAGTATCTCCAGTAGCTGGTCGGCGACCCGTTGTAGCATGAGGGCAGCCGCGCGCCACGCGCCAGTGCCTCCCTCGCGTCCGGCCGACACCATAAGCGCAGCGTCTATCTGCTGCGATTGGCGGAAATAGTGCTGCGCAAACTCGGCCAGGGATTCGCCAACCAAGTCCACCATTCCCTGATAGCGCTCGGTGTGAGAGCCCTGATCGACGGTCAGCGCCAGGTAACCTTTGCCCAGCAGGGCGCGGGTGTCCGGCGTGGCCATAGCCGCTAATTTTTCGGCGTTGAAACTGGCGTAACCGCGCAATGCGAATGTCGCATCCTCATCCTCCATTGTGATGTCGACCACAACCAGCGATACCGGTCCATCTCCTTGAATTTGCAGAGTAAATACACCGTTGAATTTGAGTGCACCGGCAAGCGTGGCGCCTAGCGCCAACGCTTCTCCGACCAACGCGGCAACCGGCTCCGGGTAGTCGTGGCGGTTCAGAACATCATCGGCCAACGGACCAAGCCGTGTCAGGCGGCCAGTCAACGCCGGACCGCTGGCCCGGCCCGCTTGCAGATTAAACGGCTGGATCAAATCGTCAACCGGAGTCGAGCCATCTTTAATGGCGACGTCACTACCGTCAGGCATTGCCGTCGTCATCCTCCAGGCACCACAGGAGAATACTCTTTTGCGCCGGCAGCCGGTTGCCGGCCTCCAGCCAGACCACCGATTGGGGACCATCGATCACATCGCCGTCCACTTCGTCGCCGCGATGGGCCGGCAGGCAATGCATGAAAATCGCGTCCTCCTTGGCATGCGCCATGAGGGCTTTGTCGATGCGATAGGGCGCCAGCAAGCTGCGCTGTTCCTCGATCCGGTCGGCGCCCATCGACACCCAGGTATCGGTGACCACGCAATCGGCGCCGTCAACCGCGGCGTTAGGGTCCTCGGTAACGCTTACCTGGCCGGCATTGGTTTGCGCCCAGTCGAGCAATGCCGGCGACGACTGCAGCGAAGGCGGGCTAGCTAACCGCAACTCGAAGTCGAACTTGACTGCGGCATGAATCCACGAAGCCGCCACATTGTTGCCCTCGCCACTCCACGCCACCACCTTGCCGGCGATCGGCCCCTTAAGTTCCTCGAAGGTCATTACATCGGCCATAATCTGGCACGGATGCGAATCGTTAGTCAGGCCGTTGATCACCGGAACGCTGGCGGCGTTGGCCATCTCGAGCAGATTCTCCGGCGCGGAGGTGCGCAGCATGATGGCGTCGACATATTGCGATAGTACCCGCGCGGTATCGCCAACCGTCTCGCCCCGCTCCATCTGGCTGCTCGACTGGTCGAGCACGACCGCGTTGCCGCCGAGCTGCTGGATCGCCACTTCGAAGGAGACCCGGGTGCGCGTGCTTGGCTTTTCGAAGACCAGCGCTAGCGTACGACCGGACAGAAACGCCGGATTACGTGTATCCACCTTCAGCGCCACCGCATTATCAAGAATGCCGCGCAACGTTGCCGGATCGAGACAATCCAGATCGAGGAAATGCCGGGGTTCAGCCATTGCCGTTTTATTGGCCGCTCGATTGCAGATCAGCACAGGCGCTATCGAGCGCGGCCAAGATTAACTCTACTTCCGGCTCGCGGATAATCAGCGGCGGCAGCAGCCGCAAGACGTTCTCACCGGCAACGACTGTCAACAGCCCGTGTTCGCGCGCCCGGTCGCCCAGGGAGACGTTGGTGTGGGGTTCGCTAATGACCATGCCCAGCATCAAACCGCTGCCACGTACGTCTTCGATGATTTCGGGGTAGCGTTCAGCCATAGAGACCAGCCCCTCGCCGAGCAGCTTACCCGTGCGCTCGACATCGGCCAGAAAGCCGTCTTCCAAAAGAATATCCAGTACCGCGTTCGCCGCCGCCATCGCCAGCGGGTTGCCGCCGAAGGTGCTGCCGTGGGTACCGGGAGACATCGCCGCGGCGACGCGCTCGGTGGTCAACACGGCGCCACACGGAAAGCCGCCGGCGATACCTTTGGCACAGGCCACGATGTCAGGGGTGATGCCGTCCCACTCGTGAGCGAACAGCTTGCCAGTGCGCCCAAAGCCGGTCTGAACTTCATCGAGCACTAGCAATATGCCGAACTCGTCCGCAGTGGCCCGCAGTGCCTGCATATAGTCGTTATCGAGCGGCCGAATACCAGCTTCGCCCTGCAGTGGCTCGACGACTATCGCTGCCGTTTGCGGACCAATGGCTGCGCGCAATTCATTGAAATTGTTCGGCGGAACAATATCGAAGCCGTCGGCCGGCGGGCCAAAGCCCTCCAGATGCTTGGGATTGTTCGCGGCAGCCAAAGTCGCCAGAGTCCGACCATGGAACGAACCTTCCAGCGTCACTGCCCGGTAGCGCTCGGGTGCGTCGTTAACAGCGTGGAACTTGCGTGCGATTTTGATCGCGCCCTCCATAGCCTCGGCACCGGAGTTACAGAAAAACATCGCATCGGCAAAACTGGCCGCCGCCAGCTTTTCGGCATAGCCGCTCTGCTCGGGAATCTCGTACAGATTTGACACATGCCACAGGCGCTTAGCCTGTTCGGTCAACGCCGCCACCAGCTTGGGATGGCTGTGACCCATCGAAACCACCGCGATACCCCCGGCACCATCGAGATAACGCTTACCTTCTGTCGAAATCAAATACACACCCTCGCCCCGCTCAAACGCGATGGGGATACGCCCGTAAGTCTGCATGACGGCATTCATGACCGTATTCCATGTTGTTTGGCGGTCCGGGCCGATTTCTCTGAGCCGGTTCCCGCTGACGTTAAAAAAGGCGGAGAATATCGGGAATGGCCACCGCGAAGTCAACGACCGCCTTGGTTCGACAATACCTTAAAGAGCCGATACCGCCGGTTCCAGCTTTGCGATTTTATCGTCCGCATCAAGTCCGCCAGCTGAGACAACAAAGTCCAAAATCGCGTCGATCCCTTGCTGCATCTTGAGGTTTGTGAAGACAAAGGGCCGTTCGCCACGCATTTTGCGTGAGTCGCGGTCCATGACGTCGAGATCAGCGCCAACCAGCGGTGCCAGATCAATCTTGTTGATCACCAAAAGATCCGACCGCGTGATACCGGGCCCACCCTTGCGCGGGATCTTGTCACCAGCTGATACATCAATAACATAAATCGTTATATCAACCAGTTCGGGTGAGAACGTGGCCGCCAGATTGTCGCCGCCCGATTCCACGAACACGATATCGAGCGCCGGAAAGCGCTCGACCATCTCGGCAATGGCGGCGAGGTTAATTGACGCGTCTTCGCGGATCGCGGTGTGCGGGCAACCGCCGGTCTCAACCCCCATGATGCGGTCAGCTGGCAGCGCGCCCGAGCGAATCAGGAACTGCGCATCCTCTTCGGTGTAGATGTCGTTGGTGATGGCAGCAACCTCGAAGCGGGCGTACAGGCGCTTGCACAGTGTATCTATCAGCGCGGTTTTGCCGGTGCCAACCGGGCCACCAATGCCGACTCGTAAGGGCGTGGTCATGAGCGAAATAACCTCGTGTATTGGATTTCGTGTTGGGTCGACGCCCAGTCGATGACCGGCGCCGCCGAACCCAGATCGCCGCGCGGGCGGATCAATGCGGCCTCCACTGCACCAAGCACAACCGGTTCCAAGGCCGCTATCGCACGCTGGCCGTCGGTCTGACCGAGCGGGATGAGGCGCACGCCGGCGGACACCAGATTCGCTGCCAGTGCGTGCAGATAAGCAGGTAAGGCGATGTCCGCCGGTACGGCATGGGCCGCGGCGGCAGCGCCAACGGCGACCGGATAGCTAAGCCGCCGCTGCTGCTCGCCTGCTATTTTGACCAGCCAGTCGAGTCGCGGCTGCGGCCAGGTGACGCACACCGTCTCAACGAACGCTTCGCCCTGGCCGATGCTCTCGCCCGCGAGTTCGCGGGTTGCCCGCATGACGTCGCCGCGTTCAATGGCCCAAATTAACCCCGCCTCGTCATTGTCGACGATGGCGGTATAAGTGGCGCAGAACAGCGCCGCGTCGACGCGCCCAGCGCCTCGGGTGATCACCCCTTCGGTCCAATCGACTAGCGTCTCGCGGCTAGCGACCAGCGCGGCTTCGACGGCATATTCGAGGCCGTGGGAATAGCTGAACGCGCCAACCGGAAACGACGGTGAAAACCACGCCATCATGCGCAACAGGCCGGGACCGGTGACGGTGAGATTAGTGGTCATGGTCATGTCCATTAGCTTGAGCATAGGCACCGGGCTCGGGCGAAAACGGTGCGGTTTTTTGCTCCACATCGGCGCCAAGCCGGCGCGCCATATCGACGATGACATGGTCATCGCAGATGCGCAGAGCTCCATCGTCGAGCACCTGAAGCGGTATGTGCCGGTTGCCGATATGCCAAGCCACCCGCGCCGTCTCTGTAAGGCTACGGCAGCGCACATCGGCCACGGGTTCTTCCGCAGCGCACACGCGGATATAGCCGCCATCGCTCACGGCTAATCCGTCACCGTCGGCCAGGCGGACTGCCTCCACCAGATCAAGCAGAAACGGTTCACCCTCGTCGTCGTGAAGGCGGATACGCCGGCGATACCGGTCGTCATAGTCGAGGGTTACGGTGCCGACCGCTTCGGCCTCGAGCCAAGTTCCAGCAAGGCAGGATGTCATCACGCGCCGCATAATTAAAACAGGAAATAGCGCTGGGCCAGCGCCAACTCGGTTGCCGGTTCGCAGGTCAACAGCTCGCCGTCGGCGCGCACCTCGTAGGTCTCCGGATCGACCTCCATGTTCGGTGTCGCGCCGTTCAGCACCATATCGGCCTTGCCGACGATGCGCGTCCCCGAGACCGCTAGCAGCGTCTTGTCGAGGCCGAGCGTCGTGCCTATATCCGCCTCGAGAGCCGCCTGGGAGACGAAGCATACCGCGCTTTCTGTTTGTGAGCGGCCAAAGCTACCAAACATGGGTCGGTAGTGAACCGGTTGCGGCGTCGGGATCGAGGCGTTGGGGTCGCCCATTGCAGCGGCAGCGATGGTGCCCAACTTCAGCACCAGATCGGGTTTGACGCCGAAGAACATCGGCTTCCACAGCACCAGGTCGGCCAGCTTGCCAACCTCGACCGAGCCCACATGGGCGGCAATACCGTGGCTAATCGCCGGATTTATGGTGTACTTGGCGATGTAGCGGCGGACCCGCAGATTGTCGTTGTCCCCAGCCTCGCTAGCCAAACGCCCACGCTGTTTCTTCATCTTGTCGGCGGTCTGCCAGGTGCGTACGAT
This sequence comes from uncultured Rhodospirillaceae bacterium, assembly GCA_964530225.1. Taxonomy (GTDB): domain Bacteria; phylum Pseudomonadota; class Alphaproteobacteria; order UBA6615; family UBA6615; genus CAZHBA01. The sequence goes on along the minus strand of CAZHBA010000012.1, from coordinate 8,018 downwards.
CACCTCGCCGACCCGGCCCATGGCCTGACTGTCAGAAGCGATCATCGAGAACGCGCCGAGGTCGTGTAGTATGTCTTCCGCGGCGATGGTCTCGCGGCGGATGCGGCTTTCGGCAAAGGCGACGTCTTCGGGAATGCGCGCATCGAGATGGTGGCACACCATCAGCATGTCGAGATGTTCGTCGACCGTGTTGACGGTGAACGGTCTCGTCGGGTTGGTTGACGACGGCAGCACGTTGGCCTCGCCACACACCTTGATGATATCGGGCGCATGGCCGCCGCCAGCACCCTCGGTATGGAAGGCGTGAATGGTGCGCCCCTTGAAAGCGGCAACGGTGTTTTCGACGAAGCCGGACTCGTTCAGCGTATCGGTGTGGATCGCCACCTGCACATCCATATCGTCGGCGACCGACAGGCAATTGTCGATGGCCGCCGGAGTAGTACCCCAATCTTCGTGCAGTTTGAGACCGCAGGCGCCGCCGGCAACCTGCTCGATCAGCGCCTGGGGTTGGGTGGCGTTGCCCTTGCCGAAAAACCCAAGATTAACCGGCAGGCCTTCGGCGGCCTGCAGCATACGCCCCAGATGCCACGGCCCCGGTGTCGCTGTCGTGGCGTTGGTGCCTTCCGCTGGACCGGTGCCGCCACCGAGCATAGTGGTGATACCGGAATACAACGCATCGTCGATCTGCTGCGGACTGATCCAGTGGATATGGGCGTCGATGCCACCGGCGGTAAGAATGCGCCCCTCACCGGAAATCGCCTCGGTGCCCGGCCCGATGACGATATCGACGCCGGGCTGCACGTCCGGGTTGCCGGCCTTGCCGATGGCGGCGATACGCCCATCCTTGATGCCAATATCGGCCTTGACGATGCCCCAATAGTCGACGATCAAAGCATTGGTGATCGCGGTATCGACGGCACCGTCGGCGCGGCTAGTCTGCGACTGGCCCATGCCGTCGCGGATTACCTTGCCGCCGCCGAATTTGACCTCCTCGCCGTAGACCGTGCGGTCGCTCTCAACCTCGATGACGAGGTCGGTGTCAGCTAACCGCACCCTGTCGCCGACGGTGGGGCCGAACATCGCCGCATAGGCACCGCGTTTTATCGAGTAAGCCATCGTTAATTCTCCAACGGGCCGTTGACGGCACCGTTGAACCCAAACACCCGACCCGCACCGGCATAGCGCACCAAAGTGACCTCTCGGGTCTGGCCCGGCTCGAAGCGCACGGCGGTGCCGGCAGGTATATCCAAGCGAAAGCCGCGTGCGACGGCGCGGTCGAAATCAAGCGCACCGTTGGTTTCGAAGAAATGATAATGCGAACCCACCTGCACCGGCCGGTCGCCGGTGTTGGCGACGACCAGCGTGACGGTGTCGCGGCCCTGGTTGAGGACAATGTCGCTATCGGCGACGAACAGTTCGCCTGGAATCATCGCCGCCTCATCGGATCGGGTTATGGACGGTGACCAGCTTGGTCCCGTCGGGGAAGGTCGCCTCGACTTGGATGTCGTGCAGCATCTCAGGAATACCGTCCATCACGTCATCGCGGCCGATGACCTCGGCGCCAGCGCTCATCAAGTCGGCGACGCTGCGGCCATCGCGTGCGCCCTCGACAACGTAATCGGAAATCAACGCGATGGCCTCGGGATAGTTCAGTTTGACGCCGCGCTCATGCCGCCGGCGCGCCACCTCGGCGGCCATGGCGATGAGCAGCTTGTCTTTCTCGCGGGGTGTTAGAAGCATTTGCGTATCATCTCCCTGAATTCTTTTCTTCTAAATATCCCACAGACGGGGCATGGTCTGCGGGTAACCACCAACGCTATGGCGAAATACCGCCCAGAAACCGCCATAAGCTGCGCGCAGACGGCGAGTTTCGCGGCCCAGCCAGCGAATCACAAGAACGTCGTCAAGAATGGTTGCGCCGGCACGCAGGTTGCTATCACCGCCAAAGATGCCCAGCAACTCGCGAGCCGTGGCCAACCGCTCCGCCGCATCGTCGCCGACATAGACCAAACTGGCAAACGCCACCGCACCGTCGAAACCGGACGGTGCGCCGAGAGTCGCCTTCAACGTCTCGTCGACATGCACGGCGTCGGCCCAGACCAGCCGCCCATCGCGGTAGACATCCCAGGCCTCGCGGACCAACCCACCGGTCACCTGTTCGCCCATTGCGGTGCGACCGAACACGACGATTTCACCCGCTAGTAATCGCGCACCCGATGCTACGTCGGCAACTGCCAGGCGCCGCAGACGGGCGTTTTCGAAGACGATAGTTTCCTGCGGTAGCCACTCTAACCAGCCGCCGCTGTCGACCTGCAAGTGCACGTTGATGTGCGAGTCTTCGCCGGCCGAGCGATAGATCTTCTCCGCCGCCTGGCCGAGCACCCTACCCTGAGCGCCTTCGCCGCTGGATACTTCAATATCGATCCGGTCGCCGCCGACAAGACCGCCCGAGGTGGTTACCAGCACACCGGTGGCCGGTTCGCGCGGCTCCGGCCGGGGAAAGAGAACACGTAGTGGATCGCTTTGATAGAGATGCGAAAGCTTGGTTGTGCCGCCACGCGCGCAAAACCTAACTGCCGCCGAGCCCTCTACCATTACTCCCGTCCTTATACCGTCAGATGCCGTCGAATGTCGGCTTCCGCAAAATCACTAATGGGGCCGGCCAAAACTATCTCGCCACGATCCATTACGGCAACCTCGTCAGCCAGATCGCGGGCGAACTCGTAATATTGCTCGACCAGTAAAATCGCCATATCGCCGCGGTCGGCGAGCAGGCGGATCACTCGCTCGATATCCTTGATGATCGAAGGCTGAATTCCCTCGGTCGGCTCGTCGAGCACCAGCAAGCGGGGCTGCGTTACCAGAGCGCGACCGATCGCCAGTTGCTGCTGCTGTCCACCGGACAGATCGCCACCGCGGCGCTTCAACATCTTCGCCAATACGGGAAATAGCTCGAACACTTCGTCGGGTAATCCCATCGGACGTCGCGGCAAGCAGTTGAAGCCGGTCATCAAATTCTCTTCCACGGTCAGGCGGGGAAAGATTTCGCGTCCCTGAGGTACATAGGCGATGCCGCGCCGCGCCCGCGCGTGGGGAGCCAGCCGGGTAATGTTGGCGCCCTCCCACTCGACGCTACCACGGCGCACCGGCACATGACCGGTCAAGCCACGCAGCATGCTAGTCTTGCCGACCCCATTGCGGCCCAGCAGGCAGGTGACGCGCCCGGCTTCGGCCCTGATGTAGGCGCCGCGCAAAATATGACTGGCGCCGTAATAGAGATCGATGTCACGCGCTTCGAGCATCGCCTAGCGCCCCAGATAGACTTCGATGATGCGCGGGTCCGACTGGATATCCTCCATCGCCCCTTCGGCGATCACACGCCCCTCGTGCAATACGCTCACCCGGCAATCCAGGTTACGGACGAACTCCATGTCGTGTTCAACGACGATCAGCGAGTGGTCACGGGCGATTTTTTGCAGCAGGGTAACGGTCTGCTCGGTCTCGGCGTCGGTCATGCCAGCGACCGGCTCGTCGAGTAACATTAGCTCCGGTTCCTGCGCCAGCAACATGCCGATCTCGAGCCATTGCTTTTGCCCATGGCTAAGGGCGCCGGCGGAATCGTGGCGGCGTTCGGTTAAGCGAATCGTCTCTAGCACCCGCTCGATGTCCTCGCGCTGGGTGTCGGTCAATTGGGCGAACAGGGTCTTGAACGTGCCGCGGTCGGCCTTCAACGCCAGATCCAGGTTCTCGAACACGGACAGGCTCTCGAACACGGTCGGTTTTTGAAACTTACGGCCGATACCCAAATTAGCGATTACCGTCTCGTCGAGATAGGTCAGATCGATATTGTCGTCGAACAGCACACGGCCCTCGTCGGGCCTGGTATTGCCGGTGACGACGTCCATCATCGTCGTCTTGCCGGCGCCATTGGGGCCGATGATCGAGCGCATCTCGCCACGATTGATGATCAAGTTGAGGCTGTTGAGCGCCTTGAATCCATCGAAGCTGACCGACACCCCTTCGAGGTAGAGTATCGACTCCGCCGGCGCGGTCAATTCGGCAGGTACGTCGCCAATTTCTGGCGTAAGGTCAGCAGCTAGCTCAGACATCGACTTGGCCACCGCCAGGCGCCAACAGGCGCTTCCACTGGCCGCTTCGCACCGCCTGCGCCAGGCCAACCAAACCTTTCGGCATTAACAGCGTCACCAGGACGAATAGTCCGCCGAGGAAGAACAACCAAATTTCTGGCGCCGCGCCGGTGAAATAGGTCTTGGCGCCGTTGACCGCGAAGGCGCCAACGATGGCGCCGAACAGGCTGCCGCGTCCGCCCACAGCGACCCAGATCGCCACCTCGATCGATTTGGCCGGCGCAAACTCGCCCGGATTGATGATGCCGACCTGCGGCACAAACAGCGCTCCAGCGATACCGGCAAGCGCTGCCGACAGGGTGAAGACGAACAATTTGGCGTTGGTCACCGAGTAGCCGAGGAAGCGCACCCGGCTCTCGGCGTCGCGCACGGCAATCAACACCCGCCCCAACTTTGACGTGACGACCGCGCGGCAGATCAAATAAATCAGCGCCAACGCCACCACCGAGACAACATAGAGGCCCACTCTGGTCGTCGTCAGCGACAGGTCGAAACCGAGGATGTCCTTGAAGTCGGTCAGGCCATTGTTGCCACCGAAACCCATTTCGTTGCGGAAAAACGCCAGCATCATGGCGAACACCATAGCCTGGCTGATAATCGAGTAGTAGACACCGGTGATCCTTGAACGAAAAGCCAGCCAGCCGAACACGAACGCCAACGCCCCCGGTACCAAAATCACCATCGCGGCGGCAAACCAGAACTGGTCGAAACCGAACCAGAACCACGGCAGTTCCTGCCAGTTCAAGAACACCATGAAATCGGGTAACTCCGGGTTGCCGTAAACACCGCGGTCGCCGATCTGGCGCATCATGTACATGCCCATGGCGTAGCCGCCGAGACCGAAGAACGCGCCGTGCCCAAGGCTCAAGATGCCGGCATAGCCCCAGATCAGATCGAGCGCCAAGGCGAGCATGGCAAAGCATAGATACTTACCAAGGATCGAAATCCAGAACATGCGCACGTGGAAAAACGAGTCCGGCGGCACCGCCAGATTGAGCACCGGCACGACCACCAGCATGATCACGCCGAGCACCAGCATGAGTAGCCAGCCGCGGCGGCTTTCGAGAACCATTAAACGCGATGTCAGCGGACCCATGAAACGACGCTTCCCGTCTTACACTTCGGCGGCGCGACCCTTGAGCGCGAACAGGCCGCGCGGCCGCCTTTGGATGAACAGGATGATGATGACCAGCACGACGACCTTGCCGAGGATGGCGCCGGACACCGGCTCAAGGAATTTGTTGACGATGCCAAGCCCGAAAGCGCCGACGATGGTGCCCCACAAGCTGCCGACGCCGCCGAAGACAACGACCATGAAGCTGTCGACAATAAAATTCTGGCCAAGATTAGGGCTAACATTGGAAATCTGACTGAGCGCGACGCCGGCAACCCCGGCAATGCCCGAACCCAGCGCAAAGGTCAGGGCATCGACCTGTCCGGTCTTGATGCCCATGGACGAAGCCATGGCGCGGTTCTGCGTTACCGCGCGCATGTTAAGCCCGAAGCGGCTATAGCGGATAAAGGCCGCCAACAGCGCAACGGTGACAAGGCAGAAAATGAAGATATAGATGCGGCTGAAGGTGATCGAAACGCCCCCGCCCAATTGCAGCGCGCCAGCAATCCAATCCGGGTTCGCCACCTCGCGGTTATTGGCGCCGAACAGCGAGCGTACCAATTGCTGTAAAATCAGGCTGATACCCCACGTCGCCAACAGGGTTTCCAGCGGCCGTCCATAGAGGAAACGGATGCAACCGCGTTCGATCAAAACGCCGAACGCCCCAGCGGCAAAAAATGCGGCTGGTATCGAGGCAATTACGTACCAGCCAAATGCGTCGGGCGGCACGATTGAGCGAAAAATTTCTTGCACCACGAAGGTCGTGTAGGCGCCGAGCATAATCATCTCGCCATGCGCCATGTTGATGACGCCCATAACGCCAAAGGTGATCGCCAGGCCGACGGCCGCCAGCAGTAACACTGAGCCCAGGCTGATGCCGAACAGCAGGTTCTCGGCAATCACCATCAACGACAGCCGGCCATTAATATCGTCGACCGCGGTCCGCGCGGCGGCACGCACATCGGCGTCGGGCTCAGCGAAACTGCCATCCGCCTTCGCCAGCGTCAGGCGCTCGAGCAATGACTTGATACCACGGTCGGTCGAGTGGGACAGGGTCTCGATGGCTGCCAGGCGCAAGCGCTTATCGTCTGCATCGAGTTCAAGTGTGGCGACACCGATTTCCAAAACCTCGCGAACCTTCGCCGCGGTCTCGCGGTCACGCGCCTGGCGCAACAGATCGAGGGATTCCGAAGAGGGGCTCTTGATGATATTACGGGCCGCCTCTAGGCGCCGCACAGGATCGTCACTCGATAGCGCCAGGCGGCCGAGGACACCGCGAATCTGTTTACGCAGCTTGTTGTTAACGGTGATCTTCTTAACGTCGCGTTTGGCGGCGTCGCCGATGGCAGCGCCGGAAACTGGATTAGTCAACGAATAGCCAGTCTCTGTGCGCGTACCGATGACAATTTCCTTATCGGATTTACGAACAAATAGCAGGCCGGCAGCGAGCGCTTCGAGCGCCGGCACAGCACGTGTGTCGCCAAGCCCAGCCATCGCATCGATGGCCGTGGCCTTTTTCTTGAAGCTCTTTTGGTTAAGGGATTGCAGCGCACCAGCAAGCGGATCGTCGCTTGTTTGCGCGACTACTGGCCCTGTAGCCGTGACGACAAACAAGCCCACTAGCAGAACAGCCAGGGCGGCAAACGGCGTCTTTTGGCGGCGCGAAGTCGGCGTAATTCGGTGTTGCGTCACTGCCCTGAGCATCCCCTATGCCAGCCCCGTGCCAGTACTTTGTTTTGTTTTTTCTTTAAAATAGATGTGCCGGCACGGAGTTTCCGAGCCGGCACATCCGCAACGAACAGACTTAGTTGAACCTTGGTTTCTCGCAGTTGCCGCAGACCCACGGATAGGTCCAGTCAGCGGTCAGCTTGGCGCTTTCCGGCAGGAAGTCAGACCAAGCATCACCCTTGACTACATCGTCGGTCGACCACACGGTCTCAAACTGACCGTCATCCTGGATCTCGCCAATCAGGACCGGCTTCGACAGGTGGTGGTTGGTGTTCATCACCGCCATGCCGCCGGTCAGGTTGGGAAACTCCTGGCCGTACATGGCCTGGCGCACCGCATCGACGTCCGTCGATCCGGCCTGTTTGACCGCCTGCACCCACATGTTAAAGCCAATGTAGTGAGCTTCCATGGGGTCGTTAAAGATGCGCTTGTCGTTGCCGATAAAGGCGTGCCAGTTCTTGATTACGTCCGCGTTCTTTTCGTCATCGACGCTCATGAAATAGTTCCACGCCGCTAGATGTCCGACGAGCGGCTTGGTGTCCATGCCGGCCAGTTCTTCTTCACCAACCGAGAAGGCGATGACCGGAATGTCTTCCGCTTCGATACCCTGATTACCGAGCTCTTTGTAGAACGGTACATTTGCGTCGCCATTGATCGTCGACACCACCGCCGTTTTTTTGCCAGCGGCGGCGAACTTCTTGATGTCGGCGACGATGGTCTGCCAATCGGAATGGCCGAACGGAGTGTAATTGATCAGGATGTCTTCCTTGCCCACGCCCTTGGAGGTGAGGAAAGATTCAAGGATCTTGTTGGTCGTACGCGGATAGACATAATCGGTACCGGCCAGAACCCATCGTTTGGCCTCACCGCCATCTTCGCTCATCAAATACTCGACCGCCGGGATCGCCTGCTGATTCGGCGCCGCGCCCGTGTAGAAAATATTACGCGAAGATTCCTCACCTTCGTACTGAACGGGATAGAACAGCATGCCGTTGAGCTCTTCAACAACCGGCAGCACCGACTTGCGC
>CAZHBA010000011.1:0-36670 GCA_964530225.1 uncultured Rhodospirillaceae bacterium | reverse complement strand
CAGGAGATTCCGCTAAGCTCCGGCGATCTCGGCGAAGATTTCGATATTTTTGTCGGGTTTCAGTTAAGCCCGGAGCAACTCGACTACAACCGTACCAAGCGGGCTCGATAATCCACAATATGGGATGTACCTTTAGTTGACCTTGGGCTTGCGCCAGATAGTGTCGATAGCGGTGGTTGGCGAGAGTCGCACCGCTAAAAAGTCAGAAAAACCCCGCGGGAGAGACCACCTCCGTCAGTATGCTGGGTCGTCGACAGGCCTTGCTGCAGGCAGGGAGAGGTGACATGGCCACAGCCCCCGATGCGTTTGCCGCATCGTTAAAAGCGACACCATTGAATGCGCTCCATAAGGAGTTAGGTGCACGCTTGGTGCCGTTTGCGGGTTACGAGATGCCGGTCCAGTATCCCGCTGGAATTATTGCCGAGCACGCCCATACGCGCACTGCCGCCGGGTTGTTCGATGTTTCGCACATGGGCCAGGCGGTGCTGCGCGGTGGCGATTCGGCAGCAGCTATTGAAAGCCTCGTTCCCGGGGATATTAGCGGTCTGAAGCCGGGCTTTATGCGCTACAGCCTGCTGCTCAACGAGGCGGGCGGCATCCTCGACGATTTGATGATCACCCGGCCGGGCGAGCCCGGTGCCGAAGGACAGATTTACCTGGTCGTCAACGCAGCCTGTAAGGATGACGATTTTGCCCATATCTCCGAGCAACTTGCGGGTGTCGTAAAATTAGAACGTGAAGACGAGCGCGCTCTTCTAGCATTGCAGGGGCCGCAGGCGGCGGCGGTAATGACGCGTCTGGCACCCGGCGCTGGCGAACTGGTGTTTATGCGCGCCGCCGCGATGGTGGTCGATGGCGTCGCCTGCTTCGTTTCGCGGGCGGGCTATACCGGAGAAGACGGCTTCGAAATCTCGACCCCGGCCGATGCGGCAGACGGCCTGGCGCGGCGGCTGCTGGCCGAGCCGGAGGTAGAGCCGGTAGGGTTAGGTGCGCGCGATTCGCTGCGCCTAGAGGCGGGTCTTTGCCTCTACGGTCACGACATCGACGCGATAACGACACCGGTCGAAGCGGCGCTCACATGGGCGGTCGCCAGCCGGCGGCGCGAGAGCGCCGATTTTCCCGGTGCGGCCAAAATTCTGGAGCAATTGGACAGCGGCGTGACGCGACGGCGTGTTGGCCTGATGCCCGAGGGACGAGCGCCGGTGCGCGAGGACGCTGTGATCAGCGACAATGACGGCAACGAAATCGGTAAGATTACCAGCGGTGGTTTTTCGCCGACACTGGAGCGGCCGATTGCGATGGGCTATGTCGATTCGGCATTTGCCGACGTTGGCACCAAAGTTCAGGTAAGCTTGCGTGGGCGCGTTCTAAATGCAGCCGTCGCGGCGATGCCATTCGTCGAACTGAACTACCACCGCGGTAATTAGTTTCCAAAAGCGGGGGAAATATGAGCGATTTGAAATATACCGAAGACCATGAATGGATTTCTATCGACGGCGATATCGCCACTATTGGCATAACTGATTACGCGCAGGAGCAATTGGGTGATGTGGTGTTCGTCGAACTGCCAGACGTCGGTAAATTCCTTACCAAGAGTGACGAAGCCGCTGTTGTCGAGTCGGTGAAGGCGGCAAGCGAGATTTACGCTCCGCTAGGCGGTGAGGTAACCGAAGTGAACGCCGGCTTAGAGGACGATCCTTCTTTGGTCAACGCCGACCCACAAGGCGCGGGATGGTTCGTGAAGATGCGTGTCGGCGATACCGGTGCGCTGGACGGTCTCATGGATGCTACCGCCTACACCACGTATACCACCGGGCTGGACTGACATGCGCTACCTGCCGCTAACTGAACCTGACCGCTACGATATGTTGGCGGCGGTTGGCGTGCATTCGGTAGAAAGTCTGTTCCGCGATGTGCCGGAAGCTGCACGCTTTGACGGCGGTTTCGATCTGCCCAACCATAAGAGCGAACTCGAAGTCGAGCAGATCATTACCGCTATGGCGAACCGTAATATGGCTGCCGGCGATGGGCCGAGTTTTCTGGGCGCTGGCGCTTATCGTCACCACGTTCCGGCGGCGGTTGACCACCTCGTCCAACGCGGCGAGTATCTGACCTCTTACACTCCTTACCAGCCGGAAGTTTCCCAAGGTACTCTGCAGACGCTGTTCGAATTCCAGACCCAGGTAGCCTTGATCACCGGAATGAATGTGGCCAACGCCTCCATGTACGACGGCGCGACGTCATGCGCTGAGGCGGTGCTGATGTCCCGGCGCATTACAAGGCGTGATAAGGCGGTGTTGTCCGGCGGCCTGCACCCGCACTACCGCGAGGTCACCGAGACCCAGACCCGCTATCTCGATCTAAACATCGTATCGGCCGCGGCCGATTTGACCGGCAGCGAAGATTTGGCCGCCATGATCGACGGTGATACCGCCTGCGTTGTGGTGCAGAACCCCGGTTTCTTCGGCCATCTGCGAGATTTTTCTGCGCTCGCCCAGCAATGCCAGGCCAAGGGTGCTCTGCTGATCGCCGTGGTGCCGGAAATCGTCTCGCTGGGTGCGGTTATAGCGCCCGGCGATATGGGCGCCGACATCGTCGCCGCCGAAGGCCAAAGCTTGGGCAATTCGCTTGGTTTTGGCGGACCCTATGTAGGCCTGTTCGCGGCCCGTGAAAAATATGTGCGTCAGATGCCAGGCCGGCTGTGCGGCGAAACCATTGACGAGGATGGACACCGCGGCTGGGTGCTGACTCTGTCGACACGCGAGCAGCACATTCGCCGCGAGAAGGCGACTAGCAACATTTGTACTAATTCCGGCCTGTGTGCGCTGGCATTCACTATTCACTTGGCGCTGCTCGGCGAAGAGGGGTTCCGCAAACTGGCGGCACTCAACCATGCGCGTGCGGTACAGCTTGCCCAGCGATTAGCGGATGTGAAGGGTGTCGAGGTGGTGACCGACGCTTTCTTTAACGAGTTCGCGGTGCGTCTACCGCGCAACGCCGCTGAGGTGGTCTCTGAACTTACCGCGAAGAACATTCTGGCTGGCGTGCCGGTATCGCGCTTGATACCCGGTGATGCGGAGCTCACCGACATTCTTTTGGTCGCCGCCACCGAAACCACCGCCGAAGGCGATATGGATGCACTGGCGGCGGCACTGGGCGAGGTGCTGTGATGGCCCGTTCGAGCGATCTTAGCCGTTCCCGCAAGGCCGAATTGTCGCCAAAGATCGATACGGTTCTCGGACATAAGGGATTGCGACTGGAAGAGGATCTGTTGTTCGAATTGAACAGCCCGGGCCAGTCGGGTGTCGACCTGCCCGAGGTCCCTACCATCGAAACCCGTCTGGGCGGACTCGAGCGCGCTAGCGAGATTGGTCTGCCGGGCTTGAGCGAGCCCGAAGTGGTACGCCATTACACCCGCCTGTCGCAGAAGAACTACGCCATCGATATGGGTACCTATCCGCTGGGCTCGTGCACCATGAAGCACAATCCGCGACTTAACGAAAAAATGGTGCGCCTGCCGGGATTTGCTGATCTGCACCCGTTGCAGCCGGTGGAGACTGCGCAAGGCGCTCTCGAGCTGATCGACGTGACGGCGCGGTGGCTGAAAGAATTAACCGGCATGCCGGCGGTGGCGATGTCGCCGGCCGCCGGCGCCCATGGCGAGCTATGCGGCATGATGACCATTCGCGCCGCGCTTGACGCCCGCGATGGTGGCCAAGGGGGCGGTGCCACCGCCCGCCGCCGAGTTCTGGTGCCGGAATCGGCGCACGGTACTAACCCGGCCACCGCGGCGGGTTGCGGTTTTACCGTCGATCCAATACCCGCCAACGACGCTGGGCGAGTCGATGTAGCCGCGTTCACTGCAAAACTCGGCGACGATGTCGCTGCGGTAATGCTTACCAATCCCAATACGTGCGGACTGTTCGAGCCGGACATGATCGAAATCGCCCGGCTGATCCACGAAGCTGGCGGCTATTTCTACTGCGACGGTGCTAATTTCAACGCCATCGTCGGGCGCGTAAGGCCGGGCGATCTCGGCATCGACTGCATGCACATCAACCTGCACAAGACCTTCTCGACACCCCATGGCGGCGGTGGTCCCGGCGCCGGGCCGGTGGTTCTGTCGGACGCTCTGGCGCCATTTGCACCGCTTCCGTGGGTAGTGCATGGCGACAGCGGTTTCGCTCTAGTCGAGAACGACGAGGACACCGGCGACGCTGATCCCATCGGCCGTCTCAAGGGTTTTCACGGGCAGATGGGTATGTTTATACGCGCCTTCGCCTACTTGTTGAGCTATGGCAAGGATGGCCTCGCCCAGGTCTCCGGCGACGCGGTGCTCAGTGCCAACTATGTGATGGTGCGCTTGGCCGACCTGATGACGCCGTCATTTGTCGGCCCCTGCATGCACGAATGCCTGTTTGACGACCGCTTTTTGGACGGCACAGAGGTCACTACCCTCGATTTTGCCAAGGCGATGATCGACGAGGGTTACCATCCGATGACCATGTATTTCCCGCTAGTGGTCCATGGCGCCATGCTGATCGAACCGACTGAGACCGAATCGAAGCGCGAGCTCGACGACTTTATCGCCGTCATGCGCCGCTTGGCCGAAAGCGCCAAGGCCGGAGAGCAGGCGCATTTTGCCAGTGCGCCCCAGCTCACGCCGCGCCGCCGCTTAGACGAGATCATGGCCGCCCGCGAGCCGATGTTGCGTTGGTATCCCGAGGGTCTGGAAGCCTAGGCGGCGGAATAAAAACTCCGCTGGGGGAGGGTTTACATTACAGCTGCGAAGGGCCGATTAGTTCAGCTTCGACGGCAGGTCTTCGATTGCCTGATCGACTAGAGAGTCACCGCCATCGCTCGCCGTTGCATCGGTGAGAAGCTGACGGGTGGCCTCGATGGCGACATCGGCGGCCAGGCCGCGCACATCGGCCAGGGCTTGCGCTTCGGCAGCGGCGATCATGTCCAGTGCCTGCTGTTCGCGGCGGCGCAAAAGCTCTTTGGTGTGTCCTGCGGTCGCTTTTTCGATTCGCCCAGCCTCCACGCGCGCTTCGGCTAAAATACCGTCGGCCTCTTTCAGCGCATCGCGTTGCTTCCGCTGATATTCGGCGAGCGTGTGCTGCGCTTCTTCGCGCAGCCGCTGGGCTTCGTCGAGCTCAAACTTGATGGTTTCCGTGCGCTTGTCGAGCGTTCCTGTTAGCATCTTCTTGATCGGTTTAAACAGCGCGACGAGAAAGAACACGAACGAGACCGCGACCCAGGTTTCCGCACTCTCGAAAAAGCTTTTCTCGCGCGCCTTTTCGGTGGCTTCGGTAGCTAAGGCGAGGCCGCTGAGCAACACCACAACGCTGATAGAGGCGAGTAACCGGCCGATCATGGCGTGCGGTCCCGAACCGATGCCGCTACGGCAGACTTAACCGCGTTGCCATCGGGTGCGTTGCCGATTAGCCGCTCAACCGCCTGGCGGGCGATGTCTTCGGCGATCTCGGCGACATTATCCGCTGCCGCCACCGATTCAGCGGCGATGCGTTGGTGCGCCGCCGTGGTATCGGCTGCCAGTTTTTCCGCCAGAGCCGTATTCTTCTTTTCGGCCTCGGCTGCCGCCCGCGTCGCTGCGGCTTGCAGCTCCTCGTGCGCGTTTGCTCGGGCATTCGCTAGACGCGCCTCATAGGTCGCCATGACCTCGTCTGTTTGGTTGGCCAATTCACCGGCCCGCGCCAGATCGTCGCTGATTTTCCGCTGCCGGTCTTCTAGCGTGGCTGCAATTCGCGGCAGAGCGATCTGCCACACGAATATGAACACTATGGCGAAACAGACGACCAGCCAAAAGATCTGACTGGCGAAGGTTGAGGTCTCGAATTGAGGCATATCGCGCTTCTTCCGTTAATCGTGCGATGGCCCGCTTATTCCGGCCACCGTATCGGTTCGGCTAGCTGGCGAGGATGATGAAAGCCATGATCAGGGCGAACAGCGCGATAGCTTCGGTGACTGCGAAGCCAATCCAGATGAACGCACCGATTTCTTCCTTGGAGGCCGGATTGCGGCCAATCGCTTCGATGTAGCTGGCCCAGATGCGACCAACGCCAACGCCGGCGCCGACCATGCCGATGGCGGCCATGCCGGCACCGACGAGTTTTAGGCCGTTGCCAATTAGCGCTGCGGCTTCGACTTCCATTTTTACTACTCCTTTAAGATCTCAGAATGCGAATAGGGTTTAGTGCAGATGAAGGGCGTCATTCAGATATACGCACGTTAGAATGGCAAATACGTAGGCTTGAATGACCGCAATCATAACTTCGAGGATGGTGATGGCGACCAGGAAGGCGAACGGTACGATTCCGGGCGCAATGAAAAAGCCGCCCAGCGCCACAACGCCGCCACCGATCACCTTCAAGAGCACGTGGCCGACGGTCATATTGGCGAACAAGCGAACCGACAGGCTGATCGGGCGCGAGAAATACGAGATGATCTCGATCGGTATCAGCACCGGCGCCGAGACGATCGGCGCACCGTGGGGAAAGAACAGGGAAAAGAATTTTAGCCCATGGGTGATCAACCCGATGATTGTGACGCCGACGAAGATAAACCCGGCCATTGCGAATGTTACGGCGATGTGGCTGGTAAACGTGAAGGCACCGGGGATCAGCCCAAGCAGGTTGCCGAACAGGATGAACATAAACAGGCTGAAGATAAACGGAAAATAGAGTCGGCCTTGGGGGCCAACATTGTCGCGCACCATGTCGGCGACGACCTGATAGAAATATTCGACCGACGATTGCCATCGTCCGGGCACCATGGCGCGCCGCTGGGTACCGGTGCCCAGGAATACGATTAGTACCAACGCGGTAACCGCCATCCACAGCGACGAATTGGTGAACGATATGTCCGTTTCGCCGATTTTTAAATCGAGGATCGGTTCAATCGTGAATTGTTCGAGAGGGCTCGCCACCGAGAATTTCTCCAGTCCTACCTAACAGTCATTATCGTCGTTGAGCGGCTTCTTGAATGATTGATTGGCGGTTCGAATGACATTCATCAAACCTGCGACGAACCCCAGAATACAAAATAGCGCCAGCAACCACGGCTCTGTGCTCAACAACTTGTCAAGGCCCCAGCCGATACCGGCGCCTACCCCCACACCAACAACGAGATCGACGCCGACTTTTACGCCAACGCCCATTCCTGAACCTGCGTAGGACGAGGCCGCTGAACGTTTTTTCGATCCCCCAGAAGTACGTTCCTTCGCAGCCTTCAAGCGTCGATGGAGATCTTCGGTTGGGGAAGGCCGGTCCGGATCGGCCATGGGTAGACCTCGTGATCTTTGGTTGCGGCCCCCGCCA
Organism: uncultured Rhodospirillaceae bacterium; assembly: GCA_964530225.1. GTDB lineage: Bacteria > Pseudomonadota > Alphaproteobacteria > UBA6615 > UBA6615 > CAZHBA01. Next base: position 29,330 of record CAZHBA010000011.1, on the reverse strand, counting down.
GCTTTAGTCAAATCCACGCCGGAAGGCGGGCGCAAAGTAGCCACCGGTCACAGGCAAGTCAAGGCAGCTTTCGGGCCGCGCTAATTGGTCGCAAATGGGCAGAAAACCAAGAGATTTTACATATGGATCTAGGCCGTGGCGCGTATCTCTTCGGCCTGGCGAAGGTCTACCGAGACCAGTTGACTGATCCCCTGTTCGGGCATCGTAACACCGTATAAGCGGTCCATCCGGGCCATCGTCATACGGTGGTGGGTGACCACCAGAAAACGCGTGTCGCCCGAGTGCGCAATCTCGTTCAGCAGCAGGCAGAAGCGGTCGACATTGGCGTCGTCGAGGGCAGCGTCGGCCTCGTCGAGCACGCAAATCGGTGCTGGGTTGGTCAGGAATACTGCGAACAGTAGCGCAATCGCGGTCATCGATTGCTCGCCGCCCGATAGCAGCGACAAAATCTGCAATTTTTTGCCCGGCGGGCTGGCGTAGATTTCCAAGCCGGCCTGCAGCGGGTCGTCGGCCTCTGTCAGGGCCAAATGGGCCCGACCGCCGTCGAACAACCGCATGAACAGTTCCTCGAAATGTGTATTCACTTCCTCGAACGACTTGACCAGCCGCTGCCGCGCTTCACGGTTTAAATTGTTGATGCCCTGGCGTAATCGCGCGATCGCCGAAATCAAATCGTCGCGCTCGGATTCAACGGTGGCGATTTTCTCCGCCAATTCCTCGCTCTCTTGCTCGGCGCGCAGATTGACCGGACCCATATTGTCGCGTTCGCGCAACAGTCGCTCGAAGCGCCGCTCGGCGGACTCGAGGTCGGGAATGTCGTGGCCTTCTTTTATTTCCGCCAATTCCAGAACGTTTTGCGGGTCGCATTTCAGGCGCTCGGCGATGCGCTCGTGCATGATGCCGCGGTTTTGCGCCGCCTGCGCCACGTTGGCTTCGGCGCGGACCTTATCTTCGCGGGTCTCGGCGAGCCGGGCTTCAGCGACCCGCAACGACTTATCGGCATCTGCTAACTCGCCTTCGGCTACCGCCACTTTATCCGCCGCCGTACGGCGCGCCGCATCGGCGTCGTTTAGGGTATCCATTAGCGCATTTCGCTGAACTTCGATCTTGCTTGGCCGCGCGGCCAAGGCATCTAGTTCGCCTGCCGCGCTGGCGTCGCGCGTCTGCAATTCGGATACCCGCTCGGTGGCGCCGTTGCGTCGGGCGCTCCAGGAGGCTTCGTCGGCGATAATCGCGGTAATGCGCCGTTGGCGTTCGTCAGTCTCGCGGACCAGACGATCATGATCGATCTGTGCCGCCTGAAAAGCACTACGGGCTTCGCTCAGGCGTGTGCGGGTCGCAGCAGCATCATCGCGCAGCGTGTCGACATCGCCAATGGCATCGCGACGCGCTTGAGCCTCTTGTATGGCTTGTTTGATCTCAGCCATCTCCGTATCGAGATGGCTGAGGGTGCCTAGCAGGCCTTCCAGTCGCGACCGTTTGGCGTTTATCTCCTGTGCGACTTCGGTATGCCGGCTGCGGGCCGTAGCGACATTGCCGTCCAACTGGCGTACCCGCTCGCGCGCACAGCGCTCGTTGTCGGCGGCTGTCGCGGTGACAACAACGATTTTCTGATACGCCGCGTTGGCGTCCGAAAAAGCGCGATTAGCCTCGGGCGCGCGGACCTCCAACTCGGCCAGACGGTTGCGTTGCTTAAGCCTTGCCGAAGCTGTTGAACGGGTTTCCGCCTTGGCGACGAAGCCGTCCCAACGCCATAAATTGCCATCGCGATCGACCAGGCGCTGCCCCGTCTTCAAATCTGTTGACAGGCGCGCTCCGGCTTCGGCGTTGCCCACCAGGCCAACTTGGCTCAAGCGGCGGCCGAGCGGGCCCACCTTGTCGACAAACTCGGTTAGCGGCTGGGTGCCATCGGGTAATTTCGGTTCGACCAGTAGCATCGGCAGAAGGCGCCAATGGCGCGGTGCGGTTTCGTCGGCTGATGCCTCCAAATCGTCGCCCAGTGCGGCGCTAAGAGCGGCCTCGTAACCAGCGGATACTTCGACTTCGTCGAGCACCGGTGTCCAGGCACCACCCTCGTCGGCTTCGCTGGCGAGCAGGTCCCGCAAGGCGGTGGCTTCGGCATGCAGGCGCGAACGAATTTCCTCTGTGGAGGTGCGCAGCTCGCGCGCCGCTTCGCGTTCGCTGTCCGCTTCCATGCGAGACTGTTCCGCCGCGTCCAATTCACGGCGCGCCTCCGCCAGATTAGCCTCGATTTCCGTAACGGCGTCTTCGGTCTCGGCCAAAATGGCGGGGTCGATACCCTCGGCCGCCAACGCATTGCGTTTGGCGGTGGCGTTGGCGTGCCGCGAGCGTCGGCGATTGGCCCGTGCAGCGAGGTCGCTAAGCTCGCGATCCATGGCCGTGAGCTGCGCTTCGCCGTTGGCGACTTGTTCAGCTAACGCCGCCAGTTCGGTTTCCGACGCCGCTGTGCGGTCGCGGGTTTGATCGAGGGCGCTGTTGGCCGCTTCGATCAGCTCGTCTTCGCCGGCGCAGGCGCGCTCGATCTCGCTACGCTCGTCGTTCAACCGGACCAATGCCGCTTCTGCTTCGGCGGTCAGGCCCTGCTCGCGCGAAAGGTCGGCGGCGATCTGGTCGCGGCGTGTCGTCCACTGTTTGATTGCCGCACGGATACGTTTTTCCTCCGCGTTCAACTCGTTGCGCGCCAGGGTCAAGCGCTGCAATTCGGCGGCGGCGCGGGCCTCGGCGTCGCGTAGCGGCGCCACCGCTTCGGTTAGGGTTTCGCGCTCCACTGTCGCCCGGCTAACGATCGTGGTTACATCGGTGACCGCTGCTTGCGCCGTATTGAGCCCGGCTTCCGCCGCAGCGACCTGTTCGCTAGTGGCAGTCCAGCGATGGTGCAAAACAACGGACTCGGTTTTGCGAATATCGTGCGAAATGTTTCGGTAGCGCCGTGCCTGACGGACCTGCTTCTTGAGCGCCGTCAGTTGCGCGTCGAAAGTAATTAGCACGTCGTCTAGCCGTTCTAGGTTAGTTTCGGCGGCGCGCAGGCGCAACTCCGCTTCGTGACGGCGTGAATGCAGGCCAGTAATACCGGCCGCCTCTTCGAGCAGTAGGCGGCGGTCGGTGGCTTTGGCGTTGACAACAGCGCCGATGCGCCCCTGGCTGACCAGCGCTGTCGAGCGCGGACCGGTCGCCTGGTCGGCGAACAGTATCTGCACGTCGCGGGCGCGCACTTCTTGCCCGTTGATACGGTAGGTTGAGCCTTTTTCCCGTTCGATGCGCCGCGAAACCTCTATTTCGTCGGCGTCGTTGAACTGCGAGGGCACGCTGCGGTCGGCGTTGTCCAGCGACAGCACCACTTCGGCGACATTGCGCGCCGGGCGGTCGATGGTGCCGCTAAAAATAAGGTCGTCCATGCCGCCGCCGCGCATCTGCTTAGCCGACGTTTCGCCCATCACCCAGCGCAGGCCTTCGACCAGGTTCGATTTGCCGCACCCGTTGGGGCCGACCACACCGGTTAAACCTTGCGTGATCTCCAGCTCGGTGCCGTCGACAAAGGATTTGAAACCCGTCAGCTTAAGTTTGTTAAAATGCACTTAGCCCGCTACTCCATTGTTAGCCTATTTTGAACGACGAGTGGTATTGTGAACTGCGAATCAGTTGTCGGCTACCAATGGTTCGACGATTTCATAAAATTTTTCAAGCAGGTAACCGTGCCAAAAATCCCTGGTTTGGTAGTAATTGGACGGTGCGAATTAGCCTCTGGTGGGCCGCCCGACCGTTAAAAAATTAGAATTCCCCCAATTGGTATAAACTCATCGCTGGAACTGGGCCGGAGGTTCCTTTTTTTTGTTAACCATATTTTTAGCAAGCACGTTTTGGTTTCGGTGTGCAAAAAAAATGCGCTGAGACCATTGCGGTGGCGTTTAGGTAACCGGCGGTGTCACTTGGGTTTTGCATCGGCTCTCGCCGTGCGTTGCTTGCGGCTCAGGACCCCGCGCCCCAGTGCATCCAGGGCCTGGCGCAAATCGCTGTCGACGATGTTGTCTAACTGTGCTGCAAGCGCGGCGGCGTCTTCCTCGGACGGCGGAATGGCGGGTTTGCGTGCCGCCGGTTTGTGCTCACGGATTGGCCCCTGCTGGAGCGTGATGCGGCCGATAGCCTGATAGCCGAAATAACCGTTGATGCGCTCGATTACCTGGGGCTGCAAATGCTGCAACTCAAGCGCCAGCGCGCCGTTAACCCGAATGTGCAAAGTGCCGCCGTTGCCGCCGGCGCCGCGCGTAATGCGCAGGGGCACACATTCGGCGGCCAATGCCGCGCCGATGATATCGGGCCAGTCTGATATCAAAGCCGCCTCGGCCAAGCCGCGCTTCTGGCGGATCGGTGCGGTGACGCGGTCGGATTCGGCGGCGACGGCCCGCAGGCCCTTTCTTTGGCGTGGCGGCATGGCAAATGGTCTTACCGAAATGAACTTTGTAACATATGGTAGGAGCGCATGATAGAACTGCGCTTGATGGTCGACAACGGTGGAGATGAATGGATAACCCGAGTGCCACGGACTTGCTCGAATGGTACGACCGGCAGGCGCGCCGGCTGCCATGGCGCGTGTCACCGGCACAGACCCGCCGTGGCCGCCGGCCCAATCCTTACCGGGTCTGGCTCAGCGAGATCATGTTGCAGCAAACCACCGTCGCTACGGTCGGTCCCTATTTTCGCAATTTCCTCGACTGCTGGCCAGCGATAACAGATCTGGCTGCGGCCGACCTCGACGAGGTGTTGCACCTCTGGGCTGGCCTCGGTTATTACGCACGTGCCCGCAATCTGCACAAATGCGCCCGTGCCGTGGCCGGTGAACATGGCGGCGAGTTTCCCGACACCGAAGCGGAATTGCGCGAGCTACCTGGTATCGGGCCCTACACAGCAGCGGCGATAGCCGCCATTGCGTTCGAACGGCCGTCGGCAGTGGTTGACGGCAATGTCGAGCGGGTCATCGCCCGCCTGTTCGCAGTCGAAGAAAGTCTGCCGGCGGCAAAAGCGCATCTGCGAACACTGGCCGCGGAACTGACGCCGCAAGCGCGACCTGGCGATTATGCTCAGGCGGCGATGGATTTGGGTGCCACTGTGTGCACACCGCGGTCACCGAAATGCCTAATGTGTCCGTGGCAGCCGGACTGCAAAGCGCAAGCCCTGGGTATTGCCGAAGAACTGCCGCACCGGGTGCCCAAGGCGGAACGGCAACTGCGCCAGGGTTTGGCGTTCTGGACGGTGCGCAGTGACGGCGCCGTGTTATTGCGCCGCCGGTCCGAACGCGGCTTGCTCGGCGGCATGATGGAGGTACCCTCCAGTGATTGGGGGACACGCGAGCCTGTTGATTTGGCGCAAGCGCCCCTCACAGCTGAGTGGCGCGAACTACCGGGGCAGGTCAGCCACGGCTTCACCCACTTCCGGCTCGAACTTACGGTGCTGGCAGCTCAGGTGCGTAAAAGCGTCAAGGCCGACGGCGTTTGGGTCATGCCCGATTCGCTTGGCGACCATGCGTTGCCGGTCCTAACTAAGAAAGTGGTGCACCACGCCCTGGCGCACGTTTGAGGTCAAACCGTCGGCGTCACCCCTACCTAAATCCTCCCCCATCAAGGGGAGGACTTTAACGACGCAATTCGCACCGCCGTTACTCCCCCCTTTGTGGGGGAGGGTTGGGGTGGGGGTCTTTTTAGACCATGCGCACCAGCCAACGATGATACGCAGGTTCAGCTTGCGGCGGCGTCTCCCCTTATTATGAGGCAGACGTTATCGACACTATGGGGCTCCGCAACTTTGCGGCGGTGGCGATTAGTAGAGTTCGGCGCGCAGTTTTTGCCGCAGTACGTCGATGGGCACCAATTTGCCCTCGATGTCCAGGTGCCAGAAGGTCCAGCCGTTGCAGGCGTCGGCGCCCTGGACGGCGGCGCCGATTTTATGGATTGAGCCGCTGTTTTCGGCCGAGACAATGGTGCCGTCGGCGCGCACCTTGGCGGCGTAACAGCGGCGCGGGCCGTATAGCACCTCACCCGGCCGCAATAGACCGCGTTCAACCAGCCAACCGAAGGGTATACGCGGTTGGTTGCGCTTCGACGGCGTCTCCAGAAGCGAGGTCTCCTCGATCGGCCGCACCCGCGCCAACCGCGCTTCGGCGACGTCAATATAGTCCTGTTCGCGCTCGATGCCGATGAAGTCGCGTTGCAGTTGCTTGGCGACGGCGCCGGTGGTGCCAGTACCGAAGAACGGATCGAGGATCACATCGCCAACCTTCGTCGACGCCATGACCACGCGGTGCAGCAGCGCTTCGGGCTTCTGGGTCGGATGGGCCTTTTGTCCATCGTCGTTTTTCAACCGCTCGCCACCGTTGCAGATTGGTAGCAGCCAGTCGCTGCGCATCTGCAGGTCGTCGTTGAGCGCTTTCATGGAATCGTAGTTGAAGGTGTATTTTGATTTCTCCGACCGGGCGCACCAGATCATCGTCTCGTGGGCGTTGGTGAAGCGCCGGCCGCGAAAGTTCGGCATCGGGTTTGACTTGCGCCAGATGACATCGTTGAGCATCCAGAAATCGAGGTCCTGCAGAATGCTGCCGACACGGAAGATGTTGTGGTAGCTGCCGATGACCCACAGGGTGCCGTCGGGTTTTAGCACCCGCCGGGCGGCGCTGAGCCAATCGTGGGTAAACTCGTCGTAGGCGGCGAGGTCGTTGAACTTGTCCCAGCCCGCGTCGACGCCATCGACACGGCTGTTGTCGGGACGCATCAACTTGCGCGCAAGCTGCAGATTGTAGGGCGGGTCGGCAAACACGGCATGGACGCAGCCTTCGGGCAGTGCCGACATATGTTCGATACAGTCGCCTTTAAGAATGACGTTACGCGGAGCCGCCTTTTCCGCGCGTTCTTGGCCAGGGGGACGCATGGCGGCGGACACTGGAGAATCCGGGATTCCGGGTCAACCAAAAAATTGGGCTAATCGCCGATATAGTATTTGAAATCAGCACGTTAACGACATGTAGTGATCTCTGGCAGCAATTTTTTGATTGGCGCGAAGCTTTTACGGTGGTGGCGGGTTGGACCCAGGCTAGCTAGGGCCTCCTGGTGCTCGCGGGTTCCGTAGCCGGCATTGTGCTCCCAGCCATAGCCGGGGCAGGTCTGTGCAAGCTCGCCCATAAACCGGTCTCGGGAAACTTTGGCGTATATTGAAGCCGCCGCGATTGACAGGACATGGCCGTCGCCGCCAACGACGGCCTCGGCGGGTGACGGCAGGTTGGGTACCCGGTTGCCGTCGACCAGAATAGATGTCGGCGCGACCGGCAAGGCAGCGACGGCGCGCTGCATCGCCAGCATGGTGGCACCGAGGATATTCAACGCGTCGATTTCCTCGACTTCGGCCCGGCCCAGGACGAGCCAGGCTTCCCCAGCATTGCTGGCGCGTAGCAGTACGTCGTAGCATTGCTCGCGCGCCCGTTTACTGATCGCCTTCGAGTCGTCGAGACTGGCGAGGTCTGGTGCCGCCGCGGCGCGTGGGCTCAGAATCGCTGCGGCGGCAAACACCGGTCCGGCCCAGCACCCCCGACCAACTTCGTCGACCCCGGCAACTCTGCCACCGGCGGCGATCTCTCGTGAGTAGCCCGGCATATCAGTCGTCGGCGGTGTCGCTATTTTGAAAGGAGGTCGCCCGCTGGTCCTCAATGCGTGGTTCGACTGGCGGTGTGATATCGATGCGGCTAGGTCTGATGCGGTAGCGAATCAGGTTCGTGGTATTACGGGCAAACCGGGCAACCGTGGCGCCACTGCCGGTTATGCGGTCGGCCACGCGGCCGAATGCAATACGGAAAACGTAGCGCACCGAGGCGCGCTGGAAGGTGGCGACGCGATGCAGGCGGTGAACCGCCCCCATCCACAAGGGCGACACCGCCAGCGACAACGCGGTCACGGTGATGATGATGCGGAATTCGTCGGTCGAGATGACTTGGCGTTCCAAGCCGATGCTGCCGAGTAGGAACGAGAATTCACCGACCTGCGACAGCACCAAAGCGGTCAAAAGCGCTTGCGCCCAGGGTAGGCGAAGCGCGGCGAAAACTGCTAAATTAACGATGGTCTTGCCGACGGTGGCGACCAATAGCATGACCACGACTACGCCGAGGTTCGCCCACACCAGCGACAAGTCGATCAATAGTCCGATGGAAAGAAAAAACACCATCATCAGGATGCTTTGGATAGGCATTACGGTATCGAGCATGCCGACGCGCAAATTACTGTTGCCGATGGTTAGACCAGCGAGGAAGGCACCGTAGGCAGGCGATAGGCCGAGCATGCCGGAGATTGTCGCGGCGCCGAAGCAGCACACCAAGCCGAGCAAGGGTGTGAGGTCGGCATGGCCGGCGACAATGGCGGGAAGGGGCAGGTTGACGCGCCGGCGCCGGCTGAGAAACAGGATCAGCAACAACAACAACGCCACCGACGCGATAATGCGCGCGACGGCTAAAAAGCTAAACTCACCAAGAGCAGCGATGTCGAGCAACAAGATCATCGGCACGATCGCCAGATCTTGGGCGATCAGTATGCCGACGGTGACGCGGCCGGCGCGGGTGCGCAATTCACCGATGTCTTCGAGAATCTTGACTGCTACGGCAGTGCTCGACAGTGCCAGAACGAACGCTAACAGAAGTATCGCGACGGTTGGCCAGCCCATCACCTGACCGATAAACCAGACCACGAGCAGCGCGCCGGCGGTTTGTAGCGCCACGGTCGCCAAAGCGATGCGCCAAATGCGGCGGAACGCCCGCAGGCTCAACTCCATGCCGACGACGAACAACAGCAGCAACACACCGAGGTCAGCCAGCAGCGCGATATTGTCTTCGTTACGCACGAGACCGAACCCAGCTGGTCCCAACACGACACCGGCGAGGATGTAACCGATTACCGCCGGTTGGCGCATCCGCGTAAAGATCATGCCGCACGACAGCGCGACCAGGATGACGACTGCCAACGGGATCAGCTGTTCATGGGCAAGCATGACGAAAGTACGCTAGCACACGTCGCCGTAACCGTGTCTTCATCCGTCGGTGCTAGATGGAAAATAACTACAGCTGTTGATTTTTGTTTTGCGGATGCCCCGGAACATGAAATTAACTGTCGTCGAGACAAGAACATTTGACTTAAATATTAAGCCCCTCATCTCCGACAAGTTCGGAATGAGGTTTTACTAAATTTCTTGTTAGTTCAGCGCCCGCGCCAAACCGGATTCCAACCAATCGATGCGGGCTTCGGCGATGGCGTCGGTCTCGAAGCAGGCGGCGATGTGCGCAGCAATGTGTGCAGTCATCTTGGCGTCGCGCGAAGCAGGATGGTTACCGCCCTGCCAGGCGGCTTGCCAGCGCGCGAACCAGGTTATGGTGCGCAGCCAGGTGAGGCGGCGCAGCGGTAGTAGCCAGGGCGACATTTTGGTGGCAACTTCCGGGTCGTGGCGATCCAGGTAGCGGCGATAAAATCCACCGACCTGATCGGTCGTAAGGCGGGCGGCGCTGTCGGGGTCCCAGCCGGTCGCAACTGTCAGCGTCGCGTGGGCCAAATCGATCGGTGGAACGCCGTACAGCGCTTTTTCCAAATCGACGAACCAGGCCCTACCGTCCCGGTCGATCAAAAAATTTCCCGGATGGGTATCGGTGCCGACCAGGCAAAGCGCGATATCGGGTTCGCCGTGGGTGGCGAATGCCCGCGCCCACACCAGCTCGTCGTAGATCATGGCACGGGCGTCAGTGGACAATTGCGCGTCGGGGAGGTAGGCGGCTTGTTCTTCGATTACCCGCAGCGTGGCGGCGACGGGATCAGTGTGGATTTGCAACGGTGGTTGCTCGTCGGGCGGGGGCACCGGCAACTGGTGGATCGCGGTGAACGCATCGGCGATCGCGACCAGATCGTCGGATAACCAGGGCGGGTGGCCATCGATCAGATCGACGATAAGGGCGCCGCGAGGTAAGCCTTCGCAAGGCTGGACAACACCGTGCAGCCGCGGGCAATGGCCGCTCGCTGCTGCGCGCTCGAATGCAGTGGCCTCGTAGATTAGTTGTTGATCCGACGTCATGTTCCACTGGCTCATCTGCAAAACGCGTAACACCAGGCCGCTGTCGCCGATGCGCCAATGGTCGTGGGAAATACCCTTGGTAGTGAGTATCGACAGTGTGTGGCTGCCAATTGCCGGTATAGATGAGTGCTCGCTCAGTACTGCGGCAATCCGCTCAGCTGGTAGCATGGCGCTCACAGACAAATACCGTGCGCGAACCGGGTCATGCTTAGGCGGCGTCAGTTTCTGTCAGTCGCGGAAGCATCTCGGCGAAATTGCACGGGCGGTGGCGAATATCGAGCTGGTCTTTCAGGATACCGTCCCAGCCATCGAGGCAGGCGCCAGGCGATCCCGGCAAAGTAAAAATGTAGGTGCTTCCGGCGACACCGGCATCGGCGCGCGACTGCACCGTGGATGTGCCGATTTTCTGATAACTCAGCCAGCGGAACATTTCGCCGAAACCCGCGATGTGCTTTTCCATCACCTTCGCCAGCGCTTCCGGTGTCACGTCGCGGCCGGTGACGCCGGTTCCCCCGGTCGAAATAACGACATCAACAGCTGGTTCGTCGATCCACGATTGAAATTGTGCGGCGATGTCGTCGATATCGTCGCGCACGATGGTGCGGTCAGCGAGCTGATGTCCGGCCTCGGTCAGCCGTGCTACCAGCACATCGCCCGATTTGTCGTTAGCTGCTGTGCGCGTATCGGAAACTGTTAGCACCGCGATATTGAGCGGCTGAAATGCGGCTCCGTCTTTAGCGTGTCCCATTTGCGATCTTCCCGCCTACATTGCCATCGAGTTGACGATAGCCCGGCCAGGTTCCTGAAGCCACATCGTCCTTCGACGGCGACGGCTGGCCGAGCCGGTCACGGTATATCCATAAGTTAGTCAATACGCGCTCAATGAAAAGGCGTGTTTCTCGCGATGGCAAGCTTTCAATGAACAATAGGGGGTCTTGGCCGTAATTTGTTTTACGTTCCCAGTTCCGCAAATTGCCGGGACCGGCGTTGTAAGCGGTGGTGAGGTGAAACAAATCGTCAGGAATCGACTTATCGGACATCAATTGGCCAATATAGCGTTGCCCTAGCGAGAGGTTCAATTTGGGATCAAATAATTTGTCTTTCTTGCGTCCGCGCAGGCTACGCTGACCGGCGACGAAACTGGCGGTACGTGGCATTAATTGCATCAGCCCACGGGCGCCGGCCGGACTTTTCGCGCGTTCGTTAAAGGCCGATTCCTGACGCACAAAAGCGTAGATCAACGCCCGGTCGACCGCGAAGTGGTCGTCCAACTGCCAGCCGGGCAGCGGATACAGCGCCGCGTTGCGGTCTGATGGGTCGGCGGTAGTGGCTAGCTTGAGTGCCAGCGCGGGAAAATTCGCCCGACTAGCCAAAGCGAGTATATTCGGCTGCAGCGCCGGTTGGGTCGCCGCAAGCCCCGACAATTCTATCTCCGCCTGGCGCGTCAGACCCACCTGCATAAGCGCGATGGCGCGGCTGCCATAATCGGTTCTGGCAATATCCTGGAAAGCCGCTCTACTGAAGGGCGGTTGCCGCCAATCGATTTGCAGCGGCTCGCCGAGTGTGCGTTTTGACAGCAGACCATAGAAGGTGAGCGGGTAGCGTGCGCCCTGCTCAAGCATCGGCGTGACTTCCGCTGGTCGGCGGCGGATCAGTGAAGCCCGTGCCGACCAAAAGGCAGCGGCCGATTTCATCCAATCGGACGTATCCTGAAACATTGCCAGCGCGGTGAAATAGCGGTGCGCCGTGTCCACGTCGCCGGTGCGCCACGCTGCCAAGCCGCCCCACCAGCGCGCCAACGGCGCATCGTTCGGCGCGGCCCTGACTGCCCGGTCAGCAGCAAAAATGGCTTCGGTATCCTTGCCGGCACGGTAGTAGGCGCGGGAGACATCGCGCAACGCTTGGCTGCGCTGCGACGGTGTCAGTAGTGTGCGGGAACTTGACTGGTCTAATAGTTTAAGTGCGCCAGTCGGCCAGCCGCGGCCAATGCGGCGGCGGATGTTCGATTGTAGCCGGCGGCCTTTCTTGGTGCTGGCGCGCGAATAACGCGGACGCGATTCCGATGCTTTTTGCGCGGCGGTAGTTTGGGGCCGTAAGCGCTTGACGATCGGTGGCTGCGCTGCCCGGGCCCGCTTGGGCTGGCGCAACACGGCAAGGCGGTGGATACGGCGCGCCTGGGGATGGTCGGCGTATTTTGCCATCCAACTGCGCAGCTCGCTGAACTTGGAACGGTATTTCGTCGGGTGCAGGTATTTTTGCGCTAGGACGTGGCCCATCAAGCGGCGGTTTTGCAGACGCGTTATCAGGGCCAGAGCGTCGGACCAGCGGCCGTCTTCCTGTAGTGCGAAGATGGCACGGTAGCGGTTGATGTCCGGTTCCGACAGAACCGCTTCGACCTCGCCTAAGCTGGGGATTTGCACGCTCGCCGGGCCGACCAACGCCGTCTCGACGGGCCGCGGTATCGGCACCTGCGCCATAGCGGTGCCGGCCACAAACAGCGGCACGATAAGGGTGTTGACGACTAAAAACCGCATTCGGCATTTCCTTTGGCGACGATATTGGCGTCTTAATTCCGGCTGGTATCTCGACGAGTAGATTGGATCCTTTTGGCGTTCTTATTTAGTTAACGTATCGAGACGTTGGCGTACGCTCAATAGGTCCTTCCAGGCGGCGCGCTTTTGGGCCGGTTGGCGCAATAGGTAAGCGGGATGCAGGGTCGCCATGGCCGGTATCGGTGCCAGGCCGGCATCTTCCAGCGCTGGTGCGGCATATTCATACCATTTGCCGCGGAGCTTCGTGATGCCTTCGCTGTGGTCCAGTAGGGTTTTTGCCGCGGTGGCTCCGAGGAATACCAGGATACGGGGCGCCACCAGTGCGATATGACGAGCGAGGAAGGGCAGGCAGGCGGCTATTTCCGCATCTGTCGGGTTACGATTTCCGGGCGGCCGCCAGGGCACAATGTTGGTTATGTAGATATTTTTGTTGCGGTTGAGGTCGACATAATTCAGCATGACGTCGAGCAACTGGCCGCTGACGCCGACGAAAGGCATGCCTTCGCGGTCCTCGTCGCGCCCCGGCGCTTCGCCGATCAGCATGACATCGGCCGGGGTTTGGCCGACGCCGAACACCAGGTTCGTTGCCGTCGTTTTTAGCGAACAACCGTCGAACGCCGCCAGGGCTTCGCGCAGTGCCGGCAGATCGGCAACTGATTCGGCCAAAGACTGAGCGCTCGCGGCGACTTCATCCTGGGTAACCAATGGGGAGGTCGGTGTGGGCGATCGCATTGTCGGTTGCGGCATCGGCGTGTTGCCGTTGTCCACTGGTTTCGGGGCTACCGCCACGGCATCGGCGATGGCTTTTTGTTTATGCGCCGCCATGGCGAACCGATCGAACGCTTGGTCGGCGACCGCTTCGTCGGCGCCCACGTCGATCTGCCACTGCAACGCAGCGACTAAATGTTCGCGGTTAGTAGTGTTGTTGGATTGGGCAGACATGAATTAATGGTATCAGATTGTATGGCTGCGGCCATGGGAACTTGCACAAATCCGGCCGACCGGTCTATTTCGTGCAGTTAATCCCGCTGTGTATTATGTTGCGGCGCCGGTTGCCGCGGTAGCCGGTAAACGTAAGGGGAAGTTTTCATGAACGATGCCGGTTCACCCAATCAAGACTTAAACGAATACACGAAAGTCGAACGCGAATCGATGACCTATGACGTGGTTATCGTCGGCGCGGGCCCAGCCGGGCTTGCCGCATCGATCCGTTTGAAACAACTGGCTGCTGAGGCAGGCCGGGACATCGGCGTTTGTATCCTCGAAAAGGGTTCGGAAGTGGGTGCCCATATTCTGTCCGGCGCGGTGTTGGAAACCCATGTTCTTGACGAATTACTACCCGATTGGCGCGAGCAGGGCGCGCCGGTGACGACGGCGGTGACGGCGGAGAAATTCCTATTCCTGACCAGGAAAAAATCGATGTCAGTGCCGACCTCTCTATTGCCACCACCGATGCAGAACCACGGCAACTACATCATCTCGCTCGGTAATCTGTGCCGCTGGCTCGGCGAACAGGCAGAGGCGTTGGGCGTCGAAATCTATCCCGGTTTTGCCGCCACCGAAGTACTTTACGACAGCGACGGCAGGGTCAAGGGCGTGACCACTGGCGATATGGGCATCGCCAGCGACGGTAGCCATACACCCAATTATACGCCGGGTATCGAGTTGCACGCCGCCTACACTTTTTTTGCCGAGGGTTGCCGCGGTCAGTTAGGCCGGCAGCTGATGGAGCGGTATTCACTGCGCGTCGCGTGCGAAGCGCAGACCTACGGTATCGGCATCAAGGAGCTGTGGCAGGTAGCGCCCGAGAAGCACCAGTCCGGGCTTGTCGTCCATACGGCGGGGTGGCCGATGGATAAGAAAACCTACGGCGGCTCGTTCCTATATCACCTGGAGGACAATCAGGTTGCCGTTGGCTTCGTCATTGGCCTCGATTATAAAAACCCCCACCTGTCGCCGTTCGACGAGTTCCAACGGTTCAAGGCCCACCCAGCGGTCCGTCCAACTTTCGAGGGCGGCAGCCGCGTTGCCTATGGCGCACGCGCGCTCAACGAAGGCGGTCTGCAATCGCTACCCAAGCTGGCATTCCCCGGTGGCGTGTTAATCGGCTGCGAGGCCGGCACCCTAAACGTACCCAAGATCAAGGGCTCGCACACGGCAATGATGTCGGGCAAGCTAGCCGCCGAGGCGGCGTTTGGCGCGATAGCGGAGGCCGACGGTGGCGTTCCGGCGGCTGAACTCAACGCCTATGCGGCATCCTTCGAGCAATCTTGGATTTACCGTGAATTGTACCGCGCCCGCAACTTTCGGCCTTCCTTCAAGTTTGGTTTGCGGTGCGGCACCTTGATGGCGGGTATAGACCAGGTGATTTTGCGCGGGCGGGCGCCGTGGACCCTGAAACACGGCCACACCGACCACGAAACGCTTGGTAGCAAGGACAAATACCAGCCCATCGATTATCCCAGTCCCGATGGCAAGATGAGCTTCGACAAGCCGTCTTCCGTCTATCTCTCTAACACCAACCACGAAGAAAACCAGCCACCCCACTTGACGCTACGGGATGACAGGGTGCCGGTCGAGATTAATTTGGCACGCTACGACGCGCCGGAGCAGCGCTATTGTCCGGCCGGTGTCTACGAAATACTAACCGACGACGACGGATTGAACCCACGCTTGCAAATCAATGCGCAAAATTGCGTCCACTGCAAAACTTGTGACATCAAGGATCCGACTCAAAATATTGTATGGGTAGCACCAGAAGGTGGTGGTGGACCGAACTATCCCAATATGTAAGCGGTACTAGGCGACTGACAGGGATAGCCGATTCGTAGCGAGCTCGATTTTTAACGAAAACGTGTCATGGCGGTGCGATTGTACCTCGGGTAAACTGTTGGCGAGGTTATGACCGGTCGATAATTAGCCGGTGTACTCCACATTGGGATCGATTATGCGGACATTATTAGCGGTTATTATAGGCGCTATCGTTTTAGCCGTTAGTGCTCCGATAGCCGCCGCGGCGACATCGGGTGCGGAGGCACCGCTAAGCGAACAACCCGATTTGACCGGCACGCCGCTAAAGGTCGGCGCAACCGTTTACGGAAAATTCCTGGCCTCGCGGCATGCGGAATCTGTCGGCGATTTTACAGCAGCGGCATCGTTCGCCGCCGAGGTACTGGCCGAGAACCCCGAACTAAAGGATATCGTGCGGCGTGGCCACCTGTTAATGGCGAGCGTGGGACGCATTGAAGAAGCCGCTGAACTAGCCGAACAGGTGGTAGCCGAAAACGAACGCGATCCCCTGGCCAACATGACGCTGGCGGTGAGGGCGATCAAAGGAGAGGAGTATCGCCAGGCCCTCGAACGGCTGGATAAAATCTTGCTCACCGGTATTCAGCGCATCGTTGTGCCGCTGATGCGCGCCTGGGCGCTGGCCGGCGATGGCCGCACCGACGCTGCGCTGGCACTACTGGATAACCTCACATCGACCAACGGCCTCGGCCCGATAACCGGCCTCCACGCCGGGATGATCGCCGATTTATCGGGCCGACCCGACGCTGCCGAAGCGGCGTTCAAGCGCGGTGTCGCAGCGTCTGGCGATTCCGCAGCCCTGCAATTGGTCGAGGCCTATGCCGGATTGCTGGTGCGCACCAATCAACATGAAAAGGCAGTGCGCCTGGTCGAGGCGTTTACGCTGTCGCACCCGCGCACATTGTTGATCGACCCGACGCGCGCCGCGCTAGCCGAGGGCAAGGTGCCCGCGCCGGTGGTGTCGACGTTTGGCGAAGGTGCGGCCGAGGCGCTGCACGCCGTCGCTAATCTGTTGAACCGCGAGCGGTTGCGGACGCAGGCGCTGGTCATGATCCAGATGTCGCTGCATTTGCGGGCCGAGTCCCCGCCGACGCTGTATTTGCTGGGCCAGGTTTTCGAGCGCGAAGAACAGACCGAAGCGGCGATGAAGGCGTATAGCGGCATCGATCCGGCGACGCCCTACGGTTGGTACGCACGGCTCAACGTGGCCGACGGTTACCGCATCCAGGATGATATCGAGAAGGCCGTCCGGCTGTTACGCTCCATGATTCGCGAAAGGCCCGAACGCCCGGACGCGGCACGCGCGCTTGGCGATTTTCTGCGCATCGACGAACGCTATCGCGAGGCGGTGGCGGCGTACGATACGGCGCAGGAACGGTCGGGCGAAAATGTGGATTGGCGCTTGTACTACACTAGGGGAATCGCCTTGGAACGCGCCAAGCAATGGGACCGCGCGGAGAGCGATTTACTGAAGGCGCTCGAGCTCGAACCCGATCAGCCCTTGGTTCTCAATTACCTTGGCTATAGCTGGGTCGAGCAAGGGCTGAACCTGGAACGTGCGAAAAAGATGATTGAGAAGGCGGTTTCGCAGCGGCCGCAGGACGGTTTCATCGCCGACTCGCTGGGCTGGGTGCTGTACCGGCTGGGCAACTATCCGGATGCCGTGACTCATCTCGAACGCGCGGTGGCGCTGGAACCGGGCGATCCTGTCATCAACGACCATCTGGGCGACGCCTATTGGCTCGCCGACCGTCGCGATGAAGCGCGGTTCCAATGGAAGCGCGCGCTGTTGCAGGAACCCAACGCTGATGTCGAAAAGATTATCCGCGACAAGTTGCAGGGCAGGCAATTGCCGCAGCTGTTGCCGGAAGACCAGCGGCGCGATATCTAACGCATCCCAATATTAGCCTGCAGGGGGCAAATTCTTGAGCAACGGTGCGGACGCCTTTCGGGAGGCGGCTCCGGCGAAGATCAATCTGTTTTTGCACGTCGTTGGCCGGCGGCCAGATGGCAAGCATTCGATCGACAGCCTGGTGGTGTTCGCCGATGTCGGCGACGTAGTGATTGTGTCACCTGGCACCGATATTTCCCTGACGCGTTCGGGCCCTATGGCCGGTGATTTACCGCCGGTCGCCGAGGATTTGGTGTTGCACGCGGCGACCCTGTTGGCTCAGACGACCGGAGTGACGGCTGGCGCTACCATCGAAGTACAAAAAAACCTCCCCGTCGCCAGCGGCATCGGAGGCGGGTCGGCCGATGCGGCTGCGGCGATACGCGCGCTCATGCGTTTGTGGCGTGTCGACCTACCATCGGAACAATTGTCTTCGCTGGCGCGGGAGCTCGGCGCCGATCTCGCTGTCTGCCTGGCCAACCGGCCGTCGCTTGTACGCGGCGTCGGCGACCAGCTATCGCTGCCGGGCGCGATGGCGCCGCTGTATGCCGTTCTGGTAAATCCGCGCTTTGCTGTTTCCACTGCCGAAGTTTTTGAAGTTTTTGATGCCACTCCGTACACATCAGCTAGCCCGCCTGCCGCCACTCAAGAGTGGTCGAGCGCGCCACATCAATTCGCCCAACAATTGGCGGCATGCCGCAACGATTTGACTGATTCAGCGCTGACGTTGTGTTCGGTGATCGGTGACGTATTGGCCCGGTTAGATGCTCAGCCCGAATGCCTGTTGGCGCGGCTAAGCGGTAGCGGTGCTACCTGTTTAGGCCTCTTCGCAACAGAGTCGACGGCACGGGCTGCCGCCGAGGCGCTGGGGCGTGATAACTCGGATTGGTGGGTCGCGGCGACCCAGCTTGACACTGGACTCGACACCGGTGAAGCCTAACTTTTAGCCGACACGAGAAGGTTTACCACAGACTCTTGCGATGCAAGGCACGAAGACCGATATTGCGGAACGAATCGAGCGATTGTTGGGGCGTAGCCAAGTGGTAAGGCATCGGGTTTTGATCCCGTGTACCGCAGGTTCGAATCCTGCCGCCCCAGCCATTTTCTAGCCGCCGCGCTCCGTCGTGCGTAGCCGCGTGACCCGCCGATGCAGATCGGTGAGGGTGGCGTCGTGGATACCGAGCTCTGCCAAGTGAACCACCGTGTTTTCCAGATATTCCGCCGAGCTGCCGAGATAGCCTTCGGCGGTTGCTAGGTGGCCGGCGATAACGTCTGGTGGCAGGCGTCCCACATAGCGCTGATGATTGCGGTCGATGGTGAATGTGAGCCCGTTGACGGGTCCGTCGCTGGTATGAACGGTGACCCAGGTCGGCACATAGCTATCGAGCACCATTTCACGCGCCCACAGGATGGATAGTTCCTCTTCGAGCTTGTCCGGTACGATGCGAAACGCCGCGCCACAACACGAACCGCCGCGGTCGAGCGACAGCATTAGCCCAGGATTATCCGGCGTGCCGCGGCCCAAATGGGTCCAAATGCAATAGGTCCGGTGGTAGCCGTAAATCCTGCCGCGGCGTTTTTCGGTGTGGTGGAATGCCGGGTTCCAAATCAGCGATCCGTAGCCGAACACCCACACGTCGCCATCTTCTGGGCTATTCAGTGTGCCGGCGGGCGCGCCGGCCAGCGTGGCTTGCAATGAAGCTGCACGTTCTTCGGTAGTCTTCGGCACGGCGTCGTTGAGGTGTTGATGCTGCTGGAGCATTTTGTATATGACACCGTCGCGGATTGAATCTCGGCTTAGCATGGGTTTGGTATAAATCTTTCGAGTAAAAAATAAACGGGCGGCAACCATTGTCTAGGCCTTATAAATAGTCCATCGGTGGTGGATGTCGATTGGTATAGTTTGGTCGCGTAAAATTCCGGTAAAGGAGTGGTAAGCGCACGATGGCAATCACGCCCGACGACGTCCTCAGTTTCTGGTTCGTGGAGAACGACCGCGATCAGTGGTTCGGCAAGGAAGAGGCGTTCGATGAGGAAATCAGAAACCACTTCGGCGAACTGGCGCATCAAGCGCGCGATGGCAGGCTCGAGCGCTGGGTCGAGGCGCCGCGCTCATGCCTGGCGTTGATCATTTTAATCGATCAGTTTTCGCGCAATCTCTATCGGGAGTCGCCGCTGGCCTGGTCGGCGGACGTGCACGCGCTGGCTATCGCCAGGCTGGCACTGGAAAAAGGCTTCGATGAAGAACTCGACAAGACCGAGCGGGTCTTCATGTATTTGCCCTTTATGCACAGCGAAGTGCTAGCCGATCAGGAGCGTAGCGTCGAGCTGACGAAAAAAAATAACGACGGTGGTAATGAGTTTAACCAGAAAAATTACGAATCGGCGATCAGACACCGCGACATCATCGCTCGCTTCGGCCGCTTTCCCCACCGCAACGAAGTTCTCGGGCGGGAGAGTACCACCGAGGAGCTTGAGTTCCTCGAGGGGCCAGATTCGTCGTTTTAGCTACCACTAGATCGGCGGTAAAACCATATCGCATAACCGGGTGATTTTTGATCAGCGGCCCTCGCGGTGCCAGGCCAGAAGCAGTGCCGCCGCCGTCAGGAACAGCAACAGCAAGGCGGGTAACAGCGGCAGAGCGCGGATGTCGGTCACTGTAAAGGCGCTATTGGATTGGAATGCGAGCCATTGCGTGCTAGCGGTTGGACCGACATTGGCCATGTCGCGTCCGCGCGGATTGTGCCGGATGTCGGGAACCGAACTACCGGCTAGCCAGGCGACGCCGCCACCGGTAGCGTTGGCCAGCGGCCGCAGGGCAGTATTGGTCGCGGTGACGTCGCTCAGTTCGACTGAGTTCAGGGCACCGACACACCGGCCAGGGTTGATCGCTCGCCCTCTGTGAGCTGATAGAGACCGGCTTCGACGACGCTTTTGCCGACCGGCAGACGGCGGACCAGTTTTTGCGCCGACTGTAGTTGCGCCGCGTTGATAACGTTTTCGGCCTTGGTCTCATTGAGCCCCGTGGTCGATAACAGTATTTCCTGCTCGGCATCGCTATCGGGGTAATCGACATTCACCTGCAACAGGAACCGGTCGAGCTGCGCTTCTGGCAGGGGGTAGGTGCCTTCGTGCTCGAGAGGGTTTTGGGTGGCGAGGACATGGAAAGGTTGCGGAAGTTTATGGGTGTGACCGGCGACCGAAACCTCGTTCTCTTGCATCGCCTGCAGTAGCGCCAACTGGGTGCGCGGGCTGGAGCGGTTGATCTCATTGGCCATCAACAGTTGGGTAAATACTGGGCCGCGAATAAAGCGAAGGGATCGCTTACTGGGCTCGCTTTCGTCGAGAATTTCAGAGCCGATAATATCGGCGGGCATCAGGTCGGGGGGTGCATTGGATTCGCCGGTTATCCAAGCCGACGACGGTTCCCAAGGTTTCGACTAAAAGTGTCTTGGCCAGACCCGGAACGCCGACCAACAGAAGATGACCTCCAGCCAGCAGCGTGATAAGAGTTTCGTCGACGACATCGGCCTGGCCAAAGATCACACGACCAATGCTCGTGCGAACGCGGTCCAATTGCTCGCCGACCTGCTCGATCTGGCCGTAAGCCTCGTCGAGGGTGCCGACGCTAGATTGCGGCAGGCCTTCGATGGGCATGGAGCGGCTCCTAGTTTGGCAAACACTGAACGATGAATTCTGATCCTGCTAATCCAAATATTCTTGCCACGCGAATTCGAGACGGAAAAACTCCCGGTTCTCGGCGTGTTCCGATCGATTGCGGCCATTTCGATATGCGCATTGGACGGGATGGAACGTGGTATTATCGCGGCTCGGCAATTCAGCGTAAACCGTTGGTGACGCTGTTTTCATCGGTCCTGAAACGCGATGCAAGCGGGCAGTTTTGGCTGGAAACGCCGGTCGAGAGGGGGCGTATCGACGTCGATGATGCTCCCTTTGTGGCTGTCGCATTAGATATCTCTGGCTCGGGCGAATCACAAACGCTGACCTTCCACACAAACCTGGACGAAACTGTGACCGCCGGTCGTGACCATCCAATTCGTGTGGAAATGGACGCGGATACCGGTGAACCCTCGCCCTATATCCACGTTCGCGATGGCCTCGATGCCCTTATTGTACGCTCAGTCTATTACCAACTGGCCAACTTGGCGGTGAGTTGGCAAGACGATGATGTGTTGGGGGTATGGAGTTCGCGGGTATTTTTCGAGCTCGGGCGTGGCTTCGACGATGACGATAGCTAGCGTGCATTTGACCCGAGAACAGGTTATCGCGCGAATTTCAGCGGCGCAAAGCCACCTTGGTCGGCGCCACGCGCCGGGTGCGGC
This sequence comes from uncultured Rhodospirillaceae bacterium, assembly GCA_964530225.1. Lineage (GTDB taxonomy): Bacteria > Pseudomonadota > Alphaproteobacteria > UBA6615 > UBA6615 > CAZHBA01. Next base: position 7,632 of record CAZHBA010000011.1, on the reverse strand, counting down.
GATACGCCAAATGCTACATGACAAGACGCCGCTCGACACGCCGATACCAAACGGGAATGGTCCCGGTAACGAGTCCAATGGTTGCGGCGGAAGTCCTGGCACAAATCGCCGGGGCGACCATGATTTGAACGATGCTGATATGCGGCCCAAACCGCCCTTAATCCCGGCGGCTGTTTTGGTACCGCTGGTCGAGCGCGACGATGGCTTTACCGTGCTGCTGACCGAACGATCAGCCGATCTATCCAAGCACGCCGGCCAAATCAGCTTCCCCGGCGGTCGCATCGAGGGCAACGGCGAAACGCCAAAACAGGCAGCGCTGCGCGAAGCCGAAGAGGAAATCGGCCTGGCCACAGATTTTGTCAACGTGATCGGTGATCTCGACGTTTATGAGGTGCGCACCGGCTTCGAAGTATTTCCAGTTGTCGGCCTGGTGCGTTCTGGCTTTGACCTTACCCTCGACCCCGGTGAAGTCGCCGGCGCGTTCGAAGTGCCGTTATCGTTCGTGCTTAACCCGCGCAACCATCATCGCCAAAGCCGGTCCTTCTATGGAAGGTTGCGGTATTTTTACCTTTTGCCTTTCGAGGACCGTTACATTTGGGGAGCGACGGCCGGCATGCTGATAAATCTCTACGAAGTCTTGAGCGGTGAAAAGGCGGCGTGGCGATAATTGTCATCGATAATTAACCGACGGCGGCAGATGGAACCGGTTACAAAGATTTCCCCGCAGCCGTGGATAACGGCGTCCGCAACCACGGCGGTGATGGCGGCGCTCAATGCCGGTGATGAAACTGACCTGGTGGCGCTGTTTGTCGGCGGCTGCGTGCGCGATAGCTTGTTGGGCCGCGAGGCGGGCGACATCGATATCGCGACGGTGTTGGCGCCGGAAGTTGTGTCCGAACGCTTGCAGGCTGCCGGGCTGAAGGTCGTGCCGACAGGCCTGGTGCACGGAACCGTCACGGCGGTTATCGAGGGACGCCATTTCCAAATCACTACATTGCGGGTTGATGTCGATACCGATGGACGGCGCGCCACCGTTACCTTTACGGACGATTGGGTAGCTGACGCTCATCGGCGCGATTTTACCATTAACGCGCTGTTCGCTGACAACTCGGGTACTATTTATGACCCCGTTGGCGGGCTTGCCGATCTGAAGGCCGGGCGGATTCGCTTTATCGGCGATGCGGAACAGCGGATACTCGAAGATGTTTTGCGCCTGTTGCGGTTTTTCCGTTTCTACGCGCAATTCGGCGTGCCGCCGCCTGACAAGGAGGCGATTGCCGTCTGCGCAAAACTCGCCAACCTGTTGCCGACTCTATCGGGAGAACGGGTGGCCGCCGAGACCTTTAAACTGATGGGCACCGCTGACCCAGCTACCACGATGACCTTGATGTCGGCGAATGGCGTCCTCCAACATTTCCTGCCCGAAGCCCAGGAGATCGGCCGGTTGGCCGCGTTGGTGACAGTCGAGGGCGTCGTCGGGCAGGCTGATCCACTGCGGCGCTTGGCGGCCGGTCTTAAAGTCGATGGGACGGGTGCCGACGTGATTGCCGACCGCTTCCGGCTGTCCAATGCGGACAGGGTCCGCTTGCGCGAGCTTGTCGCCACTGATCACCGCTTTAATTGGGAGATGAGCACGGAGACGAGGCAGGTGACGATGTATCAGCTCGGTGCCGATTTGTGGCGCGACCGGGTGCTTGTCGATTGGGCGGAGGAAATCGCCATCGGCACACCCCAGGATCGCTACATCACCGATGTATGGCGAGCGCTCTATAATTTTCCCGATGAATGGACGCCGCCGGCGTTTTCGCTGCAAGGAAACGACGTTTTGGCACTAGGTGTCGAGGCGGGGCCGGCTGTCGGCGACTATTTAAAGGAAGTCGAGGAGTGGTGGATCGCTGGCGGGTTTGCCGCTGACCGTGAGGCGTGTCTCGCCAAATTGAACGAACTGACCCCGGGCAAATAGCCGCGTGTTATTTGGTGCGGACCAACTTGCCTTCCATTTTTTACCTCGATGGTCTTGTTGCGCATGCGCAGGCACGAGATATCCATGCCTTTTTTGGTCAGGGTGCGTCGGTAGACTTGGGTTCTGACCCGCCATTGTTGCTGATTACCATCGAATAAATCGTCATCGCGCCTTTTTCCACCGTCTCCCAGCGCATGGGCTCACCGCGCACGGGATTGGGCAATTCGGATTTCTGGAACAGGCCACCCTTGGACGCCAATACAAACACGCCTTCCTTATCATCAAAAGGGGTGAAACTTTCTTGCACTTCGCGGCGTTTAATGTCGTCGCTGACCCGTGCGCCGTTGGAACCGCGCACGACGGTAATCCACTTAACCATGGAACCGTTATTTTTGCTGGCCTCGATGGCGGCATCGAGATCGCGCATGGTGATGCCGAAATACAGACTGTCTTTGTTTTCCGCGATGCTGGAGCCTTGGAAATGACCACAGAAACCCTCGATCGGAGCGTCTGCCCGTAGGCGCCCGTGGATGCGGTTAGCACCAAAAGCGTAAGCCCAACAAACCCAGCGCGCGTCAATCTTCCAAAGATGAAACCACTCTTTACTATCCCTGCAACAACGTTATTACCCACAGTGTAGAGGGCGTAGGGCTAATTCGCCATGTGGTGCACTATTTGCGAGCTACAACGGGTCGGTTGGCGGTGTGGCACTTCTTATCGATAGGTGGAGTTTGTCACGACCAGGTAACGAGCGGCGGCAGAGACATCAAGATTGCGTCCACGTTGCCGTCGGTCTTGAGGCCAAATTGGGTACCTCGGTCGTAAAGCAGATTGAATTCGACGTAGCGGCCCCTTCGTTCCAGTTGGTGGGCGCGTTGATCTTCGGTCCAGGTCTCGTCCATGTGGCGGCGGACAATGCATGGATAGATATCCAGAAACGCCCTGCCGACCGCTTGGGTGAAGGCGAAATCGGTATCCCAGTCGCCGGTATCCAGATTGTCATAGAAAATTCCGCCGACGCCGCGGGGCTCGTCACGGTGCTTAAGAAAAAAGTACTCGTCGCACCATTGTTTGTAGCGCGGGTAGTAGCCCGGATTGTAACTATCGCAGGCCCGCTGCAGCGCCGCATGGAATTCCGTAGTGTCCATCTCGTCGGGATATATCGGCGTCAGATCGGCGCCGCCGCCAAACCAGCTCTTGGTGGTGACAATGTGGCGCGTGTTCATGTGAACGGCAGGGACCAACGGCGAGTGCATATGGGCGACCAGCGAAATTCCCGAGGCCCAAAATCGTCCGTCTTCCTGGGCGCCCGTGATTTGTTCGCGGAACTCTTCCGAGAACGTTCCCATAACGGTGGACACGTTGACCCCGACTTTTTCGAATACGCGCCCGCTCATAATCGACATTACGCCGCCGCCGCCGGGTTGGCCGCCTTCATCGGGCTGGTCCCATTGCGTCCGTTCGAAACGTCCCGGTGGCCGGTCAACGAAGGTGCCAGTCAGGTCGTCTTCGATCGCTTCGAAGGCCGCGCAAATTTGGTCGCGCAGGGACACGAACCATTCGGCGGCCAAGGCCTGACGGTCGCTGGTGGTGTCCTGATCCGTTGATGAAGGCATTCAATTGGTGTCCGGCAATTGATTCGTCTGGTGCAATGCCTCCCCCAATACCATAGCTGCGGCAATGGCTACATTAAGAGAGCGCATTTGCCGCACCATGGGAACGCGTACCGCGCCGTCGACATAGTTGTGGATAGCGTTTGGCACCCCATCGGATTCGCGTCCGACCATCAGCGTGTCATCGCGGGCGAAGCGAAAGTCCACATAGTTGTCGCTGGCCCGTGTCGTCAACAAGATTAACCGCCCGTGCTCGCCAGGCCGGTTCGATAAAGTCCACCACGACCCCCATACACGCGGCCAGGCGCAGCATGGTACCGGTGTTTTGTGGGATGTCTGGTTGATAAAGAGCGAGTTGCATTTGGTTAACCAGATTGTGTTTGCATTGGCGAAATGTGTGACTTGCGTTGCTGAGCGTAGACCTAGAAAATCAATGGTATTTCGACTATATGCGGTGTGGTCTCGGGGTTAATGCTTTGGATAGGGAGTTCGCATTGACCTGTCAAAGACATCAGCCGGATTTAAAATATTTGTTGCGGCACGGTGTCACATTGCGTTTGCGCTCGTGATACGCCAATGCAGCGGTAGAAACGGGGGGAAGCTGTGGCGCACCGCGCGGCACGCTTCAGAAAAGGGAATTTTCTGATGACCGATCATGCAAGTGAGCCCGGCGGACAGCCAGAAAGTCGGCGAGATTTCTTGTATCTCACAGTTGGTGCTTTCGGCACTATCGGTACAGCCTTGGCGCTGTGGCCGTTTATTCACTCGATGAACCCATCAGCCGATGTGTTGGCCTTGTCGACGACCGAGGTCGACCTGTCACCGATCGAAGTCGGACAGTCGATCACCGTTATCTGGCAGAAAAAGCCTGTGTTCGTGCGCCGCCGTACGCCTGAGGAAACCAAGATTGCCGAGCAAACACCGGAGAGCGATTTGCCCGATCCTGAGGCTGACGCTGACCGCGTGGTCAAGTCCGAATGGCTGGTCGTCATCGGCGTGTGCACCCATCTGGGTTGCATCCCGCTAGGGCAGAAATCAACAGAGTTGCGTGGCGACTGGAACGGCTGGTTCTGCCCCTGCCACGGATCCCACTACGATACGTCGGGGCGTATCCGCAAAGGTCCGGCACCGGAGAATCTCTGGGTGCCGAAGTACGAATTCCTCGATGATACGACCATCAAGATCGGCTAAGCGGGGAAGATAAATGAGCACGCACATGCAACCGGGCGGGTTTTCAGACGGCGGGCTGGTCAAGTGGATCGACAGCCGGCTGCCGATCTTCACCTATTTACAAAAAGAATATGGCGAGTTTCCGGCACCGCGGAACTTTAACTATTGGTGGAACTTCGGCGCGATTCTGTCGTTTATGCTCGTGATAATGATCTTCTCGGGCGTTTTCCTTGCCATGCAGTACATAGCGCATGTGGATATGGCGTTCGATTCAGTGGAGCGTATTATGCGCGACGTCAATTACGGCTGGTTGTTGCGCTATATCCACGCCAATGGCGGCACTTTCTTCTTTATTGCCGTCTACATCCATATTTTCCGCGGGCTGTACTACGGATCGTACAAGAATCCACGCGAGCTGTTGTGGATCTTGGGCGTCGTCATTCTGATCTTGATGATGGCGACGGCGTTTATGGGCTACGTGCTGCCCTGGGGCCAGATGAGCTTCTGGGGCGCTACAGTTATCACCAACCTGTTCTCAGCTATTCCGCTGGTCGGCGATGCTATCGTGACTTGGTTATGGGGGGGATTCGCCGTTGACAGCCCGACGCTCAACCGGTTCTACGCGCTGCATTATCTGCTGCCGTTCATGATTTTCGCGGTCGTCGCGTTGCATGTTATTGCCCTACACATCACCGGCTCAAACAATCCGTTGGGGATCGAGCCAAAGGGGCCGCAGGACACCATTCCTTTCCATCCCTATGACACTGCAACAGACAGCTTTGGTGCGGCGCTGTGGATTACCGCTTTCGCCACGGTGGTGTTTTTTGCTCCCAATTTTTTTGGTGAACCGGAGAACTATCTTAAGGCCAACCCGTTGCAGACGCCGGCCGAGATCGTGCCTGAATGGTATTTCCTGCCCTATTACGCGATCCTCCGCTCGGTCGACTTCGACATATGGTTTATCGACGCCAAGCTGGGCGGTGTTATCGCCATGTTTGGGTCAATATTTATCTTGTTTGTGCTTCCCTGGATCGACCGCTCGCAGGTTCGCAGCGCTCGCTTCCGTCCGCTGTATAAGTGGTTTTTCTGGATTTTCGCGCTGGATTGCCTGCTGCTCGGATTTGTCGGCGGCCATTCGCCGAACGCAAAGGTGTTCGAGGACATCAAGTGGCTTGAGTTCATCGACCTTGGCCACGTTGGGACCGCCTGGTACTTCATACACTTCCTAGTGATTATCCCGGCGCTGGGGATGTTCGAAAAAACCAAACCGCTGCCGACGAGTATTGCCGAACCAGTTATTGGCGATGAACAAGGCGCGGCCGGGGTCGCGTCCAGGCCGATGGAGAAGGCGTGATGGGTGTCCGTAACACATTGTCACGCGCCGTTGTGGTTGCGGCGGTTGCCGGCTTGGCTATTCTGGGCAGCACCGGCGTTGCACTGGCGGCATCCAAAGCCAAGCACCCGGAGGTGCAGGACTGGAAGTTCGCGGGGCTGTTCGGTGAATTCGACATTGCCTCGATCCAGCGCGGCCTGCAGGTCTATCTCGAAGTATGTTCGGCATGTCACAACCTCAGCCAGGTCGCGTATCGTAACCTGATGGATCTCGGATTGAGTGAGGACGCGGTCAAGGTGATCGCCGAGCAGTACGAGGTCACCGACGGGCCCGATGAAGAAGGCGAAATGTATCAGCGCCCGGCACGTCCCTCGGACAAGTTCGTGCTGGCATTTCCCAACGAGAATGCGGCGCGAGTGGCCAATAACGGCGCTTTTCCACCCGACTTGTCGCTGACCGTCAAGGCGCACCCGGGCGGTGCCGACTACGTTTACGCGGTATTAACCGGCTTCGAGGATGAAGCGCCGGAAGGCATCGAAATCAGCGATGGCATGAACTATAACCCCTATTTCTCCGGTGGCCAGATTGCTATGGCGCTGCCGCTGTTCGAAGACGGGGTCGAATATACCGACGGCACTAAGGCGACGGTCGAACAGATGGCGTGGGATGTCACCAATTTCATGCAATGGGCGGCGGAACCAGAAATGGAAGACCGCAAGCGCATCGGCTGGAAAGTTGTGCTGTTCCTACTGGTGTTGAGCGCCTTGCTCTACGCCACCAAGCGCAAGATATGGTCGGACCTGCACTGAACGCATTTACTGCCTGAAAAACAAGTTACCGGTGGCAGAACCGGCGGCCTTTTTCGTTTTTCCGCGTGACGCTGTGCGCTGGTGATGGTAGCCAATAAGGAGTTCCTAGCAGGGGGAGTCTGCATGGCGCGTGAAATTAACCTCACTTTCTCCGTCACTGGCCGGCACAAAATTTTTTATAACCGTTGTAACTTTTCTATCACGCGGACGCAGATCGCCGTGCCGCTTTTACTTTTGTCGGGCCAACGATGAGCAACAGTAATGATTCCGGTACGCCGCCGACGCTGGGCATTTTGGGTGGCAGCGGCATCTACGATATCGATGGCTTGACCGATGTGTGCTGGCAGGCGGTCCCGTCGCCATTTGGCGAACCTTCGGACGAACTGATGTTTGGCAATCTGGAGGGTCTGCCGGTGGTATTTTTGCCGCGTCACGGCCGGGGTCACCGGGTGCCACCGAGCGATCTCAACTTTCGTGCTAATATCGATGCGCTCAAACGTGCCGGTGTTACCGAAATCGTCTCGCTGTCGGCGGTGGGTTCGTTGCGCGAGGATTTGCCGCCCGGCGCTTTCGTTCTTGTCGACCAGTTCATCGACCGCACCTTCGCGCGGAACAAATCGTTTTTCGAAACCGGGCTGGTCGCCCATGTGTCGATGGCCGATCCGGTATGTGGCCGCCTTGTGGGCCACCTGTCCAGCGCCGCCGAAGCGGTGGGGATCGATTACCGCAATGGTGGCACCTATC
>CAZHBA010000010.1:0-25334 GCA_964530225.1 uncultured Rhodospirillaceae bacterium | reverse complement strand
CATGCTGTTTCCGACTGCGGATAGATGGCACAGAAAATCGATGCGAGAGTGACTAATTCGCACCGCTGACGCAATATGGCGGCCAGCGGTAACGGCGGGAGGACAGCATGGGCGGTTTCGCCGAATACGAAGATTACGACGCCGTTGGTCTGGCCGATCTGGTGCGCAGCGGCGAAACTACGGCTGGGGAAGTGCTGGAAGCAGCGATAGAGAGGGCGCAAGCGCGCAATCCGGCGCTCAACGCCATCGTCATGGAGCTCTATGATTTTGGCCGTCAAGCGATCGCTGAAGGGTTGCCCGGCGGGCCGCTCGAGGGCGTGCCTTACCTGATCAAGGATTTAGGTGCGGCGATGGCGGGTATTACCACCACTGGCGGCAGTCGCTTCATGGCCGACGTCGTGCCGGGCGAGGACAGCGAAACGGTCAAGCGCCTGGAAGCCGCCGGTGTGGCGATCTTCGGTAAGACCAACACTTGCGAGTTCGGCATGTCGATCACTTGCGAGCCGCAATTCTACGGACCGACGCAAAATCCGTGGGATCCGGCGCTGACGCCAGGCGGTTCCAGCGGCGGCGCGGCCTCGGCGGTGGCCGCGCGCATCGTGCCGGCGGCACACGCCAGCGACGGCTTCGGCTCGATCCGCGTGCCGGCGTCGTGTTGCGGGCTGGTTGGCCTGAAGCCGACGCGCGGGCGCAACAGTTTTGCTCCGGCGCTGGGCGAGCGCATCGGCGGCACTGTCGCCGAGCACACCGTGTCGCTGACCGTGCGTGACACTGCCGCCATTCTCGACGCCACCGGTTTTCCCGCCGCGGGCGATCCCTATTTCGCGCCGCCGCCAAAACGCCCGTTCCTTGAGGAGGTCGATGCTGACCCCGGCCGGCTGTGCATCGCTTTTACCCATGGTGGCGCTACTGGAGCCACGACCGACGGCGACCACCGCTGCGTTCTCGACCAGACCGTGGCTGTCCTCGAGGGTCTGGGACACAGCGTCGAAGAGGCCGATCCACCGATCTCCAACGAAGAAAGCCAGGACATCTTCCGCACCTTGATGGCGGCAAACGCAGCGCAGATTGTCCGCTCTCATCCGACAAAGGGACGCTTGCCGAAAGAAGGTGAGGTCGAGCGCGTGGTCGCCGCGACGGCCAAGAAGGGTGAGACGGTTTACGGCCACGACGTGTTCACCGCGCAGGCGCGCATGCACGCCATGGGCCGGCGCATGGCCGCCTTTCACCAAACCTACGATGTGTTGCTGACACCGGGTCTCGGACACCTGCCGCCGCAGCTCGGCTGGATAGATATGATGCTCGACGACGCCGACGAATACTGGGACCGGGTGGCGGCGTTTTCGCCGTTTACGGTGTGGTTTAACCAGACTGGCCAACCGGCGATTAGTCTGCCGGTGGGGCGAACCAAAACCGGCTTTCCGGTGTCGGTACAGGCGGTCGCCCGCTTCGCCGATGAGGCCACCTTATTCCGCCTGTCGGCGCAACTGGAGGGTACCTTGCCATGGCGAGATTATCGGCCGAGTAAAATAAAATAGTTAGTAAAAACATAAAGATAAAATAAGAAAATCAGTGTATTACCTTAACTAAATGTAGGTGCAAGATTCGTCGCAAACGGTGTGTGTCAAACCGTCCGTGAGCTGGACGTTTTGTCACCGTGGCGAAGAGTACGAATTTCGGCCAGGTCTCACGATCGATGTCGTCGGTAGGCGGTGCGTCGATGCCGGCGTTGTTGATAACGTCCCGAATCGCGACAATACGGGGCGGAGATCGATTATCGCGCTCTGCAAATACAAAACGGTTGAAGTCGCCAGTTTGCTTGATGACGCCGGGAACCGTAACGGTAGTGGAAATATAGGCGACGCTGTTGCCAAACTGTTTGCTGAAAAGCCGGGTTTTTCGTGCGCGTTCGCAGATAAGAAGCTGTTTTACACCAAGTAGCCAGAGCAACTAGCGCTTTACCTGGGCGGTTTGTGTAAAGTCGGCATGCCAGAATAAGCGCGTTTTCGCCCGCATCGCTGTATATCAGGACATAAAAACCAGAACGGTCAATGTCCGTTCCTAACCCATACCGGCCGTTGATCCATCGCAAGCCCATTTTCAATACCTTGCCTTAGAGTGTTCCCGCGTAGCGATAGGAAAGAGCCATGCGAACCTTGGCACCCGGGGTTGTTCTGGTAGCCGTGACGGTTGCTCCGGGGTGGGCGACCTTTGATGGGCAGCTGATGGTGGGTGTCCATCCTGCAGGTAAGAACACCGGAAAAAGGCAGGCATACCACGAAAGCCCAAGCGCGCGATGAACTACTATCTCGATAAGTTTGACCTTTCCGGCCGGGTGGCCTTGGTCACCGGAGCCAGCGAGGGCATTGGACGGGATTTGTCCCTGGGACTGGCTTCGGCCGGGGCAGATGTGATCTTGGCCAGTCGCCGGGAAGCACAGCTTAACGAAGTGAAGGTCGAAATAGAAAATCTCGGGCAGCGGGCCGAGATATTTGTGCTGGACATCTGTCAAATCGAAGACATCCAGGCCCTGAAGAATTTTATCCAAGATCGTTTCGGCCGGCTGGATGTTCTGGTCAACGCCGCCGGGTATACCGTGAACAAGGCGGCCTGGGATATCACCGGGGAGGACTGGGATAAAACAGTCAATATTAGTTTCAAGGGCCTCTTCTTCTGTTGTCAGATTCTGGGGCCCATCATGCGTGACCAGAACTATGGTAAGATCATTAACCTCAGTTCGACTTTCAGCCGCAGCACCATCGACACGCGCTCTGTATACGCCGGGGTCAAAGCTGGTGTTTCGCACCTTACCGAAGCTCTTGCAGTGGAATGGGCACCGCACGGGATAAGGGTCAATGCCCTGGCTCCTACTGGTGTCCAAACACCTAGCCGGTCGGAGGTGTTATCCGGAGATAATTTGAAAGTGATCCTCAGCCGCATCCCGTTGGGCCGGCTGGCAGAACCTGATGATCTTATCACTGCGGCTATTTATCTGGCCTCGGAGGCCTCGGATTTCGTCACTGGCCATTCCTTGTTTGTGGACGGGGGCTGGGTGGCCAAGGGCTAAATAACTGGGCCGTCGCAGACAGCTAACAGTCTGCTGACGTGACACCGTCGCCGCCAGCAGGGGAGTGCCCGTGTTTACTGACCAACTGAGAACCATCCTCGGCCCGGGCGGCTATCTGGAAGGCGACGACATTTCCGCGCGCTATAGCGCCGACATCACCGGATATTCTGTCGGCCAGCCGGCGCTGGTGATGCGCCCGCGGACTGCCGCCGAGGTGTCCCAACTCCTCAAGCTCTGTCACGGTGCCGGCCAACAGGTCGTCCCCCAGGGCGGCATGACCGGGCTGTCGCGCGGCGGTATCCCCAAAGACGGAGAACTGGTTTTGTCCCTGGAGCGGATGACCGACATCGAGGAAATCGACACCCGTAACGGCACTATGACCGTACAGGCCGGCGCCATCCTGCAGACTGTGCAGGAGCACGCCGAGGACAACGGCTTTATCTTCCCGCTGGATTTGGGCGCCCGCGGCAGCTGTACCATCGGCGGCAATATCGCCACCAACGCTGGCGGCAACCGCGTGCTGCGCTACGGCATGATGCGCGAGCTAACGCTGGGTCTGGAGGTTGTGCTGGCTGACGGTACGGTGATGACTGGCCTCAATCGGGTCGTCAAGAACAACGCCGGCTACGATCTTAAACACCTGTTTATCGGCAGCGAAGGTACCCTCGGTATTGTTACCCGCGCCGTGTTGAAACTGTTTCCTATCCCGAAAAGCCAGTGCGTCGCCTTTTGCGCGTCTGACTCTTTCGACTCGGTGATCGAACTGTTGCACTTCGCTAAAGCCAAGCTCGGCGCTTCGCTGAGCGCCTTCGAGGTAATGTGGCAGAGCTATTATGACCGGGTTCAAGCCGCCCGGCCGAATCTCAAGCTGCCACTCACCGGTGACTATCCCTATTACGTCCTAATCGAGACCTCCGGCGGTGATGAAGAACTGGACAGCCGCCTTTTAGAGGGCGCCCTGGAAATCGCGCTCGAGGACCAACTGGTCGCCGATGCGGTGTTCACCAAATCCAAGGCCCAGGTGGACGCATTCTGGGAGGTGCGCGATATCAGCATGGAAGTCGCGGCTACCTTGCAGCCCTACCACGGCTACGACGTCAGTATTCCGCTGTCGGGTATGCAATCCTTCGTCGCTGCGTTGGAAGGTGCCGTGGCTGGCGATTGGCCGGACGCCACCCTGGTCATGATCGGCCACCTGGGCGACGGCAACCTGCACCTGTGCATCAACCTGGGTGCGCCGCCGGCTCAGCCACCCAGCCAAACTATCGACGAAGTGGTTTACACAATTACCGGGCGGCACATCGGTTCCATCTCCGCCGAACACGGGATTGGGCTCTTGAAACGGGACTATCTGCGGTTCAGCCGTACGGAAGCAGAGCGGTCGCTGATGGGGACGCTAAAGGAGGTTATGGATCCGCAGGGGATTTTGAACCCCGGGCGAGTTGTGCGGGGGTAAGGGTCAGGTTTGTAGGGATTCCTGCCCGCCCCGCGGGGGATTTAGCCCGCGGCGCGCCAGCGCAGATCGAACTGCGCCAGCGGCCGTTACTGCTGGTTGCTCAATATATGCCCGGCAGTCCGCAGGTGATTAGCTCTTCGCACGGGGCGCGGTAGAAGATCTCGAACCCATCGTCGGTGACCATACCGACATTCTCGATTTTCACACCATCCTTGGCCCATTTGTTGCCAAGCCAGGTAAAGCAACCGCATTCAATGGCGAAGGTCATATTCTTCTGTAGTTCAACCGGGGGAAACCCGTAGCCTTGCTTCGCAGTGGTCCCTGAAATAGTTGGTCCTGGATCGCCGGAACGCAGGCCGATCGAATGCCCAACCGTGCCAAAGTAATGCCGGCCCGGTTCTGGCCATTTAGGCTGGCGTCCCCAGCCACCGGGATAGTCGCCCAGTTTCAGCCATTCCCGCTGGGCATCGTCGGTGGTGATACCGGGCTTGATGCATTCTGCCAGAGCCATCAAGCCATCATGGGAGGCCTGGTACACCTCTTTCTGGAACTTCGTCGGTTTGTCGCCGACGCAATAGGTGCGGTAGTAGCAGGTGCGATACCCGTTAAATCCAACGCCATTGATATCGATAACCACCAGATCGCCAGGCCTTACTCTTTTGTCAGTCGGCATGTTTGGCACGCCGTGACCCGATCGTTCGCCGGTGCAGACGACGAAACTTGGGCCTTCCAATTCTTCTGCTCCGTGCTTGTAACAGGCGTTGGCGGCAATGCCGGCAATCTCGAACTCCGTCATGCCGGGGTGCAAGGCTCTGGCCACTTCCGAGTGCGCTGCGTCGCCGATAACGGCAGCCATCTGCAGGCAGTGAATCTCATCCTGCGTCTTGATCATCTGCGCATCGCAAATCGCGACATTTCCGTCACAGATCTTGATGCCTGCCTGCTGAAAAGCGGCAACTAAGTTATAGTTTGTGAGATCGATGCCGCATGGCATATCGAGCTTGTCGTGCTCCTCCAGCAGGGCCTTCACTTCTGCCACTATCTTGTCCATTTCACCCGCCATATAGAGCGGGTGATCGGACAAACCCGTCATCAGCTGGTTTGCACGGGCTGTCTCCAGCACCATCTTGCCTTCGAACCAGGGCATGCGGGGCTGCTCCCATTGACCGTTCAAATGATCGATCGGTACGTAGGGAAAGCCTTCGCCCTCGATCAGGACGACGAAATGACCGAGCCGGCGTCGTGCATATTGGTGGAATGAGTAATACCCGAGGTAACGATGATGATCGTAGTCGAATAGCACCAGGGCACCCAGGCCGTGCTTCTTGAGCGAAGCCTGCGCCTTTGCCACCCTTTCTTTGCGCATCCGATCAGGGCTGTAGCCACGATCCTCGTAATCTACTGCGAACTGTCCGTACTGCATTGGATGACCCCTTCTCGTTGAATGCGGGAACCTCGTTGATTAAATACTCGCGTGATTTACGAAATGGCCCTCCAATGCTTCGGCAGGCCCGACCGACGACAAAGACAGCTGTTTTAAGATGAGCTGCCATTGCCGTTAAAAACTTATTGGTTTGGGACAAGCCTAATACTTATCCCGCCAGCGTAATTTGCGCTGGATCAAAAACAATGGCTGGGGTCAGCGTGAAAATTCTCGCTATATCAGCGTTTGCTAAACGGCAGTTGTTAAAAAAAGCTGTCGTCAGCGGAGGGTATTAGTAAACATTTCGCAACTAACCGCGGGTTCTTGGCGGCCGCAGGAGTATTGCGAAAAAGATCCCCAACAAAGAAACGAACGCGAACATGAGGAACGCATCGCGAAACTCCAGCGCGGTCGCTTGCGCCGAGACGACCCGTCCCAAATAGAGCATTGCTCAGGGCTGCTGGATGGTTTTGGGCAGGCCGCCGATGGCCAGCAGGTCCTCCACCTTGGTGAGGAAATTCGCAGTGACCGCGTTGGCCACCGGCTGTGATGCTGCGAAAGCTTCACAGAAAAAGGCGATGCGTTGTTCGAGAAATATCGCCAACAGGTTTATGCCGAAGGTACCACCCAACTGGCGGCTGAAGTTGATGGTGCCGTTGGCCGATGGGATTTTCTCCGGAGGCAGACTGCGCAAGGCTACCGCCATCAATGGCGGATATATCGCCGCATGGGCGGCGCGACCGTACATAATGATCAGCGCCAGCGCCCGTATTCGATTGGGCCTCAGTCGTTTTCCACCAACAGCTCCGCCGCGCGAAGAGCTGAATCCACAATGAACTGGTAGCCTGTACAGCGACACAAGTTCCCGCTGATCGCTCTACGGATCTCGGCTGGTGTTGGATCGGGGATCTCTTTCAGTAGTTGGAGAGTGGAGAGCACCATTCCTGGCGTGCAGAACCCGCATTGCAGTCCTTGTTTCTCGACGAACGCCTGCTGCACGGGATGCAGGTCTTCGGGGCCGCTCGACAGCGCCTCGACAGTCATGATTTCTGCGCCGTCGGTATCTGCCGCGAGGATGCAGCAGGATTTCACCGTGGCACCATCGAGGACGACTGTGCAAGCGCCGCAATTTCCGGTTCGACAACCGACATGCACACTCGTGAAGCCTAGATGCTCGCGTAGATAATCAACCAATGTCGTGCGCGTATCGATCTCGTTGTCGTACTGCCGATCGTTCACCACGTGCTTGGTCTGAATGCGCTCCATCTCTTTGACCTCCTCGTAACCTGTCAGGTCTCTGACCGGAGCGACCGTAGAGCGGCGATCGCCGCCCTCCGTCCGCAGGTTGCGGCCATTGCTTCCGTGTATACGGTCAGCTCGTCCGGTGAGCTTTCTGGCACGGCCAGGGCCTCGGCTGCTGCTGTTGAGACCCAGCCCGTGAGAGCTTCCTCCGTATCGGTCAAACCGGGAGCGTGGCTCGAAATTACGACAGGAGCTGGCCGCGCCGCGGCCAGCGCGATGGTTACCTCATTGGCGCCAACCAGTGCGGCCGCGTTGGCGATGGCGTAGTTGCCCTCGATACGGGCAAGCCGGACATACGACGAGCCTTGAAGGGGGGGGGCTTTAGGAATCTCTATCGCCGTTATCAATTCGTCAGGTGACAACTGGGTTTGCATGATGTCGACGACGAAATCCCGGATCGGGATCCGGCGCTCTCCGGCGACGCTGCGCGCGGTGATTGTTGCGGCGTAGGCAGCAAGGACGGTAATGAAGTCGGCAGCCGGGTATGCCAGGGCGACGCTTCCCCCTATCGTTCCGCGATTGCGCACCTGGACGTCGCCGATTTCGCCCGCTGCCTGGCTGAGGGCCGCAAAGTCTCGCGCTATAACCGCGCTCTTGGCGATGTCATTGTGACGGACCATCGCACCGATGCGAATGTGCTCGTCGTTTTCGATGATGCCGATGGGCTCGCGCAGTTTGTTCAGCGAAACCATCAACTCCGGGTTGACCAAGCCAAGATTCATCATCGGCATGAGACTCATTCCACCGGAAAGCAACTGAACCCGATCGCCGTACTCGGCTAACAGCGCAACGACTTCTTCGAGCGAATCCGGAGCCAGAAACTGAAATGCTGCCGTTGCCATAGCTCAGCTGTTCTCCGCCGCTGCGGAGTCGGCGGCCCGCGACGCGCGTTGAATCTCGGACCAGACGTTGCGGGGGGTGAGGGGCAGGCGGTCGAACCAAAGAGGCAGTTCGGGCACCGCCGACTCGATCGCACTGCAGAGTGCGTTCAAGGTGGCACCAACCCCTGATTCGCCCACCCCCTTGGCGCCGAGCGGGGTAAAGGGCGACGGCGTCTCCATATGGTCGATCTCATAGTGGGGTATCTCGACCGCAGTGGGGATGGTGTAGTCCATGAACGTCGCAGTGGTCGGTTGGCCGTTGTCGTCGTAAAGAATCTCCTCGTACATGGCCCCACCGATGCCTTGGCTGATGCCGCCATGAAGGTTGGCCTCCGCCAGCAGCGGATTGACGATACGGCCTGCGTCATGAACGTAGACGTAGCGCTCGATGTTGACGAAGCCTGTCTCAACGTCGACTTCGACAATGCATGCTGCAGCGCCATAGGGCCACGCCGGGTAGGTACTCAGACGTCCCTGCCGCTCGGGCTGGTGGTAAACGTTCTCAATGCGGAAGTGGTGAGTGAACTCCAAGGCCGGCTCGGAGCTTTCCATGTAGGGACCGTGTGGATGACGATAAAACTGGGCCACGACATCCTTGAACTCCACGTATTGGTCTGGATTGCCTTTGACGAAGAACCTCTCGTCCTCACAGACGATGTCGATGTTGTCGGCTTCAAGCATCTCGGCTGCCACGATGCCCATACGTTCAGCAAGAACCGTTGCCGCCTTTTCTACCGCCGAGCCGCCGAGCATAACGGCGCGAGAGCTGTAATTGCCCAACCCCCACGGGCAACTCTCCGTGTCGCCCTGGATTACCTTCACCCGGCTAATGTCACAATGCAGGTTCTCAGCCGCAATCTGAGCCATCGCCGTTTCGTTGCCGCATCCAGGCGACGTCACACCGGTGAGGACGGTGACCTGTCCAGTCGGCCCAATCCTCACCGTTGACCCATCGAAGCCACCGATGATGAGCGAGTTTGGAACAGAAGCACCCTCCGGCGTCAGCTCCATGCTGATACCGAGACCAACCCTGCGGCCCTGGGCGCGCTGCGCGGCTTGGTATTCCGCAAAACCTTCGTAGTCGATGAGTTCAAGCAGCCTTTTCAATAGCGCCGAATAGTTCCCGCTATCGAGTAT
The DNA here is from genome assembly GCA_964530225.1 of uncultured Rhodospirillaceae bacterium. Classification (GTDB taxonomy): domain Bacteria; phylum Pseudomonadota; class Alphaproteobacteria; order UBA6615; family UBA6615; genus CAZHBA01. The sequence goes on along the minus strand of CAZHBA010000010.1, from coordinate 16,068 downwards.
AGCGCCGGACGGCTGAGGCCACGGGAACTCGTCCGGTTGGATAAAGTTTGTGTACCGGACAGCGGCGCGGTCTGTCGCGATTGCCCGGGATACCTGGTCCATCACCCGCTCCATGACAAAGGAGGCGGCGTCCTTGCCATAGCCCCTGTAGGAGTTCCAGGGGCACTTGTTGGTGACCACCGAATTGAGCTTCAGCCGTGAATTAAGGATCCGGTACATCGTGGGGAGGCAGTACCAGGTCACGAAGGACATCCCGTAACCGCACAGTGCGGTCGGTGCACCAACGTCGGCGATTACCTCAATATCGATACCCGTCACCGTGCCATCTTTGCGGTAGGCGGCGCGGTAATTGAACCGCGTGTCCCGGGCGTGCCCTCCCGTCATGAAGTTCTCATACCGCTCCTCGATCCATCGGACGGGGCGGCCGAGCTTCAAACTGAGATAGGCGACGAGCGGGTCCTCCTGGAACGTGGGTTGCTTGAGGCCGAACCCGCCACCGACATGCGGTTGGATGACGCGGATATCGTTCTCCGACATTCGCAGGGTCTCGGCGAGAAAGACGCGCAGCGGATGCGGGCTCTGTGTTGAGTCCCACACAGTTAGTAGCGGAAGGTATGGGTCGTAATGTGCGACGCATCCACGGGTCTCTAACGGTGCACCCGTGACCCTGTTGCTGCGGAGTTTTCCCTCGACGATCCCGTCCGCTTCGGCAAAGGCCTGGTCGACATCGCCGGCTTCGAAATCTCTGCTGACCAGAATGTTGTCACCCCAGCTGGGTTCGATTAGCGGCGCGTCGTCTCGTAGGGCCTGCATCGGGTCGGTAACGACGGGTAATTCCTCATAATCTATGTCGATGAGCGACGCCGCCTGCTGCGCGGCAAAGCGGGTCTCGGCCACGACCGCAGCCACCGCCTCACCCACGTAACGAACCCGCTCAATTGCCAGGGCGTACCATTGCACCTCCTTCGCGCCCATGTCGCTGGGCTCCCAAGAGGCCGGGATTGGATTGGTTTTAGCGAGGATTTCCGCACCACTGACGACGCATAAGACCCCCTCTACTCGTTCGGCCTCGCTCGTGTCGATTGCCCGGATCCTGGCATGAGCGAACGGACTGCGGACAACGACACAGTGCGTCATGCCCGGAAGCTCCACGTCGGCGACGAAGTGACCTTTACCTGCCGCAAGTTGTCGGTTGTTAAGTCCGGCGATGCGTTTCCCGACGTATCTCAAGGTTGTGATCTCCTCACGCCCCAATCCCGGCCTGTCTAATTTGTGGGATTCCTACGTGATCGTGGCGGCAGCAGCTGCCGGAAAACGTTTGCTAAGCGACCTCAGGGAATGGGTCACCGCAACGCCCCGGACCGATCCACTCATTCGAAAATCCCGAACAGGTACCGTGTCAACAAGATGCCATTATTCGCACGCTGGCAGTTGACCTCGATCAATGCTAATGCGCCGCGCTCTGCTATGTGGCTTCGAAATATCATTCTTGATAGGCATTCGTGCGAAGCCATCACGCTGGTGTAGCTTGCGGTCCCGTGCAGTCGACGAGAAGTTCACCTGTCTAAAACTGCCGTGAATGACAATGGGTGATATTAGCAAGCTACGGGATCAAAACGATCTTTCCGGTTACCCCGCCAGATTCAAGAAGTCGGTGCGCCTCGGGCGCCTCGGCGAGGGGCAGGCGTGCATGGATGCGAGATGCAATCTCACCCGCCGCCAGCGCCGCCATGGCCTCTGCCATCGCGCCGTGGCGAATTTCTGGCTTATCGTCGAGGACGTGGATGCTGAATAGGCGGAGCGCAACGCAGCGGCCGATATGCGCCTGCATCGGATTGAGAATATCCGGGTCGGGCATGCCGGCGATTTGGCCGAACATGACGATTTTACCCATCGGCGACAACATGCCGAAATTGTTGGCAAAGCCTTTGCCTCCAACAGCATCGTAGATGAAGTTCACGCCGGAGCTACCGGTCAGCGCCGTGATTTGTTCGCCAATATCGTCGGCGCTGCGGTCGATCGTGGCGTCGGCACCAAGCCCGGTCACATAGCGCGCTTTGTCGGGTGAACCGGCGACCCCATAGACCGTTAGACCTTGCCGTTTTGCCATCTGTATTAGAGCGCTGCCGACCCCTCCCGCGGCCGCGTGCACGAGGATCGCGTCGCCCGCCATTGGTGAACTGGCAAAGTTTAACAGCAGCCAGGCGAGTTGATAGTTGCCCAGCGCTACTGCCTGCTCGGCGCTGACGGTATCCGGCATTGCAAAGACGGCGGCAGCGGGCACAACCATCATCTCGGCATAGGCACCGCCGCGTTGCGGCAACTCCCGCGAGTTCACATAGACCCGGTCACCGGGCTTCACCTTCTCGCCCTCGCTGCCGACTGCCTCAACCGTGCCGGCAAGTTCGTTGCCTGGTATCACCGGCAGCGGTGGTATCCAGTTGTAGTCGCCGCGGCGCATCAGGACATCGGGCACACCAACACCGATCGCCTCGGTACGCACCAGGATTTCTCCCGGTCCCGGGGCTGGTTCCGGCACGTCGACGAGTTCGAGGACTTCGGCGCCACCATATTCTCGGAACTGCACAATCTTCATAGTGACCTTCCTGACCGAGTCTCCACATCTGCATCCCTTGGTAACACAGAGAGCGACGGTTGCACCCGAACCACGATCATTGTGCACATTCGGTAGCAAAATCAATGGATCGTGCCACTAGACCGCCAAAAACGGCTCTGTTCGCGCGCGGGAACACGTCCTATACATACCTTCTGGCAGCCTGAACGGGTGGACCAGTTCGTCGGCTCCACCACCCTCAAATAGTATAGAATAATATTTAATAACAGATGGTTATAATTATTATTGAGATTATAATTTAGCTGATTGTGTATCTCTTTGGTTTGTTCGCCTGGCCAAATCAGCGATACTGTGGCGAGTAAAAAGATACCCAACATCCGTAAGAGCAACATTTTTCCACTTGGTACATTTGTCAAAACGTCACCTCCCACCAAAATTCTCCACCTCAAGGGGAAGGATTTAGGTGAGGGTGGGATTATCTGATTCCAGTTCAACCTTAAACATACACCCTTGCATCGGGAAGGGATGCGCCTGTTCGTCGGCGCGCGCCGCATTTGTCAAGCTGCGACGGGTCGACGATCGGTCAAGAAACTCCGGGCCGTACCGTCAAAAGTTTGATGATGTCCTTATAAAGAAACTTCTTTTCTACCAGGTCCAATCCGGCGGCATCCAAATACTGTTCGGTATGGCGGTTGAACTCGGCGCCGAAGGCGAAGCGCACCCAGGGCAACCACAGCTTCATGATGAAGCACTGTACGGGGTCTTCCGAAAGGGCATATTCCAGAATGCGGATAGTGCCGCCGGGGCGGCAAACCCGGTGAAGTTCTTCAAGGGCGGGTTGCTGGTGCTCGGCGTCGAGCACGCAAAACAGAAAGGTCGCGACGATACCGTCGAAACTATCGTCGGCAAAATCTAGCGCTAGCACATTCATTTCGTGCAGTTCGACCGCTGTGCCCAACTTGGCCTTGCGGTGCTGGGCGCGGTCGAGCATGGCCGGGCTGAGGTCGATACCGATCACCGTGGCGCCGTCCGGGTAGAACGGAAAATTGCGCCCGGTGCCGGCCCCGGCGTCAAGCAGGTTGCCGCTCAACCCGTCGAACAGCAGCTGGCGCAAGGGCTTGTAGCGAGTATGCTCGAACGGAAGGTCGAGGATGTCATAGAGCCGGGCGATGCGGTTATAGGTTTTCTGTTTGCTCATAAAAGTCCAGTCGGAACCGGCACCTGGTTCGCGTAAGGGAACGCCTCCCTAAACGTAGCCCTCTGGCATCGCGAACGGGTATGCCAGCTCGTAGGCGCGCGCGGCGCGCAGCACCATGGCGTCGTCGTAGCACCGGCCGACCAGCTGGAAGGCCACCGGCATGCCTTCGTCACCGAAGCCGCACGGCACCGAGGCCGCCGGCTGCATGGTCAGGTTAAACGGATAGGTGAAGGGTGACCAGTCGACCCATTCGTGCATGTCGCGGTCGTCGGGGTAGTTCTTGCCGGCCTCGAACGCCTCAAGTGGCATCTGTGGCGTCAGCAGCAGGTCGTAGTCCTGGTGGAAGCGCGCCATGCGCACGCCCAGATCGATGCGCGCCGCGCTGGCGTTGACCAAATCGTTGATCGACATATTACGGCCTGCCTCGGCAACCTCGAGCAGGCCTGGATCCATCAATTCGGTTTTTCCCGGCGGCATGTTATCGACGATCCAGGCGTCGGCGGCGAACCAGATGGTCTCGATGATGGGCCGGGTTTCGGGAATATCTGGATCCGCTGCTTCGACCGTGGCACCGAGATCTTCGAACACCTTGGCCGCGGCGGCGACGGCGCTGGCAACGTCGTCGTCGGCCCAGCCTTGGTTACCCAGGGTCGGGCTATAGGCGATGCGCAGGCCGGTAACGCCGTCTTCCAGCCCGTCGAAATAATCGCGCCCCTGCACCGGCGGTGACATGAAGTCGCGATAATCCGGTTGTGCCAGGACGTTCAGCATCACCACCGCGTCGCGCACCGTGCGCGTCATCGGCCCCATATTGGCCAGGCTTCCGATGTGGCCGGGTAGGGGATAGTTGGGCACCACGCCGAAGGTCGGCTTGTGGCCGAAGATACCGCTGAAGGCCGACGGGATGCGGATCGATCCCGCCGCGTCCGAGCCCTGGTGCAGCGGTCCCATAAAGGCGCCGCAGGCCGCCGCTGCGCCGCCGCTCGAGCCACCAGGCGTGCGTTCAGTATTCCAGGCGTTACGGGTGATGCCGGTGAGTGGATTGTCGGTGACGCCCTTCCAGCCAAATTCCGGCGTCGTCGTCTTGCCGACGATGACGGCGCCGGCCTCGCGCAGGCGCGCTGTCGCCGGTGCGTCCTCGTCCCACGGGCCGTTGGGGTCGGTGGTTCGCGATCCACGCAGGGTCGGCCACCCCTTGGTCAGCGTCAGGTCCTTGATGGTGACTGGCACGCCGTCGATGGCGCTAACCGGCGCGCCCTGCTGCCAGCGCGCTTCGCTGGTGCGCGCCATATCGAGCGTAGTCTCTTCGTCGACCAGGCAAACGCAGTTCAGTGTTTCGTTATAGCGGTTAATCTGATCGAGTGTCGCCAGGGCCATTTCGACCGGCGAGGCGTCGCCGTTTTTGTAGCTTTCGGTCAGTTCGAGCGCCGTCATGGCGAGCAGGTTGTTAGGCATATCTCCCCCTTAATTGCCTTAAGCGGCACCGATCGAATGATCGGACAAAACCCCAGCCGTTTGATTTTAGTTCGGGGAAACTATATCGCGTATGACGCGCAAGTACGACTTCCGCTACGTCACCAAAAGCAGACATCAATCGGGTACCTGCTGTACGTCCGCTTTGGTGGTGGTCTCAACCGGTTGCTACAACACAGGCGTTCAAGAACGGTTGAAATTGGCGGTCACTCCGCCGTCGCGAGCCCTTCGTCGCGCACCCGTTCCCAAGTGTCGTCGAGCGCCTGGCGGAAGCGCGCGATCATCTCTTCGATCTCGTCTTCCGTGATAATCAGTGGTGGGCAGAACGAAATGGTGTCGCCGATGGCGCGCACGATGAGGCCGTGCTCCTCGGCTCGCTGGTTGCAGAACGGGCCGATGCCAAGGTTAGCGTTGAACGGTGCGTGGGCCGCCTTGTCGCGCACTAACTCTACCCCGGCGACCAGCCCTTCGCCGCGCACTTCGCCGACTAGCGGATGGTCGAGTAGCGCGCGCAGGCCGCCCTGGAAATGCGGCGTCATCGCCCGCACATGGCCGACGATGTCTTCATCCTCGTAGATGGCGAGCGTCTCGAGCGCCACCGCCGCCGATACCGGATGACCGGAATAGGTGAAGCTGAGGCCGAATACGCCAACTCGGTCGCTTTCCTCGGCGATGGCGTCGAACACGCGGGCGTTTACCATCAGCGCCGAGATTGGGATATAGGCGCTCGACAGGCCCTTGGCGCAGACGATCATGTCGGGCTTAAGCCCCATGGTCGTGGTGCCAAATATGTTGCCGGTGCGCGCGAAACCGGTGATTACCTCGTCGGCGACCAGCAGGATGTCGTATTTGGCCAGCACCGACTGCACCTTCTCGAAATAGGTCGGCGGCGGCACTATGACGCCACCCGAACCCATCACCGGCTCGGTGAAAAAGGTGGCGATAGTCTCCGGTCCTTCGGCCTGGATCAGCGTGTCGAGCTCGTCGGCCAGGCGCGTCGCAAAATCTTCTTCGCTCTCGTCCGGCTCGGCGAAGTGGTAATAGTGCGGCGGCGTAACATGCAGAAAACCGTCGAGCGGCAGGCCGAACGAGGCGTGGTTGTAGTACGTGCCCGACAGGCTGGCCGCGGCGATGGTGTTGCCGTGATAGGCCTGGCGATGGGCGATGAACTTGCGCCGCTCGGGTTGCCCCATTGCCAACCAGTAGTACCAGGAGATGCGGGCGGCGCTGTCGTTGCCCTCGGAGCCGGAATTGGCGAACCAGATCTTCGACATGGGTACCGGCGCGATCTCGAGCAGTTTCTCCGCCAGCTCAATCACTGGCGAATGGCTTTTATGGTTGGTCAGGTGGTAGTAGGGCAGGCGGGCCATCTGCTTCGCCGCCGCCGTGACTAGCCGGTCCTGCCCATAGCCCAGCGACAGACACCACAGCCCGGACATCCCCTCGATATATTTCTTACCGTGGATGTCGGTCACCCACACACCCTTGCCCGCGTCGATGACGACCGGGCCCTTTTCCAGGTGCGCCTTGAGGTTGGTTAGTGGGTGGATAACCGACGCGGTATCGCGGCCCTCCGACGAATTAGGTCGAGGTGAGGTGGTTTCGCTCATGCCTGCAGTCCTCGCTTTTCCGTTACTCGGCTACTTCCTGTAACCCGTCGGAAACGGCGACGTTCTCCGATTTGATTTCGTAACCCGCTGCGCGGGCCTCTATTTCGATCAGTGCGGCGAAATCGTCGTCGCCGTAGCCGAGGCCGATCAGAGTCTGCACGATATCGCGGGTGAGGTTGGTGACCGGCATCGGCACTTCCAATGTGCGCGCCGCCGTTAGAGCTAGTTCTAGATCCTTGCGCAACATCTTGGCGGTGTGCGTCGCGGTAAAATCAAGGTTCACCAAAGCCGGTGCTTTGTAGGTGCTGAAGATCGACCCCAATGCGCTCTTGTTCAGGTAATCGAGGAAGGCGTGACGCTCGACGCCGCCTTTTTCGGCGAACACCGTGATCTCGGCCAAGCACTGGGCGACGACACCGAGCATGACGTTGTGGGCCAGCTTGGCCAGCCGGGCGAGGTCGCCCTCGCCGAGATAGCTGACACCCCGGCCCAATTGTTCGAGGTAGGGCTCGACGGTGTCGTAGGCGTCGCGTGGGCCCGAAACCCCCAGCGATGCCTTGCCGGCGGCGACGGCACGGCCGTTACCACTAATTGGCGTGGCCAGGAACTGCACGCTCATGGCATTGGCGGCGGCGCGAACTTCCTCCGACACATCCGGTGACACGGTCGAGGAGTCGATCAGGATCTTCGGTTTGCTATCGCACGACAATACGCCGTTTGGGCCGACTACGGTTTCACGAAACGCCGTATCGTCGGTAACGATGGTGTAGACGATGTCGCGGTCGGCCAGCTCGGCCGGCGTATCGACAACGGCGACGCCTAGCGGTTCGGCCTTGGCCCTGGTACGGTTATAGACCGTCACATCGACGCCGGCGCTAATTAGCCGGGCGGCCATGGGGTAGCCCATCTTGCCGGTGCCAATCCAGCCGAATGTGTGCGCTTTCAAATTTTTCGAAGCCATGCTCTCGCTCTTTGTCTTTTATCAGGGTTGTTACAGTTTAGGATAACAGGAGCGGTGGCATACCGCTCAATTTTTCTGGCGTATAGGAGGCCGCCGCCATCGCGTTGCAACATCAGTATTTCGCTATCGGCCTGTGCCCAAGTTCGCCGTAAATCCGCTGCCGACCAATTTCGGCGATATATCCGACGAAGCGCGCCGGTCAGGCGCGCACCAGGTCGAGATTGCTCAGATCGGGTTTGAGCTCACCGGCGTGTATCTGGCGGCTTAGTTCGACAATGCGGTCACAGATCGGCGCCGGCCGGCCATTGTTCCGGCATTCCTCGGCAACCAGCCCGTTGATCATGGCAGTTTCGCAGAGGCGGCCCTTCATATGATCCTGTAGGGAGGTGTTGATCGGCCCCGGTCCGATATCGTGCATGATCTTGTCGAGCAGGGTTTCCAGCAGGTTGTTGGTGTTGGTGACGTCTTCCGGCTTCAGGCCGAAAATCGGCACGACCTTGTAATCGAGCGACTGGCCGGCCGTCAAAGCTTCTTCGCCTGCCTGGAGAAACCATTCGCGCGCGCGGCTCGCATACGCACTGCCATTTTTCTGAAGAACCTGTTCGGGGGTGCCGCCGAGGATCGCCATCGAGCCCATAATCATGGCGTTGACGATCAATTTCATCCATTTGGCGGAAAGAATGTCGTCGATAATCTCTACCTGTCCGGCGTTGCAGAGGATCTCGACAACCACGTCGATATGGTGTTTTTGCGACGGGTCGAAGGCGCCAATGCCGTACCAAGTGTGATCTTTCGAGGTGCTGCGGTGAACCTGCGCCGGCTCGAACATTTGCGATGCCAGTTCGACGACGCAGCCTACGGTACGCTCGATGCTGACGATCTCGGCGATCTCCTCCGCCGTCATGCAATTCTGGATTCCGACTACGACGCCGTCATCGGCGAGATAGGGCTTGATGAACTCGGTCAGCCAGCGTGAGTCGTAGCCTTTCGACATGAGAAACACGACATCGAATTTATCGCTGAACGTGCAAACGTCGCTTAGATGATAGGCGTTCACCGCCACATTGATTTCGTCGTCGCTGGTGGTGATCGTGAGGCCGTTCGCCCGCATCTCTTCGACGTGCGCCGCCCACATGTCGATCATGGTCACGTCCAGACCCGCCCGGGTCAGATCGGCCGAGACAACACTGCCGTTTGCACCCGTCGCCAATACCGCAATTTTTTTTTCCATCGTTTTTCGCCTCTCGCCGTAAACATCGCTAGCTAGGTATAGTATGATTAGCCTTTATAACCGATCAACGGGTATGGTGCGGCCACTCGTCAAAATCAATTTGGGGAATTATGAAAACCAAGGCATTCCGTATTCACGAAATTGGCACGCCGTCGGTGATGAAGTGGCAGACCGTTGACGTGCCCGAGCCAGGCCCGGGCCAGGTGGTTCTGCGCCACACGGCGGTTGGCCTCAACCTGGCTGATACCTACCGGCGGCGCGGTATCTACAAGGTGGAGCTGCCGTCGGGCATGGGCAACGAAGCCGTGGGCGTGATCGAAGCCGTCGGGCCGGGCGTACGCGGGCTCAAAGCCGGCGACCGGGTTGGCTATGTCGGCGGTGGTCCGCTCGACGCCTACTCGCAACGCCGGGTCGCCAACGCCGCTGCGTTGATCCCGCTGCCGGACTCGATTAACGACCGGACGGCAGCGGCGGCGTTGCTCAAGGGCATCACGGCGCAATATCTGCTGCGCGATTCCTACCGGGTGAAAAAGGGTGACACGATTTTGGTGCACGCTGCCGCCGGCGGTGTCGGCTCGATCATGTGCCAATGGGCGAACGCCATTGGCGCCACGGTGATTGGTATTGTTAGTAGCCAAGACAAGGCACGCTTCGCCAAGCGTAACGGCTGCCACTATCCGATCGTCACCAAGAAGGCAAAATTCGCCAAACAGGTGCGCGAGATTACCGGCGGCAAGGGCGTCGACGTGGTCTATGATTCCGTCGGCCGCGCCACCTGGGACGAATCACTGGCTAGCCTGAAACTACGCGGCACGATGATCAGTTTTGGGAGCGCCTCGGGAAATCCGGACCCGGTTAATATTGCGGCCACTGGGATGAAGGGCTCACCCTATATAGCCCGTTGCGCGCTGGTCAATTACATCACCAGCCGGCGCGAATTGCTTTCGCGCGCGCGCGACCTATTTCGAGCTATTGACAGAGGCGCTGTAAAAATTCGCGTCAACCAACGTTACCCGCTGAAAGACGCGGCCAAGGGGCACCGCGACATTGAGGCTCGCCGCACCACCGGTTCGACGGTGCTGATACCGTAACTGCAGAACTCGAGAAGCCATGATGACCTGGACCGAGAAGAAATTCACCGAAGTGAACGGCCGCCGCATGGCCTATGTGGAGACCGGCCAACTGGACGGCGACCCCATCGTGTTCCTGCATGGCAACCCGACGTCTAGTTTTTTGTGGCGTAACATCATCCCGTATGTGACCGATATGGGGCGTTGCCTGGCGCCCGATCTGATTGGCATGGGCGATTCCGACAAGCTGCCCGACAGCGGGCCCGACCGCTACCGCTTCGTTGAGCACCGAGAGTATCTGTTCGGGCTTCTGGACGCTGTCGGCGTGAACGAAAATGTCACCCTGGTGATCCACGATTGGGGTAGCGCCTTGGGCTTCGACTGGGCCAACCAGCACCGTGACGCGGTCAAGGGTATTGCCTACATGGAGGCCATCGTGAAGTCGCGCAGCTGGGACGATTTTCCCGAGCGTGCGCGGCCAGCCTTCGAGGGGTTTCGCTCGCCGGCGGGCGAAAAGATGGTGCTGGAGGAGAACTTCTTCGTCGAGCGCATGCTGCCCGGCTCGATCCTGCGCGACCTCACGGATGAGGAGATGGCCGAGTACCGCCGCCCATTCCTCGAAGCCGGCGAAGCGCGGCGGCCGACGCTGACCTGGCCACGGCAGATTCCCATCGACGGCGAACCAGCTGATGTGACGGCGATTGTCGACGATTTTGCGGTGTGGATTTCTACCTCGGACATCCCGAAGCTGTTCATTAATGCCGAACCGGGCGCCATCCTGTCGGAAGGGCCGAGCCGCAACTTCTGCCGCACCTGGACCAAACAGATCGAAGTCACGGTCAAGGGTTCGCACTTCATCCAGGAAGATTCGCCTGACGAAATCGGCCAGGCTATCGCCGACTGGCTGGGTGGGTTGGGTTAAAGAAATCGGCTAGGGCCGAAAGCCCACTAACAAGCGTCCGGCTTTCGGCGGTAATAATCTTCGCCAGAGAAATTTTTGCGCCTGGGTTGGGCGCATGCGGGAATGGATAATCGAGTGAAAAAAATCGGCTTCCTGTCTTTTGGCCATTGGTCTCCCGCACAGGGCTCGCAAACCCGTACGGGTGCCGACGCGTTGCTGCAGTCCATTGACCTCGCCGTCGCCGCCGAGGAATTGGGTGCCGACGGCGCCTACTTCCGGGTGCATCACTTCGCCCGTCAACTTGCTTCGCCGTTCCCGCTGCTGGCGGCAGTCGGTGCCAAGACCAGTCGTATCGAAATTGGTACGGCGGTGATCGATATGCGCTACGAGAACCCCCTCCACATGGCCGAGGACGCCGGCGCGGCCGATCTCATCTCCAGCGGGCGGTTGCAGCTCGGCGTCGGCCGCGGTTCGCCCGAGCAGGTGATCGATGGCTGGCGGTATTTCGGCTATCAGCCCAGCGATAATGAGACCGACGCCGACATGGCCCGGCGGCGTACGGAGACCCTTCTCGAGGTGTTGCGCGGCGAGGGCTTCGCGCAGCCGAACCCGCGGCCGATGTTCCCCAACCCGCCCGGTATGCTGCGTATCGAACCCCATTCCGAAGGCCTGCGCGAGCGTATCTGGTGGGGCGCGGCCACCAACGCCACCGCTGTCTGGTCGGCGCAGCTGGGCATGAACCTGCAAAGCTCGACGCTCAAGACCGATGAGACTGGCGAGCCGTTCCACGTGCAACAGGCCGATCAGATCCGTGCTTACCGCGCCGCCTGGCAGGAGGCCGGCCACACCCACGAGCCGCGCGTGTCGGTCAGCCGTAGCATCTTCGCGCTAGTCGATGACCGCGACCACGCTTGGTTCGGACGCGGAAATCAGAGCCAGGACCAGACCGGCTTCATCGGTGAGGACACCCGCTCAATCTTCGGCCGCAGTTATGTTGCGGAGCCGGGTATCCTCGTCGAAGAACTGGCGCAGGACGAGGCGGTCGCTGCGGCTGACACCTTGCTGTTGACGGTGCCGACCCAGCTTGGCGTTGACTACAACGCGCACGTCATCGATGCGATTCTGACTCACGTCGCCCCGGCGCTGGGCTGGCGATGAGGGGCGGTGTCAGACTAACGTCGCCGCGCCCGGTTTGACCCCGCAAAGCGGATATGGGTAGATTTGTGATTACGGTTGTTCCGCAGCAAGTGCCGAATAGCAGCGCGCCTACCAGCCATTGCGCAGTTGGCGCAGCTTCAGGAACACCGACTTTTCATCCGGCGCGTTGGGCAGGTCGGCAAAACGCTCCTTCAGACCGGCGACCACCGAGGGGCTGTCGAGGCGCAGGAAGGTATTGATTTGCCGCTCCTCGCCTAGCGTGGTGATCTTGGCGTCGTTCGGGTCCTGACCCTTTAACTCTTCGAGCAGGTCCTTGGCGGCTTGGTTATCCGGCTCGCGATCGAGGGTGAAACCCAGATTATTGGCCATATATTCGTGGCCGGGATAGATCCGCGTAGCGTCGGCCAGGGCGGCGATTTTGGTGCTGAAGGTGTCGTAGAGCACGTTGGGATCGCCGGTGCGGCAATGGCCGACGCCGGCGTTGAATAGCGTATCGCCGCACAGCAGATGCGGTTCGTCGGTCTCACCATAAAGCGAGATATGGATCGGCGTGTGGCCCGGCGTTTCCATCACCTTGAACTCGCCGCTGCTGCCGATCTTAACGACATCGCCCTCGCGCAATTTCTCGTCGATATTATCGATACGGCCCGCGGCGTCGGCGGGGCCAAGCAGCTTAGCGCCGGTGGCCGTGATGACGGCATTGTTGCCGCCGGTATGGTCACCATGCTCGTGGGTGTTGAGCACGCGGGTCACCTGCCAGCCGTTTTCTTTGGCGGTGTCGAGGCACATTCCGGGGTCGATGGGGTCGATGGCGAGTGTCTCGCCGGTATTGGAACAGGCGACCAGGTAAAAGAAGTTGCGGCCCTCGTTTGCGGTCCAGATTTGTTCGATAATCATGGCAATACCATCCTTTGGTTTTTGCTTTTGTCTATCTTACTAGTTGCGCTATTCGTCGGCTACGGTGGCGGTCCCAGCAGACCAAAACGCACAAGCAGGCGAAAAACAATCGGTACAACAATAACGATGACGGAAATACGCGCTATGTGATGGGTGGCGACAAACGCAGTGTCGATGTCGAGGGTCAGCGCGATCAGGCTCATCTCGGTCAACCCGCCGGGCGAGAACGCCAGGATCAACGAGGTGAAGGGGAAACTAGCGAGTGCGTTCAGCACCAGGCCGAACAGCACGGCGATGGCCAGTAGGATTACCGTGGCGATACCGCCGATGCGGACGATGCGGCCCATGTCACGGAAGGTCAGCCCGATGAACCGCGCGCCGATTGACGACCCCAAAACGATTTGTGCGATGGCGACGATGATGGCCGGTGGCGAGGCCTCCGTGAAGCCGGCCAAATGCACGGTGGCACTGAAGATCATCGGCCCGGTTATGTGCGGCGCGGGAATGCGTGCCAGCCGCGCGATGAAGTAGCCGACGACCGCGCAGCCGGTCAGAATGGCGACATCGGTGGGGCCAATGGTGCCGACGTCGCTACCACCGAAGGTACGCACGGTTGTGCCCAGATCACCGAACACGCGAAACAGGAACGGCAGTATCATTACGACAAAGAAAATACGTGTCGTGTGGGCGATGCTAATCTGGCGTTCGTCGCCGCCGGCGGCCTCTCCCAGCAGGATCATTTCGTTGAGGCCGCCCGGTACGGCAGAGAAGAAGGCGGTGCGCGGGTCGAATTTGGCAAACACACGATAGAATATATAGGCGGCCCACGTACTGACGATGACGAAGACCGCCAGCGATGCCAGGGTGATCGGCCAGCGGGGAATGCGTTCGAGGATCTCGGGCGAAAAGGCGCTGCCGAGTAAAGTCCCGATAACCAGGATCATCAGGGTGCGCAAACGCGTGTCCATTTTCAGTTCGGCGCCGGCCAGCGCCACCATGCCGGCTGCGAACATAGAACCCATCATCCATGGTAGCGGCAGATCGAGATAATTAAAAATGGCGCCGCCGGTGGTGCCGACGACGATCGCTAATCCGCATTTGCCCAGATCGGCGCGGCCGAGCCGGTGCACCGGTGAGGGCGGACGGGCCGGGGTGGGCGGTTCAGTCCTCATCGGCCGCCAGTAGGTCGTTATTGGTTGCTGGCGTGTCTATATAACGCCCGAACTGGATCGCGATTTGCCCCGACGCCATGCGGCTCTGGTCGCTGGTTACGCCGATGGCGTGGGGCACCTCGATCCATCTATCCGGCACTGGCTGGGCGGTCAGCAGGTGAGGGTAGGTGTCATCGATGCCAACCATGCCGAGCTCTAAGAGAAACCGGCAAGCAATGTCGACCGCCACCGCCGCGGTATCGGCCTGCCAATGCTGGCCGTATTCGACGAGCAGCGCGTTGCACCGGTCACCGGGCGCGCTGAAGGTACCATAGAAGCGCAGCTGCGTGTCGGCGGCATGACCGTCGTCGGTGACGATCACCGTGTAGCTCTCGATCGCCGCGGACAAACGCCGCGCTGAAACAACGGGTCGAGTGCAATTGCGTCACACAACTCATTGCCGTGGACCACGGCGCAAATCATTGTGTGCGGACCGCTGTGTCCGCTGTTGGAAGCGGTGGCGAACGGTACGCCGGTGTTACCGGTCCGGTAGGCGCCGATGTCCGGCGGCGTCAGCTCGTCGGCTAAAGTGGTTTTGGCAAGCTGGGTCACAGGGATCGATAACGCGCGGTCAGGGTGCGAACTGCTCTTTGAGGATGCGTTCTTCGAGATTGGTTTCTGGGTCGAACAGCAATTGAAAACTGGCGGCGCGGTCCTCGCTGACGCCGACTTCGACGACATCACGTATTTCGGTGTCGTCGGCGGTGGCGCTGACCGGCCGCTTTTTGTCGTCGAGCACCTTGAAATACACCTTCGCGGTGTGGGGCAACAGCGCGCTGCGCCAGCGCCGCGGCCGAAAGGCGCTGATCGGCGTCAGCGCCATAATCTCGGCGCTCAAGGGAATGATCGGTCCGTGCGCCGACAGATTGTAGGCGGTGCTACCGGCCGGCGTCGAAACAAGCGCGCCGTCGCAAATGAGTTCGGGCATGCGCACCACGCCATCGACCTGGATTTCCAGCTTTGCCGCCTGGTAGGTTTGACGCAGCAGTGAAACCTCGTTGATGGCCAGCGATTCATGCTCCGATCCATCCGTGGTTTTAGCCCGCATGCGCAACGGGAATAATGTCACCGGCTGCGCATTCGCCAGACGCTCAGGCAGGCCGTTGGTCTGATAATCGTTCATTAGGAACCCGATCGAACCTCGGTTCATACCGAATACCGGCACTTTGCGGTCGATGTACCGGCGCAGGGTTTGCAGCACGAAGCCGTCGCCGCCCAAGGCGACGATGACGTCGGCCTTGTTGGGGTCGACGGCGCCATAGAATTTCGATAATTCCGCCAGCGCTGCCTGGGCTTCGTCGAAGTTGGCGGCAACAATGGCGATCCGCTCGGATTTGACACCGTTTGTGGACTCTTTCGCCGGGGGTGACACGTGCTTTAGTTTCCTCAGTTTTCGAGACGCGGTATGGCGCATTGGCGCGTGGGTGCCAGAGTATAGCCTAGCCAACGCCCTGAACTACCCGATTAGGCGCTTATTGTCATTTAGTCTTCGTGCGGCCAAAGTGCAGGCCGAATTTTTGACTAGTGATACCTGCGACCGCGGATGGGCGCAGAAGGGATTTAAAAAGAGGAAAACTCTTCTATTCGCCATGTTTTTCGCTGTTGGTGTAGCTGGGGCGATAGGGCTGAGGCCCGGCGCCGCCTGGGCGGTGATGACCCGGGGTGACGTTTACCGCGCGTCACACCCGCCAAACTGCCGTAACCGGCATGAGGAATTGATCGCTCGGAACCACTGAGGCGATCGGTAGTTGCAAGGACGATAAGAGGCGATAGTAAACCGGTC
>CAZHBA010000009.1:0-10201 GCA_964530225.1 uncultured Rhodospirillaceae bacterium | reverse complement strand
GACCTGCGCGGCCGGGACCTGCGCACGCTAATTACCGATTATGCGAAGGAATTCGCCGACTGCGTGGTGGCGGCATAGTCTAGGCTAGGTGCAGACGCGCGCGATCGGTTTGCCAGCCGACGGTGATCGCCTGTCCGGATTCCAGCTTGTCATTGCCCGGTTCGTCGGACATCTCGCGGACCACCACTTCGCTACCATCGGGTAGGCGCACTAGATGTGAGGTGGTGAGGCCGAGATAAATTGTCTCTTGATAGGTTGCAGGCACTGTTTGCCAGGCATCGCACCTCACCTGACCGGGGTCGACCACACGCAGTAGTTCAGAGCGTACTGAAAACGACACAGCATCGCCTGCTGCCGCCGTGGTGCCGGGGGCAGCTATATCGACTTTGGCGTAATCCAGACCGACCGTAACGCGCTCGCCCGATGTGCCGGCGACGATGCCGGCAAACAAATTATTGTCGCCGATGAATTCGGCGGTAAAGCGTTTCTGCGGGGTTTCGTAGATGTCGCGTGCGCTGCCCTGTTCAATCAAATGACCGTCGGCGATAATGGCGATACGGTCGGCTACAGTCAGCGCCTCTTCCTGGTTATGGGTAACATGAATGAAGGTTATGCCAACCTTTTCCTGGATACGCTTGAGTTCCAGACACATATCCTTGCGCAGTTTCGCGTCGAGCGCCGCCAACGGCTCGTCGAGCAGCAGAATATCAGCGTCGAGCACAAGCGAACGGGCGAGCTGTACGCGCTGTTGCTGGCCACCCGACAGCTCGTGAGGCATGCGTTCGTTGTAGCCTTCGAGCCCGACCATGGCGAGCATCCAGTCGACCTTCTCGCGCATTTCGAGTTGCGGCACCTTGCGTAGCCTCAATCCGTAGGCAACGTTGCGTTCGACATTCATATGCGGAAACAGCGCGTAGCTTTGGAAGACCATTGATGTCGGCCGCTTGTTCGGCGGCAGGTGGCTGACGTCGTAGCCGTGCAGCAGAACCTTGCCCGCGGTTGGCTGGATGAATCCACCTATTAGGCGCAGCAGTGTTGTTTTGCCGCCGCCGCTTGGTCCTAGCAGAGCATAGTACTGACCACTGTCAATCGTGAAACTGACTGAATTTAAGGCGTGAACTGCACCATAATTCTTGCCTAGATCGACGACTTCGACAGCGATATCCGACCGGTTGCTCATATTCTTTAATAGTCCTAAAAATTACCTGAGGATACGATCGTTCAGCTCTACATCATTGGTTTGGCCATAGCGCGTGCTTTGCGCTCCAGGTGCTCCGTACGCAAGAGCGTATAAATTAGGATCGAGCCAATTACGGTCATCGATACAATGCTCATAATGCCAGCCATAGCGTAAGATTCGCCCGACATACCAATGTTGAGCATCTGTGCAACCAACACATTGGAGAAGGTATCGAAGCCTCCCTTCAACAGTCCCGTGCGTACTGCCTCGTTGAACGACAAAATGGTCACAAAGGCGCACGAGCTGAACACACCGACCCGGATTTGCGGAAACTCAACCTGCCAGAAAGCCTGCCAGGCGGTGGCGCCGCAGGCCCGCGCCGCCTCGGTCTGCTGGCTGCGGTAGCGCGACATAGTTATCAGGATGACAATGAACGCATAAGGGTGGGTGTAGATAATCTGGCCGATCATGGCGGTCACAAATCCCAGATCGAACCAGCCCTCAAACCAGCCGACACCCAGCACACCGCCGAGATAGGTGAAAGCGCCGGACAGATTTTTAAAAAACACCAGCAGGCTCGACCCCATGATGTCGGCGGGCACGAACAGTGGCGACATCATCAATGCCACGAAGGCGACCTTGCGGCGCGAACGTTTGTAGAATTTTGCCGACAGTAGCGCCATCGGTATGGTCGCTGCAACCGCTGTCACTGCCAGATAGGCCGTCCATTCTAGCGACGCCACCAGCAACTTGTCGCCCAGCACGATCCGGTACCAATCGAACGTAAAATCGTAAATGCGAGCGCCAAAGCCATGTTCGTTGAACGAGATATAGATGGTGTAGAACACCGGCGACAGCAATGCGAACACCACAAACAGCAGGTAGCTCCATTTCAGCCGGAGTGTCCACGGATTGGCGAAGTCGTCGTGCATGTTTAACTCAACTGATCGGCTCGAGCACTTTGGTCAGATTGAACAGCCGGTGGCCGATATAGAGCAGCAGCACCAGCGTTGCGATCATGATCGTGCTTATCGCCATAGCTAAGGGGAAATCGAGTGCAACAATCGCCTGATTGGCGATCAATCCCGCGTTAACTGCGCCGGGTCCACCAAGTATCGTCGGCACCAGCGCCACGCCCATCGCGTTAACAAAGATGAACACGCTGCCAGCGAATATGCCTGGCGCCGCCAAGGGCACGATAATGTCGCGAAACAGGCGCACCGGACCGGTGCCCAAATCGTCGCAAACTTCGAAGATGTAATCCTGTACCGCTTCCAGCGCCAGAAATCCGGCGAATATCATGAACGGTAGGAAAGACATCACATCGCCGATAACGACGCTGAGCGGCGAGAACAGGATAATTGTGATCGGTTCGGAGATGATGCCGATGTCCATTAGGAAAGTATTGATCACGCCGTTGCGCCCGAGGACCGGGCGCATGGCGAATACACGCACCAGTTCGGAAATCATGAACGGCAGAATGAACAGCAATATCACGCGGTGCTGCGCAGCTTGAGCGACATGGCGGCGCACGAACACTGCGATGGGAAAGCCGATGATGAATGAGACCATCACAGCACCGGCGGAATGCAGCATTGAAAAAACGTAGTTCTCCGCTCGCGCGGAGGTAAAGAAATTCTCATAGGCAAAAAGAGTGAAGCCTGGTTCCATCCAGAACTGGGTGCGCTCAAAAAAGCTAAACACGACCGTTAGAACGATCGGTACGGCAAAAAACAGCACAAAGAATATTACGGGGACATAAAACACCCATTTCTGAATGCCGTTCTCGCCCAATAACCGTTGCCACCAAACCGGAGAGGCCGGGACATCCCGGCCTCTCCTCATCGGTGACACGCTTTGCGTCGTCACAGAGTTCACGTTTGTTTAGGCAGCCTGCAAGCGTGCCCACCAATCTTGATAAGCGCGAATATGTTTTGGGAACACGTTCTGCCACGAATTGCCCTTTACCGCGAAACGCGCGTTCTTGCGCGTGAGAATGTCGAGTACTCTCGCTTGCACATCGGCCGGGAAGTCAGTCGGATTGGCCTTGATGTATTCATCGACTCCCGTCATCTGCGGGGCAAAGCCCAAGCCCGACAATGTGCGTGCACCGAACCACGGCGACAGGTAGACGTTGGCGAGTTTGTAGTACTGCTCATCCATGCTGCGCTCGCGGCCCCCCCTAGTCAGCATGATCATATTGTTCCAGGTCTGGTGGCCTTCTTTCATGGTGCCGTAGCGGATGTCGGCTGCGTCACCGGCCTTTTTGTTGGCGACGATCTGGATCGGCTCCCAGCACGACGACATCAGCACCTCACCACTGGCCAAAATGCCGACACCGTTCTGGAAACCGTCCCAGAAGGTGCGGAACTGGCCTTTTTTCTTCCATGCGATGAGAAACTGGCAGACCGCCTTAACCTCGTCGGGCTTCATGCTGGATGGGTTCTCGATGTCGATCTTGCCGGTTTCCTTGAGGTAGATCCCCATATTAGTCAATGTTGGCCCGAAGTCGTTCTGCAGAGCGACCCTTCCCTTGAACTGTGAATCGAACATCACGCCCCAGCTGTTCGGGTGGAATCCCAGAGCCTTGAAGTCGTAAGCCATAGAATCGGCGTTGCCGATCATCGGTGTCGAATAGACCTTACCCTCGAACCGGATGGTGTCGGCCGCCAGACCGCCTTCTCTGTAGACTGGCAGGATGTTCTTCCAGTTGGGGATCCGGCTGGTATCGAGTGGTACGATCGCTTTTTGCGATGCCAGCGCGTCTTCCATGCCGCCGCCATTGTCGGTGACCGCGTCGAATAGTTTGTTACCGTCGCCAACGACCATTTTCTGGATCGCCTCGTCGGCGCGCGCGCTCTTTGCGGTTGCAGCAATCTCTGCGCCAGCTTGGGCCGACATGGCGCTCCAGTCCTTGGCGCCGACTTTGTGAACACCCGGATTAGCCCAAATCTTCAGTGCATCGCCTTCAGCGGCCGAAGCGCCGGGTATCCTGCCTAAAGTTGTCGCAACACCTGCGCCCGCAGCGGTGTACATGAACGCGCGGCGCGTCCATTCCAATTGGTTCATTGATTCTCTCCCTGGTTTGTATCGACCCCTTGCGTCGATGAGACGCCATATTTGCAGGCCCCCACTAATTATTTGCCTGCCGTAAAATACACAGCAAACTTGGAGACACGCTTCCTCAAGGCAGCAGCCTAGCGCACCGGAATTTTCAAAGATAGCTTCTGTGGGGCATTATTACAGTTCTAGCAACGCCGGTACCGTCGGCCAGTACTTCTATTCGGGTCGGCGTCCGATTTGGCCCCTTCGGACGGCAACTCGGTGCTCTATTCCAGGGCGTAACGTTTACGGCTCATCGCATCCTCCTCCTGGACCCTGGACCTAGAAAGCGAAAAATTATCATTAACGGCGGCGAACATAACCTTGACCTGCATCAATGTCGTCCGCCGGTATGCTGAATACTGTGCGGCTTTGAAATTCTAAAGTTGGCAACGGTGATCCAGGCCCCGATTTCGAAGGGCATTTAACAGGGGGAAGGACGATGGACCCAAGCGCCAATAAACAACCAATAATAGATGCATTTTGCCACCCCTCCGCTAACACGAGATGGCAGGATGCAGTGGAGTTGTGGCTGTCTTGGTCGCGCAGGGAACCAAGCAAGGGAAGCGATAAAATACGTGCGACACGGTGCGATAGTTTTCTAAAAGGGTTTGCAGTCGCCTTCCTTTTTTACGGTGTGGGAGGCGTTTTATCGGTCCCCGGCTGGTCGGCTGAATTCGGTCCCGTCAAACCGGTAGAATTTAATGCCAAGAAGGCGGAGCTCGGCAAGCGATTGTTCTTCGACAAGAGGCTGTCGGGTGACGTGGCGATCAGTTGTGCGTCCTGTCATATACCGGGAAGGGGTTTTGCCGATGGATTACCGCTCGCCAAGGCCTATCCCGGCAATGAAGGGTTTCGCAATACGCCAACCCTGATCAACACCGCCAAGCGCGCCAACTGGTTTCATGACGGCCGCATTGGCACCAGTCTCAATGACGTCACACGCGAAACCATCACCGAAGACTATTCGATGAATATGGACATGCGCTTGATGCAGGAACGCCTGAAACAGGATCCAGTCTACGTCACAATGTTTAAGGATGCCGGATATGGAGAGCCCAGCAACGGAGCGGTTCGCAACGCTATCCCCGAGTATCTCAAAACGCTGATTTCCAGGAACGCGCCCTTCGATACCGACAACCTATCGGATTCTGCGTCGCGCGGTTTCGAACTGTTCACGGGTAAAGCGGGCTGCGCGGCCTGTCACACGGGACCACGGTTCACCGACGACAAGCCGCACAATATCGGTATCCCGGAAAACCCGGAGATTTGGAATAACCCGCTCCGTCACGTGACCTATGTCGCCTTCGCGATGTTCATGGGTGTCGAGAACTACATGAACATCCGGCGGGATGTTGGTGCTCATGTTCGTACCCACAAGGCGGATGGTTCGGATATTGGCACATTTATTACGCCGACCCTGCGCGAGCTGAAGCAAACCGCACCCTATATGCATAACGGTACGTTCGAGACGCTGGCGGAGATCGTCAATTTTTACAACAAGGGCGGAGGAGCCGATCCCAATAAGGACCGGGCGATAAAGCCACTGGGGTTGAGCCGGGACGAACGTAGAAACCTCGTTGCTTTCCTCGAATCTCTGTCGGGGGATCCGCTAACCGGACCCGAGTTTGTGTGGTCTGATCCGATCTCGGTTAACTATCAGCCAATCGCCGACTGGGTGAAGAAGAGAAATTAGGAGCCGGGCCATGAACTTGCGAAAAGTAACCGTATTTTTTCTGGTCTCGATCACTGCCAGCGCAATTCATTTGGCTGTTGCGGGTGCCGATCACAATCCGCCTCTCGCCGCTCTAGGGCCGCCGCCGATACCGGTGGACAATCCGCAAACCGCCGCAAAAGTCGAACTCGGCAAGATGTTGTTCTTCGACCCGCGACTCGGCGGTGATGCGTCCGTCTCCTGCGCGACATGCCACGATCCAACTCAAGGCTGGGGTTTCAATGACCCAATCTCCCGTGGCTATCCCGGTGCCATCCATTGGCGGAATAGCCAATCGGTGGTCAACACGGCGTATCTCGGTAAGCTGTTTTGGGCGGGTGCGGCCAAGTCTTTAGAGGTCCAAGCACCATCGGCGGCCAAGGGTGCCGTGTCGGGCAACGGCGAGAACGACATGATGGAAGCTCGGCTCGCCTTTATCCCCGAATACCGCAAACGGTTTCGTGACGTATTCGGCGACCTTTGGCCGAAGATAGACAATGCCTGGAAGGCGATTGCTGCGTTCGAGCGAACGTTGATCCATAACAAAACACCGTTCGATAAATTCATGAGCGGTGACAAGAACGCGTTGAGCGCCCAGCAGCAACGCGGGTTAGATTTATTTAATGGCAAAGCCAATTGCATCGAATGCCACAATGGCCCGCTGCTAACCGATCAGAAGTATTACAACCTGGGTGTTCCGCGCGCTCAGGATTGGCTCGACAGCGGCCTCGCCCAAGTAACGTTCCGCTATCAACAATACGCCAAGGGCGTTACGGAAGCGATGTACCGGTCAATTAAGGATGACGCCGGTGTTTATTATCGGACCAAGCAAAATATCGATAAGGGCAAATTCCGGACACCGCCGTTACGTTATACGGCTTACACGGTGCCCTTTATGCACAACGGTGCGTTCTTCGACTTCGAAGAAGTGATCGATTTCTATGATCAGGGCGGTGGTAAAAACGAATTCGCCGCCAACAAGACCGACCTCATCAAACCCCTCAACCTGACCGATGAGGAAAAAGAAGCGCTCGTCGCCTTTCTCGAATCGCTGTCCGGACCGGAAATCAGGATCGCAACACCCAAGCTTCCCGCTTACGCGCCCCTGCCGGGGATCGAACAATGACCAAGGAAACCGCAATGACCATGAGAACGGATCCCAATGTCCTTGATGTCACCGGAATGGCAGAACCGTTGGCCGATAACCGTCGAAATAAATGTCAAGGCGCATGTCAGTTATCCAGACGTGATTTCCTGTTTGCATCTGGAGTTGCGACGATGGTCATGGTCAGTGCCAGCTCTGGTTTGGCGCAAATGCCCGCAATGGTAGCAACATTCCCACGAAAGTTTGTGACCAAGATGAGTTCTCTGAAACAGGACGATCCGTTTGATTTCGAGTATCCGGATACGGGCGCCTATTCGGGGTCGATGATCGTAAAACTGGGAACCGAAGCCGGCGGTGGTATCGGCGCGGGGCATGATGTGGTCGCCTTTAACTATTTCTGTACCCATCAGGGCGGCAACCTGGCCGACACCTACAAAGCTGATACCAAGTCACTCGGCGCGTGCCCGTTGCACTTGTCCACCTACGATCTAACGCGTCACGGCATTCTCATATCTGGCCAAGCCTATCAAAGCCTTCCACAGGTGCTGCTCGAGATCAACGGCGACGATATTTTTGCGGTAGGTGTTTTTGGCCTGATTTTTGGCCGGTACGACAATTTGCAAGGATAGGAAGGACGTAACGTGACCACACCTTATTATATTCCCGAGACCAACGTTCCGCTCCCGCCTAAGGGTGCCGATGTGATCACCACAGCATGCGATTACTGTGTTGTAGCATGTGGACTCAAGGTTTATCGCTGGCCGGTCGCCGGCGGGCAGCACGGCGGTTCGAAGGCAAATGAAAATGCGTTCGAAACGGATTTTCCTGTCAATCCCCTCGGTCCATGGGTTGCTCCCAATCAGCACAATATCGTGTTGCACAGCGGAGAACCGCACCACGTGGTAATCATTCCTGACAAAGATGCCGAGTTTGTGAATACCGACGGCGACTCGAGCCTGCGCGGCGGCTGTATCGCGCAAAAATGTTACAACCCACAATCGCCGACTCGTGACAGATTAAGGTCGCCGTTGTTGCGAATCTACGGAATGTTGCAACCGGTGCCTTGGGAATTTGCCCTCGATATTGCGGCCGAAGTCGGCCGTTATGTCATCGACAGACATGGCGATAATGCGTACGGCTTCAAAACCTATTCCTATCAGTACATCGAAAACACCTATGCGATAACAAAATTCGCGCTTCGGCATATCAATACGCCAAACTTCTCGTTTCACGATACGCCGTCGGACGTGGCGTCGACACCGGGCTTCAGGGACGCTGGATTCGACGATTTCGGCCCCGCCTATGAAGACTGGATGAACGCCGAAACGCTTCTTATGTGCGGTACGGATCCTTATGAAACGAAGACCATTTTGTTTACCCAGTGGATTATGCGAGGGATTCAGAACGGCCAGAAGGCCATATTCATGACGCCGCGGCGAACCGCTGGTGTGGCATACGCAGAGAACAATGGAGGTCTATGGCTCGACGTCAATCCAGGCACCGATCTCCTTGTAATTAACGCCATTGCCCGGATTATCGTTGAAAACAATTGGCAGGACGCTGAGTGGATAAAGAACTGGGTAAACAACAAATGGGAATCCTCCTCCGGCTTTGGACAGGGGACGCGGAACACGCCATGGCAATGGCGGACGACCTGGGGGACCTTTCAAACCGACGGTTTCGAGGATTGGAAAAAGTGGCTCCTCGCCCAACCGGAGTTTGAACTCGATAACGCCGCCAATGTCGCCGGTATCGATCCGCAAAAAATCCGTACGGCCGCCGACTGGATGGCTCGGCCGCGCGACAACAAGCGTCCAAAGACGTCGATCATGATCGAAAAGGGCCTGTATTGGTCAAACAACACGGGCAACACGGAAGCCATTTCCGCTCTAGGCATCATCGTTGGGGCGGGCGGGCGTCCGGGTCAGGTAATTGGACGGGCCGGTGGACACCAACGCGGCGGACAGCGCGGCGGTAAATATCCCCGCAACAAATCGCCGATGAAGGTACCGGGCCGCCGCCGTAGGGCGCTAGACACCGATACTTGGTTGATGTCGGGCCACACACGGCTGGCGCACGTGATCGGCACCACCTGGATTCAATCCATGTGCGCTTCGCAGCAACTTGCCAAACGGTTTCACGAATTGGTGCTAGCCAACACCAACCAAGTTCGTTCCTATGCCAAACAGGACATTATTGATAGCCTAAAAGCGCGGGTCGATTCAGGCGGTATGGTCGTGATTAATCAGGAGATTTACCTGGTCGATCCAATCGGGGCCCGGTTTGCCGACATCGTCTTTCCTGCCGCCACCTGGGGCGAAGATACGTTCATGCGAGCCAACGGCGAACGGCGTCTCAGGCTCTATAACCAGTTCTATGACCCGCCAGGCGAAGCCAAACCCGATTGGTGGATTATCTCGCAACTCGCCAAGCGCATGGAATTCGACGGCTTCGACTGGAAGAATTCCAACGATGTTGCTGAGGAAGCATCACGCTTTTCACGTGGTAGCCGCAAGGACTTCCACATGGTTAAGGTTGCGGCCAAGCGCGAAGGAAAAACCTTGCACCAGAAAATGGCCGAGTTCGGGACCAATGGCATTCAAGGCCCCGTGTTCATGGATGACAGCGGTCGACTGACTGGTACCAAGCGGCTCCACGACACAACGTTTAAACTGAACTCCTTGGGTCCGGCGGGCGCTAATGTCTTCAATAAGAAGCTCAACCATTTCAATAGCCAGACGGGCAAATGCAATATCCAGAAATCGCCGTGGTCGCTATTTTCGGATTACTGGGAATGGATGAAGCCCAAGGGCGAAGAGTTGTGGTGCTCTTCCGGCCGCACCAACGAGCGCTGGCAATCGGGTTTTGACGATCGCCGCCGTCCTTATATTGTCCAACGCTGGCCCGGAAATTACGTCGAGATTCACACTGACGACGCTAAGACGCGCGGGATCGAGTCGGGCGATATGGTCATGGCCTATTCGGACCGGGTTCCGAGCCTCAAAGAAACCGTTCTGGGGGTCGAGGGGTCGGACTACAGTTTTGCCGGCCAGATGAAAGCAGGCAATGTTGAATTATCCCGCGCCGCTGTAACAGGAGT
>CAZHBA010000008.1:0-23257 GCA_964530225.1 uncultured Rhodospirillaceae bacterium | reverse complement strand
GTGCCCATCCACGAAATGTGGATTCGCTTGACCGTAACCGACTGGCTGGAAATCAAGGAAGTTGAGGCCACGACCGACTACAGTCCCTACATCTTATGCCGCGATGTGACGCCAAACTTCCAACGCCTGGTGGGTCTTCGGATCGGCCCCGGCTGGCGCAAACGAGCCTTGGCGAAAATCGGCGGCATCGAGGGCTGCACTCACATCGTTGAATTGCTGGCCCCGGTCGCCACAACAGCGTTCCAAACAATATTTCCGATCAGAAACCGTGAACGGCCAAAATCGACCGCACCGTCAAACAAGCCGCCACGCCTGCTCAATACCTGTCACGCATTTCGCAGCAACGGTGCAAAAGCAAAGGAATTTTGGCCTAAATTTTATGACGGGCCCGAAGCCTAGCCTCCAAATCGGAGCAGTTAGCCCGTGGCGCAAAACCGCTGTGCCGTAATTGGGTAACCATCGTCCTACTCGGATCCAACAATATCGCCCGCCACGTGTTTAAAGGGACGCGGAATCTGGCCGGCAGAACGCTGGGCCCGCCGCGCCATATAGGTCGCAATGAAAACTCTGATCGCCGCCGTGCGCGATAATTCGCCGGCGCCATGATCAACCTCTGTGCACAATTGGTCGACGGTCAGGTCTTCACTTTGCGCGATATCGGCAAGTTCGGCCCAAAACTCGGGCTCGAGCCGAATACTTGTGCGGTGACCATCCACCGTGATGTTGCGGTTAACCAACATCTTTTTAATCTCCACTTGTAACCCACATTGGTGTCGTTCATTCAGCGAATCGCCGGAACAGAACTCACCGTAATGCGCTCCAACTGCTTCTGCAAAACTATATTTTCAAATGTTTCAATAAGGATAATTGATTAAGATAATTATAAAAATCGGCTAAAGCTCTTCATCCGACGCCCGTGCCTTAATCGACAATGCGTGTAGGCCACCGGAAAATTCCTCGGCAAGCAAAGCATTAACCAATCTTTGGCGCTCCACCCGACTCTTATCAACGAATTCAGCGGATACGACTTCAACTCGATAGTGTGTCTCGCCTCCTTCGCGCGCCCCAGCATGACCAGCATGGAGGCTCGATTCGTCGATTATTTCAAGCTTGAGCGGCCTTAGGGCCCGGTCAAGGGTGAGACGAATTCTCTCAGAACGGTTCATATTCGCCTCCCAGAGCCGATTGTGGTCCGGCCGCTCATTTTAGTTAAATAATGCGGCAAAATTCAGATTGGACAACTTGCGGGGTCTCTGCAATGGCACCATATTGCCTAGATGCGCGAGGAATTCAATGGCTCCCTTTCACAAGGCGATCTCGTGTCTACACCGGATGATAATCTGGCACTTCGGCGCTGCGATTCGCCTGTCTGCGAGCAAGCCGGTGAATTTCGTGCGCCAAAATCGCGCAAGCGGCTGCGCGATTATTACTGGTTCTGCCTTGAGCATGTGCGCGCCTACAACAACGCCTGGAACTACTATGCGGGCATGGGCGAGAACGAGATCGAAGGCGAGAGGCGCGCCGATACCTATTGGCATCGCTCCACATGGCCGCTAGGCGGAAAGCAGGCTTTTAGCAACGCTATTAACGATGGATTCGGCTTTTTCGAGGATGAACAGGCTGCGCAACAACAAAATAAGGAACATTTCTCGGCAACCGCACCAGAGTTGGCGGCCTTGGCAATTTTAAATTTATCGCCGCCAGTGACTCGCCAGACCATAAAAAGTCGGTATAAGGAGCTTGTTAAACGTCACCACCCCGACACCAACGGTGGTAGTAAAGATGCCGAGGAACGATTGAAAGCGATCAACAGGGCTTACGAGACGCTGACCCGCGCACAATATTAATAAGTACAATTAACCCTAATAAAAAACTGGAAGTTTCGATGGATTCTACAGAACCAACGGTATCGACCGAGACTTTTGCTGAAGCCGATATGCCGGCAAATGCTGCCCCGGACATGACGGTTTCGGCACGGCAGGTTTTCGGCGTCGATACCGATATGGAGATTCCGGCCTTTTCCGAGCACACCATCCACGTTCCTGAGCTAGATGAAGCCTACCGTTTCGACCACGACACGACTTTGGCGATCCTCGCCGGTTTCTCTCACAATCGGCGTGTCTTGATCCAAGGCTACCATGGCACCGGCAAGTCAACCCATATCGAGCAGGTCGCTGCTCGTCTCAACTGGCCGTGCATCCGCGTCAATCTCGACAGCCATATCAGCCGCATAGACCTGATCGGTAAAGACGCGATCGTCTTGCGCGACGGCCAGCAGGTCACTGAGTTCCGCGAAGGCCTGCTACCCTGGACCTTGCAACACTCCTGCGCCCTAGTGTTCGACGAATACGATGCCGGACGGCCCGACGTCATGTTCGTGATTCAGCGCGTTCTCGAAGCCGACAGTAAGCTGACCCTGCTCGACCAGAACAAAGTGATCCGGCCACATTCGAGCTTCCGGCTGTTCGCCACTGCGAATACAGTCGGCCTCGGCGATACCACGGGCCTCTACCACGGCACCCAGCAGATCAACCAGGCACAGATGGACCGCTGGAATATCGTCACCACGCTAAACTATCTACCACACGAGCAGGAAGTCGACATCGTGCTCGCCAAGAGCCCCCAATACGACAATGAGGAAGGCCGCAAGACCGTGGCCGCCATGGTGGCGACAGCCGAGTTGACCCGCGCCGGTTTCGTCGCCGGCGATATATCGACGGTGATGTCGCCGCGTACGGTGATTACCTGGGCCGACAATGCGAGAATCTTCGAATCGATCGCCCTGGGCTTCCGCGTCACCTTCTTGAACAAGTGTGACGAGGTCGAACGCTCGACCGTGGCCGAGTACTACCAGCGGTGCTTTGGGACCGAGCTTTCCGATGGCGCCGTGGCCCAGCCCAGCGAACAATAGGCAAGCCGCAGGCGCACTCACACCATGGTCAAAGGCAGCAATAACGATCCGATCGAGGAATTCCGGCGCGTCACCGCAGCGGCGATGCGGGCGATATCGCGCAACGCCGAGCTCTCGGTAACCTTCACGCCCGACGCTGCCAGCTTGCTGGGGGATGAGGCGCGCCTGCCGTTGCCCAGCCGCGACCTACCTTATGAAGAGGTCTGCGTCGCACGAGGCGAATCCGACTCGCTGGCGCTGCGCCAGCGCCACCATAATTCGGTGCTTCACTCCGAGCGCATGCCGGTAACGTCGGCGGCGCAAGCGCTTTACGATACCGTCGAACAGGTCCGCGTAGAGGCAATCGGTGCGGAGCACATGGCGGGGGTGGCGAATAATCTCGACGCGGCGATCGAAGATCGCTGCCGCAGCAAGGGGTATGCGCGGGTCACAGAACGCGAGCAGGCGCCGATAGCCGAAGCGGTTGGGCTGCTGGCGCGCGAGGCCATAACCGGACGCAATCCGCCGCCCTCGGCCCGCAATATGGTCGATTTATGGCGGCCGTTCATTGAATCGAAAATCGGCCCAACGCTCGGAGAGCTTGAGAAAAATCTGCACGATCAGGCGCACTTCCAGAATGTCGTACGGCGCATGATCTCCAATCTCGGCTTCGCCGACGACGAGATGAACGCGGCGCCGGAGACCGACGATCAGGAAGGCGAAAACCAAGAGTCGGCGGAAGGCGAGCAAACCGGCGAAGGCGATACCGAGGGTGAGGCGGCGGCGACCGACGGCAACGGCGAACAACAAGAGGGCGACGACCAGTTCAACGATTCCGAACTGCCGACCGAAGATGGTGATGGCGAACTGCAACCGGGTACCGGCGAGGAAGATCCCGATGCGCCGGGCCAGCCCTGGCGTCCGCCCGATAACCTGCACAATCAGGCCAACCGGTTTAACTATTCGGCGTTCACCACCGAATTCGACGAGGTAATCGAAGCCGACGAGTTGTGCGATGCCGACGAGCTGAACCGTCTACGCCAGCAGCTCGACCAGCAGATCGGGCACCTGCAGAGTGTGATTTCGCGCCTGGCCAACCGCTTGCAACGGCGTTTGATGGCCAAGCAAACCCGCTCGTGGGACTTTGACCTGGAGGAAGGCTTGCTTGATACCGGACGGCTATCTCGTGTGGTCACCAATCCCACCCATCCGCTGAGCTTCAAGCAAGAAAAAGACACTAATTTCCGCGACACAGTGGTGTCGCTACTGATCGATAATTCCGGATCGATGCGCGGACGGCCAATCTCGGTCGCCGCCATGAGCGCCGATATTCTCGCCCGCACGCTTGAACGCTGTGGCGTGAAGGTCGAAATTCTCGGCTTCACGACGCGCGCCTGGAAAGGCGGACAGGCCCGCGAAAAATGGCTTGGCGGCGGCAAGTCCAGCGGACCGGGACGGCTCAACGATCTGCGTCATATCGTCTACAAGTCGGCCGATGCTCCGTGGCGGCGCGCGCGCAAAAATCTTGGCCTGATGCTGCGCGAAGGACTGCTGAAGGAGAACATCGACGGCGAGGCCTTGATCTGGGCACACGACCGGTTACTGGCGCGGTCGGAGCAGCGGCGTATTCTGGTAATTATTTCCGACGGTGCTCCGGTCGACGATTCGACGCTTTCGGTGAACGCTGGCAACTATCTTGAGCGCCACCTGCGCCAGGTGATTGAGTGGGTCGAAGGCTACTCACCGGTCGAATTGCTAGCCATCGGCATCGGTCATGACGTCACCCGTTATTACCGGCGCGCGGTCACCATTGTCGATGCCGAGCAGCTCGGGGGCGCGGTCATGGACCAATTGGCCGAGCTGTTCGAGGAAGAAGAAAATGTCCCGGCGCGCAACCAAGGACGCATGCGCCGCGTGGCGTAGGCACCCTATCTAGCTAACACCCGTCAAGCGGCGAACCAACGGGCTCGCGCGGCGGCGTAGTCGCCGGCGCGAATAGCCGCGCGCACGTCAGCCATCAGCCGGTTCATGAACGCCACATTGTGGATCGCCAGATACTGGGTGGCGGTGATTTCGCCGGCCTTGATGAGGTGGTGCAAATAGGACCGGCTGAAGGTCCGGCAGGTGTAGCACTGGCATTCGGGATCGAGTGGGCCGTCGTCGTCGCGGAAGCGGGCGTTTTTTAAATTCACGTGGTCGCGGTTGTCGTTATTCTCGGCAAATACCGGGCGTAAATAGGCGCTACCATGGCGCGCCAAGCGTGTCGGGTTGACGCAATCGAAGGTGTCGATACCCTTCGCCACGCCATCCCAGATATCGCGCGCGCCACCGATGCCAAGAAGATGTACAGGGCGCGGTGTTCCGGTCGCAGCGTTCAGAGGCGCCATGGCCATGGCGACAACGCCCTCTAATTCGAACGTATCGCTACCCAAGCAACCGCCGATGGCATGGCCGAAATAGGATTGGTTGGCCGTAAACTCGGCGCTCTCGCGGCGCAAATCCTCGTACACGCCACCCTGCACGATACCGTACAGCGCCTGCGGACCGGCTGAGCCTTCGGCCGTGCAGGCAAACTCGGCGACGCTGCGCTCGGCCCAGCGGTGGGTCAGCGCCATGGAATTAGCCGTATAGTCGCGCTCGACCTCGTAGGGCGAGCACTCGTCGAGCACCAGAATAATGTCGGCGCCCAGTTGCCGTTGCACCCGGATCGAATCCTCCGGCGTCAGGGTATGCGTACTGCCGTCGATATAGGAGCGGAAGACGGCCCCCTCCTCATCGATGGCGAGCAGCATGCGCGACCGTTCGCTGTTACGGTTACCTTTGATCTCCGCTGAAGCCGAACCGCCGCCAAGGGAAAAAATCTGGAAGCCACCAGAATCGGTCAGCAGCGGACCGTCCCAGCCCATCAAGGCGTGCAGGCCGCCGAGACGCGCCACCGCCTCGCCGCCGGGCTGTAGCATCAAGTGATAGGTGTTACCGAGGATGATTTGGGTTTGCGCGGCGCGCATCTGCTCCGGCGTCACGCCGCGGATGGCACCGCGCGTGGCGCAAAACACGAACGCCGGCGTTTCAATATCGCCATGGGGCGTTTGCAGCCAGCCAGCACGCGCCGCCGCCGGCCACGCCGAGTCGGCAGTGGTTTGATGTTCGACGGTAAAGGTAAAGCCGGGATAGTCGGCCATCACGGGACTACTCTTCAGTCAGTGGCAAAGATCGATAAAACCGGCGCAAAGGTCCAGCGCGATGGTATAGCGCGGTGGCAACAAAAAAGCCCGCGCGAAGCGGGCTCGATGGAACTCAATTCCACTTGGGTACTGTTTTAAGCTTCGGCGGTCTCGAGCTTGGCCAACTGCTTTTTCAGGCGCCGCAATTCCTTGGGCAGATCCGCCACGGCAGTGTCTTGCAGGTAGGCATCCAGGCCACCCTTGTGCTCGATAGTGCGGGTGGCGGCCGTGCTGAGGCGCATGCGGACCGACTGATTGAGGGCCTCGCTATACAGCGACATGGGCTGCAGATTCGGCAAAAACCGGCGGCGCGACCTGTTGTTCGCATGGCTGACATTGTTGCCAGTCATAACACCTTTACCGGTCACGCTGCATCGGCGAGCCATAAAGTTTCTCCAAAAATTCCGCTCAGGCCAGTTCGACCGGCCCAATGAGCGGCGGTATTAACCGACGGGGTTTGGCCGGTCAAGCCCCAAGATTCGCCCCAGTGGACCCTTATATGACCCCTATATAGATTGCCGAAAGGCAGCCATCAGTGCCTTTGCCGCCGCCGCCGAGGTTAGCGTGCCGGTCTCGACCTGTCCCTCTAATTCGGCAATCCGCGCCGCCACCGCCGGATGGGCACGGAACGACGCCAGTAAGCTGTCGTCCACCTCGCGCCACATCCAGTTCCGCGCCTGCTTCGACCGCCGCTCCTCAAAGGCACCCCCTTCCGCCATGGCTGCGCGGTATTCCTCGACGATCTGCCAAATCCCATCTATTCCCGTGCCTTCCAGGGCCGAACAGGTGACCACCCGAGGCGTCCAACCGGGAGACGCCGGGGTTAGAAATTGCAGCGCGTTAGCATATTCCACGGCAACCCGGCCGGCGGCTTCGAGTAGATCCTGGTCTGCCTTGTTGACGATCACCAGATCGGCCAACTCGACGATACCGCGCTTAAATCCCTGCAGCTCATCGCCGCTGCCAGGCAGCAACATGAGTAGGAACATATCCACCATGCCGACGACCGCCGTTTCCGATTGACCAACGCCGACGGTCTCGACCAAGACCACGTCGAAGCCGGCGGCCTCGCACACCAGCATCGCCTCGCGGGTGCACCGGGCGACGCCGCCCTGGGTGCCTGCCGTTGGTGTCGGCCGGATGAAGGCCTGTAGCGATTGGGCTAGCTGTTCCATGCGGGTCTTGTCGCCGAGGATCGAGCCGCCGCTGATCTGCGACGACGGATCGACGGCGAGCACAGCAACCCGGTGGCCAGCTTCGATCAGATATTGGCCGAAGGCCTCGATGAAGGTCGATTTTCCCACACCCGGAACGCCCGAAATACCCAGGCGTACCGACTTTCTGGTGTGGGGCAGCAGCGCCTCCAACAGCGCTTCCGCCTCGCGGTGATGATCTTTGCGCGTCGATTCGATCAGCGTGATCGCCTGGGCCAAGGCCCGGCGGTCGCCGGCGCGCACTTGTTCAGCTAATTCCATAACCTATCCATACCGCTTCGGTTGCGTTACCGCTACGGCGCTGACGCTGGCTTATCGATAACCGGCGAGGATAGCACAATCGATGTGTGGGCGGTACCAAAGCGGCGAAACCGCGCGATCACGTCCTCTAATTCGGTCACCGAGGTCACCGCCAGGCGAATAAGAAAACAGTCTTCGCCGGTCAGGTGATGGCATTCGATAACCGAATCGAGCGATCCGCATAGGGCGATCACGCGCTGATAACTAGCCGCCGACGCGGTCAGCTGCAGAAAAGCACCCAAAGGCCGCCCTAAGAGGGCCCGGTCGACCTCCGCCCGGTAACCGACGATCGCGCCCGCATTCTCCAGGCGGCGGACCCGCTCGGCGACCGCCGGCGTCGACATACCGACCCGCCGGGCGAGTTCGCTGAACGATAGGCGCGCATCGGCTTGTAATTCGCGCAGCAGCCGCCACGCCATTTGATCCACTCTACTTTCCATTTGTAAGGTTACCACCTCTATATACAATCATTCCTAATGTATTTTTACTAAATTTTTTCTGTTTGACAATATTATACTACTTTCTACTACCATACTTTAGTTTTTATTGTCCACCACCTACCGGCACTAAAGCTCAGTAAACATGTTCCCATTTCTACTCATGCCCGTTTCCAGTTATTCTGCTCACGTCTAGCCGATCTCACATAGTCTCAAAAATAGTATGGATATTGCGATAAATAAGTATTACAGTACCGATTTATTGGTTTAGTTTCCCCTGGCACCACCGCACTGTCGACGGAACGGTACAGAGGACAGCGAGCGGACCGATGTGAAAACCCGGGAAACGTCCGGCAACACGGAAATACAGCTTCAATGACAACAGAGAACTCAACCGAGATCAGGAAAGAGGATCTCGTCGGCCGCGGAGCACGCGACGGTGCCAAGCTGTTCCGTGAATGGTTTTCAAACCTGACGAATGTCGCTGAGGCCAAGGGCGACGCGGCCTACGTGTTTGTGATGGGCAGCATGAACGAGGTGTTGAAGAGCTTCGACCTACCGGTCGTCTTCCCTGAGGTGAATGCGTTGCAGACTGCGATCCGGCGGACCTCGGACACTTATTTGAACGAGGCCGAGGATTACGGTTACTCGCCCGACATTTGTGGCTATGTCAAGGCCGACGTGGCGATGCAGCTGCGCGGCGGCGAGCACCCCATGGGCACCATCCCCAAGCCAACGGTGGCTGTGCTGACCAACGCCTGCAACACCTACATCAAGTGGGCCGAGATCTGGGAGCGGATGTACGAGATCCCGATCGTGACCATCGATATTCCGGGAACGCGCTCGGTTGGTACATCGAGCCAGCCGGGCGACGAGGATTTTACCTACGAGCGGCAATACGTCGTCGGACAGATCAAGGAGCTAATCGGCGTCTGCGAGAAGGTCACCGGCAAAAAGTTCGACATCGATAAGTTCCGCGAGTGTCTGGGCCACGCCAACGAGATGAGCAGGTGCTGGCATAGGGTAATCGAGCTCAATCAGAACTCGCCGGCGGTGTTCAGCGCGCTGGCCGATGGTACGATCTACCTGGGCATGGCCAACTGCTTCCGTGCGATGCCTGAAGGGGCAGCCTACTTCAAAGATCTCGTCAAGGAGATGAGTTATCGAACCGAAAACGATATAGGAATTCTCAACTACGTTGACGGCGATTTCATACCGGCCGAGCAGCGCTTCCGGCTCGCCTTCGTCGGCGTGCCGTGCTACCCAATATTTCGGCGCTTCAACGATCTATTCGCGGGCTGGGGCGGCGTATTTGTCGCCTCGACCTACCTTTCGTTCGCCGGCGGTGGTACTTCAATGGGATACGAATACGACATCGACAATCCCATCGAAAGCCTCGCCTCGGGGACGTTGATCTCAGTGCGCGAAGCCATGGACAGCATGTTTCATCAGTCGCCGATAATCGAGGCGACGACGACGGACTTCAAGCTGGACGGTATCGTCTACCATCCGATCAAGAGCTGCCGGACGGTTTCCACCGGCCTCGCCGACCGGCGCTATCAGGCATCGGAGAAGCTCGGCCTTGCAACCCTGTTCATAGAATCCGACATGATGGACCAGCGGGTTGTCTCCGAGGCGCAGATGCGCAACCGGGTCGACGCCTTCTTCGAGGGACTAGTCATTCGCGAGCAGCAGAAGCAACGTGTGTCGGCGTGACCACGGCGTCGCCAAGCAACGGTGTGGGCGACCCGTGCGGCTTCGAGGAGAGAACAAGATGACGGCAACGAAGCGCTATTTCGAGGAGTGGGAAGGAAAGTCTCTGGACCAGATCATCGCGCTATGCCGCGAGCTTTCCGAGGACCCAACCTATCCGACGGTCAAGCGCTGGCGCGAGGACGGCGGCAAGGTCATTGGCCATTTCCAGGTCTACTTCCCCGAGGAGATCGCCCACGCCGCCAGGATGCTACCGGTCAAGATGCGCGGCGCCCAGACCGACGGTACAGAGTCAGGGTCCCACTTTGGTTCCTACCTGTGTTCGATAATCAAGACGTCGCTCGACATCGCGTTGACCCAGAACATTGAGCTCGACCTGTTCGTCACCCATCCAATTTGCGACGCGGCGCGCAACCTAGCAGGAGTCTGGGGCCGCAACTTCGACTACAAATGCCAGATTCTCTACCTGCCACAAAATCCCAACTCGGAGTATAGCCAGGACTATCTGCGCTACGAGTATGCCCGGATGTGCCGCGACATCGAGGAATGCGTCGGCTACAAGATCAGCGATGACGACTTGCGCCGCTCGGTGGCGCTTTACAACCGGTCGCGTGAACTGTTCCGTGAGTTCTACCGCATTCGGCGTGAGACGCCATGGCTGGTCAGCGCCGACGAGGCGGTGGCTGTCTTGGCGCTCGCAGGATTCCTGCCGCGCGAGGAGTACAACGAGCTACTGGAGACAGTAATCGGGCTGGTCAAGGCACGGCCAGCCAATAAACAAGATAAGATGCGAGTGGTGTTTGAGGGTGGATTCTGCGAGATACCGCCGATCGATTTGCTGCTGACCGTTTCGCGCTCGTGCTACGTGGTGGACGACGACCTTTTCATCGGGCTCCGCTGGATCCTCGCGGACGTCGAGACCGACGGCGATCCGCTTCGCAACCTGGCCGAGGCCTACCTCGACAAGTCATCTTACAGCCCGGTCCAGCACGACCTGCGTAAGCCCAAGGAGAAGATGCTTCTAGAGCGTGTCCACGACGCCGACGCCGAAGCGGTGATCCTCGCCGCGGCCAAGATGTGCGAGCCTGGCCTCGAGGAGCAGGTGACATACAGCAGGACCCTCGACGACGAAAAGATCCCCTACTTCATCACCGAGTTCGAGGAAAACCAGACCACCTTCGACAGTCTCTCGATTCAGCTCGAGACCTTCGTCGAGAACATCATGTTCGACTGACGGCGTCGGACGAAGTCAGAAGCAAGACGTATGACGACAAGAGGACACATGGTTCGGCACGGTACGGCGAGAAGCGGTTGCAAGTGTCTTCACCCGCTCTACGCACACATCGTCGTCACCAGCGGAAAGGGAAAATTCGCATGAGATATGCAGCCGGTGTAGATGTCGGCTCGACCCAGACTAAGGCGGTCGTAATCGACGAGAATGGCAATATCGTGGGCCGCTCGCTAATCGATACCGGGGCCGACGTGACCAAGGCCGCGGAGAATTCCTACGCGCTAGCGCTAGAGGAATCGCCGGTCGGTGACGACGATGTTAGGTTGGTCGTAGGCACTGGCTACGGACGCTACAAGGTAACCTTTGGCGATAAGCAGGTAACCGAGATCAGCTGTCACGGCCGCGGAGCAGCTCACATGTTTCCCGGCACCCGGACGGTGCTCGACATGGGAGGTCAGGACAGCAAGGCGATCAGTGTCCAAACCAACGGCGAGATCATCGACTTCTGCATGAACGATAAATGCGCTGCCGGCACCGGACGCTTTCTCGGCGCCGCCTCCAACGCCCTCGATATTCCGCTTGGCGATCTTGGGCCGACTGCATTGACCTCGGAAAAGCCGGTCCGCATCAGCACAACCTGCACTGTGTTCGCCGAGGCCGAGGTGCTGTCATGGCTCGGCAAGGGAAGGAAGATCAACGACATCCTGTGGGGCGTCCATCAATCCATCGCCGCCCGATCGTTTGGCCTGTTGCGTCGCGTCGGTATCGAGGACGAGATTACCTTCACCGGCGGCGTTGCACGCAACATTGGCATGATTAAGGCGATGGAGGAGAAGCTCGACAGAAAACTTAACGTCAGCGAGGAGTCGCACTATATGGGCGCACTTGGCGCTGCGCTGTTTGCACTCGACAGCGTGCAGGCCGGCAAGAGTCGAAAGATCAAGGAGGAGGTGGCCTAATCATGCCTTACACCATCGGATTGGATATCGGCTCGACCTACACCAAGGCTGTCATACTCGACGAAGAGCAACGGATCGTCAGCAAATGCATGCGGCCGACTGGATCACGGCTGCAGGAGGCCGGCGACGCCACCGCCAAGGATGCGGTCATGCTCGCCGGGATAAACCGAGGCGATATCGACTACTGCATCACCACCGGCTTCGGCAGGCACCAGTACTCGGGCGCTGACCTGCCGGTCACCGACCTGACGGCGACGGCACGTGGCACGGCGTTCCTGTTCCCCGCCACGCGGACTGTGCTTGATATCGGTGGCCAGACTATGAAGGCAAGCCGCATCGACCCGGCAAAAAAGGTTCAGACCTTTCGCCTCAACGACAAGTGCGCCTCTGGCACCGGGATGTTTCTCGAAAAGACAGTGCGCTACATGGGCTACAGCACCGAGGACATTGGTGGGCTCCTGGAAGCGGCGACCGAGGCGGTGCCGATCTCGGGTGTGTGCGCCGTGTTCGCCGAATCCGAGGTCATCAATCACCTATCCAACAGCGTGCCCCCGGCTGACATCATGTTTGGTGCTTCTCTCTCGCTCACCCAGCGTTCGGTGCAGCTGCTAAAGCGCATTAAGGTGGAGCCCGAGGTCACACTCGTCGGCGGCATCATGCGCTGGGGTTCGATGGCCAAGGCGATCACCGAGCAGCTAGGTGCCAAGGTCAACGCAGCCGAGGGCGATATGCCGCAATACATGGCGGCGCTCGGCTGCGCGCTGTTGGGCCACATCCAGTTGCGCAAGTTTAGGGAAGCAGCACCGGACGCGGTTAAGAAGGGCGCCCCTGAGGCGCGGCCATGAACAAGGACCGTCGCGATGACGTAACCGCGGTTGAAGGGGTGCCGGGGGCCAGTCGATATTACGGCTGCGACCTACCTCAGGACAGCGCGCTGACCGAGGACGGATGGGAATGGCGCAGCAACACCGATGCGCAGCGCTCCAGGGACCTTGTCGACATGTATAGAGAAGTCGGCTTTGAGGTCAGGCTCGAACCCATCAACGTCGACAATATGTGCTCGGCGTGCGACGGCTGTAAGGATGCGTTTTCCAAGTTCAACGCCGTCTACATCCGGAAGCGGCCCTGACCCGCCCAGTCTCCGCCAGCGCGCCTATAGCCCTTCCGACTTGCTGGAAATACCTGATTTCTTATTGCGGCCAGATTGAGATGAAGAGAATAAGTATAGGCCAAGAGACTTGAATAAATATGCTGGAAAACTAACAACGGTTACGTGAGTGAGGAGGCGGAAAATCAAGGCGGATAACACAGTGCTCCGGCCGAAGGGCCGGGACCGTTCGCGGTCAACCCCGCTTATTGTATCTTCGCGACGCCGCGTACAGCCATGAAAAGGAAAGTAGCCATGAAGTTGACCGACGCTCTGCTTGGTGAGCATGCAGTTTTCTACGCGCTGTTCGATCAGATCGAAACTGCTACCACCGCGACGACGAGCGTAACCCGGCTTCAGGAAATCACGATGGTCCTGCGTGCCGTGCTCCTATCGCATGCCGATCTGGAGGAAGATTTGCTTTTTCTCGCGCTTGAGCCCTTCATGGGAGTGGACGGCCCCCTAGCCGTGATGCGGGCCGAACATAACGAGATTGAGCAAGCACTGCAGCAGATAGAAGATATACCGGACCCCAATGACGCGACAGATGCCATCAGCCAAGCGCTGAGCCTCATCCGTAACCACTTTCGGAAGGAGGAAGAAATCCTTTTTGCCATGGCTCGGCAGATGCTGGATGATGACACGCAAATCCGACTTGGCAAGGCATGGGCAGATGCCCGCTACGTGACTATCGGGTAGATTAGCAGTCGCTCGGGCCTCGCCCCGCGTCACCCGACGACCTCTTCGAAAATGTTTACGTCAAAGCGAGTTATGCAACAAGGGCGTTTCGGGCCTAGAATGATTTAGGGAAACTGTACATATTTGGCCCGGCAAGACTTTCCATGAGCAAAATTCTGAACCTCACGCTGAATGGTCGCGAACGCACAGACGCGGTCGCCGATAATGTCCTTCTGCTCGACTACCTGCGCGAGGTGGTCGGTCTCACCGGAACCAAGACCTGCTGTGACGGCGGTGAATGTGGTGCCTGCACGGTGCTGGTGGACGACGAATCCGTGCTCTCCTGCCTGTGCCTCGCCAACGCATTCGCAGGGCGCCGTATCGACACCATCGAAGCGTTGGCTACGAACGGCCGCCTGGCGCCCCTTCAGCAGGGATTCCACGAGAAGCTCGGAGCCCAGTGCGGTTTTTGTACACCAGGGCTGATCATGGCCTCAGAGGGTCTGCTGCGGAAAAATCCCCGGCCCACGGAAGACGACATCCGCACGGCGCTGGGTAGCAACATCTGCCGTTGCACCGGCTACGTTAAAATTATCGAGGCGGTACAGTGGGCGGTACAGGCCGCGGAACGGGACCCCGCATGACCGATACGCCCACCCCAATCCGCACCATTGGCGAGTATGTGCCGATGGTGGACGGCCCGGAAAAGGTGACCGGAGCAGCAAAATTCACAGCCGATTTCCTCGCTCCCACCACATTGTGTGGACGCATCTTCCGTAGCCCTAGCAGTCACGCAAAAATTTTGGAGCTGGACGTTTCCGAAGTACGCCGCCTGCCCGGGGTAAAGGCGGTGGTCACGGGTGACGATTGTGACGAACCTTTCGGGGTACTACCTATCGCTATGAATGAATTCCCGCTGGCGCGCGGACGCGTGCGCTACCGCGGTGAGCCCGTGGCGGCGGTGGCTGCGGTTGACGACGCAACCGCCGAGCGGGCACTCGGCCTAATCAGGCTCAAGCTTAAAAAGTTACCTGCCCATTACACAGCAGACGAAGCGCGGACGCCGGAAGCCACGGAGCTGCATCCGGAACGGCCCGGTAACATCGAGCGCGACGTAGACTACGAGATCGGCGATGTCGAGGATGGGTTCGCCAAGGCTGATCTCGTGCGCGAACACACCTATCGCTGCTCCGAGGTATGCCAGGTTCAGACCGAGACGCACGCCGCGCTCGCCGATTACGACGGGGTGAGAGATCAGCTCACCGTGCATTGCACGACCCAGGTACCGTTTTACGTCCACCTGATGCTTGCGCGATGCCTCGAGATGGACAAGTCGCGGATTCGCGTGATTAAACCCCATATCGGCGGTGGCTTCGGCTCGCGCACCGAGACGCTCAACGTGGAGATAATTTGCGCACTGCTGGCGCGGGCCGCCAGGGACAAGGTAAGGCTCGTCACCACGCGCGAAGAGACTTTCATCACCCATCGTGGTCGGCCGGAGCAAAAGATTAAGCTCAAAATCGGCATGACCAAAACGGGGCGAATCCTTGCGGTTGACTGCGAGACGGTCCAGCGCGGCGGTGCTTATAGCGGCTATGGCATCGTCACCATTCTGTATTCCGGGTCGCTGCTCTATGCGCTCTACGACTTGGACAACGTCCGATACCACGGCCAGCGCGTACTCACGAATACGCCACCGTGCGGTGCCATGCGCGGACACGGTACGGTCAATGTGCGCTTCGCCTTTGAGTCCCTGCTCGATGGCATGGCTGCCGAGCTAGGCCTGGACCCGTTCGAGGTACGCCGGACCAACTTGTTGCAGGCACCCACGAAAACGGCCAATGACTTGCTGGTGAACAGCTACGGCCTGCCGGAATGTCTGGATCGGGTGGAGCAAGCGAGCGGCTGGAAACAACGCAAGGACAAGCTGCCAAAAGGGCGCGGGCTCGGCATGGCATGCTCGCACTACATCAGTGGCGCTTCCAAGCCGGTGCATTGGACCGGAGAGCCGCACGCCACGGTCAATTTGAAACTCGATTTTGACGGTTCCATCGTGCTGCTCACGGGCGCCCCGGAAATCGGTCAG
This sequence comes from uncultured Rhodospirillaceae bacterium, assembly GCA_964530225.1. GTDB lineage: Bacteria > Pseudomonadota > Alphaproteobacteria > UBA6615 > UBA6615 > CAZHBA01. The sequence continues at coordinate 7,378 of CAZHBA010000008.1, read as the reverse complement.
GGCTCATCAACGGTGCTGACGCAACTCACGGCCGAGGTGCTGGGTGTACACATGTCGCGCATCCGTGTGGTGACAGGCGACAGCGAGGTCGTGCCGAAGGACAACGGTGCCTACTCCTCGCGGGTCACCGTAATGGTTGGTAACGCTGTGGTCGAAGCGGCCGAAAAATTGAAGCGGCTGTTGGCCGAAACGGCCGCGCGCGAGCTCGACACTCATCCTGAAGATATCGAGATGCACGGCGAGACGTTCCGGGCAGGCAGTCAGGACCGGGGACTTGCCTTCGAAGATGTGGTGATTGCTGCTGTTAAAGACGCCGGTACTATCACGGTCGGTGGAAACTTCTCGACGCCGGTCGAAGCCCAAGGCGGTAAGAGATACCGCGGCGCAACCGTGGGCTCAACCGTTGCTTATAGCTACTCGGCGCAAGTGGTCGAGGTCGAGGTCGACGAGGAAACTGGCCAGGTCACCGTGGAGCAGGTGTGGGTCGCCCACGATTGCGGCAAAGCGCTCAACCGCCTCGCCGTCGAGGGCCAGGTGCAGGGCTCGGTGTGGATGGGCATGGGCCAGGCGATGAGTGAGGAAACCGGATATTACGAAGGCCTGCCAGTCGCTGCCAACATGCTCAACTACCGTGTTCCGACAATCGCGGACTCGCCGCCCATCGACGTGCAAATCATCGAAAGCAACGATCCCCTGGGGCCTTTCGGCGCCAAAGAAGCGGGCGAGGGGTCGCTTGCCGGCTTTTTGCCAGCGCTGACCAACGCCGTGGCCGACGCCATCGGGCTGCGGGTCAGCGAACTTCCGGTTACGCCCGACCGGGTGTATCGAGCACTGGAGGAAAAGCGTCGGGCGCGTTCACCGGAAGCGACACCGGCCGCACGGAGTGACGGCTGATGGACGTGTTGCCACCCGCAGAATTACTACGCGCGACGACCATCGAGCAGGCGCTCGAGTGGCGCCTGAAATTCTCGCACAGCCGGCTGCTCGCCGGCGGCACCGACCTCATCGTCAACGTTCGTCGCGGCATCGGCGATGACCCCGACGCGCTCATCGATATCAATGGAATCGATGAGATGAAAACCATCGAGGGCGACGGCTCATCGCTGCGGATCGGGGCTTCGGTCAAGCTCGCGACACTGGCGGCGCACCCCTTAATTCGGGACCACTACCCAGTACTCGCCCAGGCTGCCGAGTCCATAGCCGGTGCGACGCACCGCAACATGGGGACCCTTGGCGGCAACTTGTGCCTGGACACGCGTTGCGTTTTTTACAACCAGGGCGAGTGGTGGCGCGTCAGCAACGATTACTGCCTGAAATACGGCGGTACGAAGTGTCATGTGGCGCCCAAGAGCAAGACGTGTTTCGCGACCTTCAGCGGCGATCTCGCACCCGCTCTGTTGGTTCTGGAAGGTAAGGTGGAGATCGCCGGTCGTGGCGGCCGCAGGTCGGTACCGCTGACCGGTCTGTACACCCGCGACGGTCGGGATTACCTATCGCTCGCTGAGGAGGAAATCGTTTGCTCGGTGAGCGCACGTATGACGCCGGGCCTGCGCACTGGTTACGACAAGATCCGGGTGCGCCGCTCGATAGATTTTCCCTTGGCCGGCGTGGCGGTGGCGCTTGGCCACGATGGCGACACGCTAACCGATCTGCAGGTCGCAATCACGGGCACCAATCCGTGGCCGGTGTTGCTTGAAGGGACCGATACACTCTGCGGTGCTGGCCTCGACGAGGCGGCGTTGGAGCACTTCGACGCCCTGGTCGGCCGCCAAGTCATGGCCATGAAGACGACGCTTACGTCCGGCTACTATCGCCGCCGCGCCGCCGGTGTGCTCGCCCGGCGCCTGGTGCAGCGGTTGTTCGAAGCCAGGCAATAGTATGAATACGGCCCGAGAGGTCTTGGATAATACATCCCGCTATATGATCTTTAGCAACGTCGTTAGGGTGATTGATTTCAGGGTAGAAACGGCTATGTCGTCGATCTCCGCCAGCACCCGGCCCAAGGCCTGGCCAATGTCGGAGTCGTCTCCAGCCTCAGGGTGGGCGCTCCGGGTGGCGGTGATGTCCTCGAACATCTCGATCACCTGGTAGAGCGTGACACGTTTAGCGTTGCCACTGAACCGGTAGCCGCCTCCGGCACCGCGGGTAGCTTCGACCAGGCCCGCGCGCACAAGGTCGCGCAACACCTTGGCAAGATGGTTAGCGGAGATACCATATTTTTCGGCGATTTCAACGGCCGATATCTGGCGCTCAGGCTCCCGGGCCAGTTCGAGAACGGCGAACAAGGCGCAACGCGTCGCTTTTTGCAGTCTCACGCCCTTCGTTCTCCTATCCGTTGCGCCGCCGGTCCACGGGCATTTCGAGCTGGATGAACGGGCCCCCCATCATGCCTTGGGAACGAAAGAAGGCCATGTTCAATTCATCGCCGCGGGCGAGCATTGTGCGCACCGTATTGACCCCGGCTTCAGCCAGGCACGCACACATTGCTTCAAACATTCGGCTTCCGACCTTCTGCAGACGGACGGCCGAGTCGACTTCGAGAGCAAAAATCCAGCCACACGGAGGGGAACCAAACTCCCAGGCTCGGACTTCACCAATAATGAAACCGACTAGGCTCCGGTCTTCACCCTCAGCTACGAGAAAGAAACGGTTTGGCCTTTCGTTGTACCGAGCGAACATATCCTCCCAGTAATCGGACTTGGCCAACCCGGTAGTGCGTGTGTCTAGGCTCCTTACCGCCGGAATGTCCGCCGATTTGGCCCCACGGATGACGAAATTCCCGAAACCCGTGCGTTCTCCGCCGTTCTCCGGCATGATGCCTCCATGTTGGTCTCAGATGCCCGAATTCGCTGCCTAGTCCATCCCGACCGAATGTATCTTATTCGCGTTACGGTAAATAGGTATTTAGGTACTAATTGAGGTTTTGTGGACAGTCGTCGGCCACAGGTTGATCCGGGCATGTCACCAATTGTCCCGCCTGTCGTTTCGAGCATCCAGTAGGCGTTTTACCCGCTTATGTGACATAATTGATACTACCAAGACGTGCTACTAGAGAAAAAGCACGCAAACTACGGGAGGAGGCTATGGGCAGATTGCAAGACAAAGTCGCCATCATCACCGGCGGGTCGCGCGGCATGGGCCACAGCTATTGTCTGCGCTTCGGCGAGGAAGGCGCGATCGTTGCCGTCGTCTATCACACGCGCGAAGACCTTGCCGCCGAAGTGGTCGATACCATCACCGCCAACGGCGGGCGCGCCAAGGCGTTTCAGTGCGATGTCACCAAACCGGCCGAAATCAAGACGATGGTCACCGCGGTGGCTGACGAGTTCGGCGGCGTCGACATTCTCATTAACAACGCCGGGCTCTATCTGTTCACGCCGCTCGACGAAACCACCGAAGAAGATTGGGACACCCAGCTCAATACAACGCTGAAAGGCCCGTTTTTCTGCGCCCAGGCGGTGTTGCCCTATATGAAGGCGCGGGGCGGCGGCAAGATCATCAATATCGGCTCGATCTTCGGCGAAGACGGCTATCCCGGGTCGTCGGGGTATTGCGCCTCGAAAGGTGCGATCAAACAGGTGACGCGTACCCTATGCCTGGAATTACGTCCGCTTAATATTCAGGTTAATTCGCTATCGCCGGGCTGCGTCGAGACCGACCTTAACGAGGAATACCGCAAAGAAAGCGACGAATTCATGACCACCTTACAAGGTCGTTTCGGCGAGGGGGAACCCTGGATGGATCCGGACGAAATGGCCGGCACCGCCGTGTTCCTCGCGTCCAGTGACTCCGACTCGGTAACCGGCGCCAACATCATGGTCGACCGCGGCTACTCGGCCTTCTAGACCGCGTTCGGCCGCACGATAAGGAGAGGTACGAACGATGTGGCATTCGGAAACCAGACTCTAAATAGCGCTCTCGGCGACTTCGCGCGGCCTTAGGATATTCATGATCTCACGCCGCATGTTGGCGTCGCTGCCGGATGAGATCAATGATCTCACCAGCGGCGGCCGGTATGTTGGTACCGGGACCGTAGATTGCCGAAACCCCCTTCTCGCGTAGAAAGTCGTAATCCTGCGGCGGAATAACACCGCCGCAAATAACAATGATGTCGTCCGCGCCCAATCCCCGCAAGCCCTCGACAAGTTGCGGTACGAGCGTCTTATGCCCTGCTGCCTGGCTCGACACCCCGACGACATGAACGTCATTTTCCACCGCCTGGTGCGCCGCCTCCTCTGGGGTCGCAAATAACGGACCGATGTCGACATCGAAGCCGATATCGGCAAACGCCGTGGCAATCACCTTGGCGCCGCGGTCGTGCCCATCCTGGCCCATTTTGGCGACCAGCATTCTGGGCCGACGGCCTTCCTCGGCGGCAAAAGCCTCGATGTCGCTGCGTACCTTTTGAAACATCGCGTCGTTCTCGTAGGCTTTTCCATAAACGCCGGAAATCGACCGGATCGTCGCCCGATGCCTGTTAAACACAGCCTCCATGGCGTCGGAAATTTCACCTACCGTAGCACGAGCACGCGTCGCTTCGACGCAAACTTCCAGTAGATTACCCTCGCCACTGCGCGCGACCTGGGTAATGGCCTTAAGCGCGGCTCGGCAGCGCCCATCGTCGCGCTCGCTACGCACTTTCTGCAGGCGGCGGATTTGCCTATCGCGCACCTTGGAATTGTCGATGTCGAGGACATCGATGGGCTCTTCGCTGTCAAGGCGGTATTTATTGACGCCGACGATCACATCCTCACCGCGGTCGACCCGGGCTTGACGCCGTGCTGCCGATTCCTCGATGCGCAATTTTGGCATGCCCGATTCTACCGCCTTGGTCATGCCGCCGAGCTCCTCGACCTCGTCGATCAGCTTCTTCGCCTCGACCGCCAGGCTCTTGGTCAGACTTTCGATGTAATAGGACCCGGCCAACGGATCGGTCACGTTGGTGATACCGCTTTCATGCTGCAAAACCAGTTGCGTGTTGCGCGCCACCCGCGCCGAGGTCGTGGTCGGCAAACCGACGGCCTCATCGAAAGAATTGGTGTGCAGCGACTGGGTACCACCCAGGGTCGCAGCCAGCGCTTCGATCGTGGTGCGGATAATATTGTTGTAGGGATCCTGCTCGGTTAGGGATACGCCCGACGTCTGGCAATGGGTGCGTAACATCAACGAGCGCTCGTCTTTAGCGCTGAACATATCGGTCATCAAGTTCGCCCACAGATAGCGTGCAGCGCGCAGCTTGGCGATCTCCATGAAAAAGTTCATGCCAATGCCGAAGAAAAACGACAGGCGTGGCGCAAACTTGTCGACATCGAGCTCAGTCGATTTTGCCGCCCTTACATATTCGATGCCATCAGCCAAAGTGAACGCCAATTCCTGCACCGCTGTCGCGCCCGCTTCCTGCATGTGGTAGCCGGAAATCGAGATCGAATTAAAGCGCGGCATATGCTCGGCTGTATAGGCGATAACGTCGGCGACCGCGCGCATCGAAGGCTCGGGTGGGTAGATGTAGGTGTTGCGCACCATGAATTCTTTGAGGATGTCGTTCTGGATGGTGCCCGACAGCTTTTCCGGCGCAACCCCTTGTTCTTCGCCGGCAACGATGTAGCCAGCCAAGACCGGCAGCACCGCGCCGTTCATTGTCATCGACACACTCATCTGGTCGAGCGGAATGCCGTCGAACAGAATTTTCATATCCTCGACCGAATCGATGGCGACCCCGGCCTTGCCGACATCGCCGACGACGCGCGGATGGTCGCTGTCATAACCGCGGTGGGTCGCCAGGTCGAAGGCTACCGATAGACCCTTTTGGCCGGCTGTCAAGTTGGCGCGATTAAACGCATTCGATTCCTCGGCCGTGGAAAAGCCGGCATATTGGCGCACCGTCCATGGCCGGCCGGCGTACATAGTGGCCCGCGGCCCACCGACAAAGGGCGGAAAACCAGGCAGGCCGCCGATCCATTCGATATCTTCCAAATCGATAGCGGTATAGGCGGGCTTGACCGCAATCCCTTCCGGCGTTTGCCATACCAGGTCGTCGGGCGAGGCACCTTTTAGCTCTTGCGCCGCTCGCGACCGCCAGTCATCGAGTGATTTGCTCGAAAAATCAGCCATTTTCACCGCTCTTTCAGCTGAACGAAACTGCCCGCAAAGTATAGTCGTTGTACCCGATTTGGTCTATGTGAGCCGCTCGGCCCCGCGTGCATCTTTCCGCTGCACCAGCCCGCGTAATGCCGGTCCGGAAAAAGTCGTTTGGTGACGAGATGGCAGATACAATGAACATTCATGAATTCGCCGAACGCAACACCAAAATACTGGCTTTGAAACCAGAACGCGAACACCTAACGGGCGTTACCAAAACGCACATGGTCGACGGTCTACGTTGTGAAATCGAAGAGAGGCCCTGGAAGCTGCAGGTCGACATGCCGCTAAAGGTGGGGGCGAAGAGACGGCGCGCCCCCCGGCGTGCTCGGCCGCGGTGCGCAGGCAAGTTGCCTTGTAATAACCATCTCCATGTGGGTCGCGCGCCTCAACACCTCCATCGATTCGATTGAAGTCTAGGTTCAGGGTGACTTTGGCGCGCGCGGCGAACTGGGCGCCGGTAATGACATTCCGCCGGGATATCTGGAGGTCCGTTATTCGGTGTCCATCGACAGCCCAACTCCACAACAAACCATCGCCGAACTGCTTGCCGCCGCTGAACGCCATGATCCCTATGTAGATGTTTCCGGCCGCGGTTAATCGATGAAGCACCCTCTGCGTCTCAATGGCAACGAGGTGACCTATAATAGATGCTAAGCTGCAACGGCGCGTCCAACGCTACGGTTGGGACAAGGCCGTTACCGATTACGAGGCCGACTGGCGCTTACCAGAGGGCAAGAGCTACGAAATTCCCGGCGAGTTCATTGCCATTGCCGGGGTAAGTCCGCAATCCTAAAGGCTGGCTGGTTAGCACGGCGCGCTAGCAGCGTCCGCTGTCTCGCGGAGCCATAAGGCTGTCGCACTATTCATCCTTGATACTCCAGAATAAATAGACCGCTATTGTAGTCGTTGCTGTAGACCAATCCATCAGCGGAGACCCAAATGTCGCAGGACTGGATAACTTTAGGCCTGTTGGGACGGTGGTCAATCAGCCGGCTCGGCGCCGGCGGAACGAAGGCAGCAACTTCCTCGGGACGATGGGCGTCGCTGATGTCGAAAACACGAATGCCGGCATTTTGATAGGTCGCAAAGATGGTTTCGGAACTGACCAGCCCGTCCGGTCGGTTTTCGTGAATGTTGTGCGGCCCAAAATGGGCACCTTTGTTCGGGTAGTCGGCCTCGGCCGGCGTGGGGAACGTTGCTATGCTGACCGGGTTTGACGGTTCGCGATTATCGAACA
>CAZHBA010000007.1:0-32664 GCA_964530225.1 uncultured Rhodospirillaceae bacterium | reverse complement strand
AATTTGGCCTGGCTCGCTAGGAAACGGTTGATTGGTTTGATCGGCAAGGCGTTTTCCGCGCCGGCGATGTTTGCCGTCGATGGTGTCGAGCCGCTATCGAGAGACAGAAAATCGAAGGCTACGGCGGGCCGGCCAGCGATATGGACGATATTTTTTGATAAATCGAGCCTGGTCGCCGGTGCGTGGATTAGGCGCGCGCCGGCGAAGACGGCGAGCGGCCGCAGATCGATATGGCATTCGGCGCTGGTGTAATGCTGGGTGATCAAGCCCGGCACCATGCCCGAATAGGGCATCGATAGGTCGCGGGCGATGAGGGTCAGGCGCACCCCCGGTTCCGGTTTCATGCCGAACTGCTTGAGCACGGCGACGTGGCTATGGCCGCCGCCGACGAGCACAATATCCTGGCGGATCGGCTCAGATGATGTCTGCATGTTAATCGTGAATTGCGGTAGACAGGGCCAATTTTGGCGGAAGAGAGTGGGAGTCGAACCCACCAGGCACGTCTAACGCCCCTCACCGGATTTGAAGTCCGAGCGCCCCACCGGGGTGCGATCCTCTTCCGCGTTTAGTTTCCCCGGCTTGGCCGGGTGTTACAAGGGCTTCGTGTAGGAATGATAGACGGTTAAGTCCAATTTGGCATTCGCGGTTGGACCTAGTAACGTGCTGACCATAAGGCGCAGGAAGTGCTATAGGACAACAAAAAGGGGCGGGTTACCGCGCACCTAACCAACACTGGGCCGTGGAACCTGGAGGGTCATATGACCAGCGCTGATATTTGGCTTTTTTTTGTTTTACCGTTGGTGGTCATGTTCGTGGCCATGCTGATGCAGATGGCTATGCGGTCCAAGAGCTACGCCGGCGAAATCCCGTGGGACGATACCCAACGCGAAGCCTATATTTCGGGGGTTATCGCCGCCATTGTAACGGTCGCGGTGACCCTTTATATCGGCGGACCGGAAATGTTTGTGCTGTTCTGGCGGCCATTGATCACGACGGTAATTGTGCTGCCGATCGGCTTTGCCGCCGCCCTGTTCGTTTTCGCGGGATGGCGCAAGATCAAAAGCTAATGGACCGCTCTATCGGTCAATCGGCTCGAACAAAGCCGGCCTCCTCGAGGCTGCCGGCACCGGTCATCACGTTAAAAATCTTCAACGTATCGCTACCGTTGTTGTGCAGCCAATGGGGCACGCCCTTTGGCACGAAGACGAAATGGCCTTCGCGCACCTTCGTCTGGAATAAGTCTGATCCGACGGTGCCCGTACCGCCGGCGACAAAATAGAGCTGCTCGCAATTATCGCAACGGTGCGCCGCCAGCCCGCCGCCGGGCGCGAAACACTCGTTAACCAGCGCATTGGGGCTGCCATTGTGGCTGCCGATGGGCAGGCGCACCTCGGCGCCTGACCAGATATCGTCTGCCGGTACGCTAGACGCCGTCTCTTCCACGTGCACCAAAATGCCTTCGCTCAGGCCGTCGCGCGGCATCGCCAAATCGTCGGAGCTGGCGTTGCCACAAAACTTGTAACCGGTGCCCGGCACCGTCGGTGCGCCTATGTAGAAGCCGATGACGATGGCGTCCTCGCCTTTGGTCTCGTTATAGAAAAAGTGCTCGCTGCCGGTGGGCATCAGCCGGCAGTGGCCGCCGGTAACTACGGCGCGGCTATCGCCCTGGCCGACGACACCGTTACCACTCAGGTACACCGCGATCTCGTCGCACTTGTCGTGCAAGTGCTTGGCATGGGTTGAGCCGGGCCGAAAAATCGAGTGGAACACAGCCGTCGCGCTGCCGTTCGCGCCAGTGATCGGCAGGCGAAACTCGGAGATCGCCCAGCCGTCTTTCTCCTCCATACGCTCGATGTCGACATCTTCGCAATGGATTACGGTGATCGGTGTTGACATGGAAGTTCCCCCTTTTTCTTGTTTTAGACCGGTAATTTCGATGGTCCGCGCTGTACGCGCAAGCCCCCATGCGCTCATCATTGCGATTTCATTACCATTGCTCGTTGATCCCGTCTGGCGCGGCCTTGCTGCCTCGGCTAGATAGGGATGGCTCTGGGGTAGAATTGGAGATTGGTATGGGTGAAAAAGCGCTGCGCATAGTGGTTTTGCCGGGCGACGGCATTGGCGCCGAGGTCATGGATTGCGCGCTTGCCGTGCTCGAAGCGGCGCAGCACCGGGTGCCAAGCGCCGCACTTGATTTGGTACATATGAATGCTGGCGCCGGCACCTATCTAGAGACCGGCAGTGCGCTACCCGGCGACGTTGTCGCGGCCATCGAGAGCGCCAACGGAGTGCTTCTTGGCGCCATGGGCCTACCCAACGTGCGTTACCCGGACGGTACAGAAATCATTCCGCAGATCGAGCTGCGCATGATTTTTGATCTTTATGCCGGCGTCCGGCCAATCCGTCTGCTACCCGGCGCGCCAACGCCCATGGGCGATGCGCGGGCGCGCGGCATGGACTTCGTCATCATCCGCGAGTCCACAGAAGGCCTTTTCGCCCATATGGGGGAGGGTACGATCGAAGGCGATGCCGTGGCCGAAGACCGCTTAACGATTACGCGGGCAACGTCGGAAAAACTGTTTGATTTCTCGTTCCGGCTCGCCGAGCAACGCAAAGCGTTGGGACACCCCGGCAAGCTGACCCTTGTCGATAAGGCCAATGTCTTCAAGTCGATGGCGTTTTTCCGCAAGGTTTTCGACGAACGCGCGCAAGCCTTTCCCAAAATTGCCACTGACCGCCAATATGTCGATGCCGCGGCGCTCAATTTTGTGCGCAATCCATGGGATTACGATGTCGTCGTTACCGAAAATATGTTTGGCGATATCCTGTCCGATCTCGGCGCTGGTCTCATTGGCGGTATGGGCATGGCGCCGTCCGCCGATATCGGTGATACCACCGCTGTGTTCCAGCCTAGCCATGGCACGGCACCCGATATCGCTGGCCAAGGTAAAGCCAATCCAACGGCGATGATCCTGTCGCTGGTCCTGATGTTCGAGTGGCTGGCAACGCAAAAGGGTGGCGCACCGTTCGGCGAAGCAGCCGCGTTGGTCGATGCCGCCATGTGTGCCGCCTACGCTGATGGCGGGCTCGTGCCCTTCGAGGCGGGCGGCAGCGACGGCACCGAGGTGATTACGGCGCGTGTGCTGGGCAATATGTAGCTTTTCGCAGCAAGTAACGGGTATTGTTGCCCCGCGAGCCTGGCCAGTTCCTGCACAACGCGTTACCTTGCGTCGAGGCGTTTCTCGGCCGGTTTCCGGCTCCGACGGCCCTTAAACCACGACGGTAGGAAACACCTCGCGGGCTGGGCGAATTAGGCGGCGCACATTGCCCTCGCGCCGTGACAGGCCGGCGCGGTCGAAAAATTCGAGCACTTCGATAGCGAGATTGCGGCCCATGCCGGCGCGGTCGCGGAAGGCGCCGGGGCTGACCCCGTCTGCTGCGTCCTGCGCCATCTCTTCGAACACCATGGCGAGCGAAGCTAGCGCGCCGCTTTCGAAAAACCGGTTCTTGCTGGCTTGCACCACCAGGCCCAGCGCGGCGGCGCGGCGCAGGGTGTGGGCGATCTGTTCGGGCGACATCCCGGCCTCGCGAGCCAGATCGTGCACCACCGGTGGCTGGTACGGTGATTCGCTTAGCAGCGGCGCGATTTCGACCCACAGCTTCTCATCTTTCGGGGCCAGCGCCGGTTTCTGATTTGGCCGGTGCAGCAGCATGCCGTTGCTGGCGACGGTGCCGTCGGCGGTCAGGGCGTCGACCAGACCGGTGAATGCTTGTTCGGCGATGTGGCGGCCCAGCCCGCGGCGCAATTGCGCGACGCTGGGGCCGAGCCGGTCGGTATGTTGGACGTGGTAGCGGTCGAGCGCGGCCAGAGTATCGTTGCGTAAACTTTGCCAGGCTGCCGTTGTATAGGCGAGGCGCGACCCCGCCGGGCCGACGACGACGGCGCCGCTGGGTACAATCACTGCGGCCAGTTCGTCGCTGGTGAGGTTGCGCGCAACGGCGAAGCGCTGTAGGTCGAGGCCTGTCGGCGCGGCCACCAACGCGCCGGACAGCGCTTGCTCATTGTCACCGGTATCCAGCGCGTTGAGCATCGCCAGGCGCTCGGGCCGGGCGCGGCCGCGCGTCGGCGGAAAAATATCGACGACATAGCCACCGCCGATGGTGCGTTGCGCCGACTGATCGCGGATGATGAAGCGGTCGCAGGTCACGGCGCCGATCGGTTGGTCGAGCACCAGTTGTACGCGCGCGTTTGTGCTGGGGGCGATTTGGTCGGCGTCAAGAATAGCAACGCGACCAGTAACGTCGGCGGCGCCCAGATGCACGTGCACCGGCGTCCAATGGCGTAGCGGGCGTACTTCGGTAGCGAGCACGTGCAGGTTCGTGTCTATTTTGTGCACGGGCCGCAAATCGACCGACGAGACTAGCCAATCGCCGCGCCGCACAATCTTCTTGCCGATACCGGCGAGGTTGACGGCGCAACGCTGTCCGGTAAGGCCCATGCTGGATTTCTGATTGTTGGCGTGAATTCCGCGTACCCGCGCCGACTGTCCGGACTCGGCGAGAAACAGATGCGTTCCCACCCCCACACTTCCGGTGAATACCGTACCGGTGACGACCAGACCCGCGCCGGCGACGGTAAAGGAGCGGTCGATGGCGAGGCGAAAGTTACCGTGTACTGGGCGATCGCTAGCATCGGTGGCGATCGATGACAAGTGCGCTGCCAGCGCCTCGACCCCGTTGCCGGTAATGGCCGAGACCGGAAAAATGGGGGCCTTGGCCAGGGTCGTTGGTGCCAATATGTTGGTAATTGCGGCAGTGACGTCGGCGACGCGGTCCGCCTCGACCCGGTCGATCTTGGTCAGCGCCACCATGCTGTGGCGCACGCCGAGCAGATCGAGGATCGCAAGATGCTCGCGGGTCTGCGGCATCGGTCCGTCGTCGGCGGCGACCACCAGCAATGCGTAATCGATGCCGGTGACGCCAGCCAGCATGTTGCCGATGAAGCGCTCGTGGCCAGGCACGTCGACGAAGCCGAGAACCGTGCTGTCGGCCAGCGTGTGGTAGGCGAAGCCCAGATCGATGGTCATACCGCGCTGCTTTTCCTCGGGTAGGCGGTCGGCATCGATTCCGGTGAGCGCCTTCACCAACATCGTCTTGCCGTGATCGATATGGCCCGCGGTGGCGACGATCATGCGAGATCGAGCATCGAAAGTTGCGCGACGAACTCCGCTTCGTCGTCGAGGCAGCGCAGGTCGAGCCAAAGGGCGTCTTCGTAGACCCGGCCGATCACCGGCACCGGTAGCGCCCGCAAGGCGGCGGTGAGGCGCTTGAGCGCGCCGCCACGGCCGCGTTTGCTTGCCGGGGTGATGGTTAAAGCATAACTATCGAGGCTTTCCACCGGCAATGCGCCGCTGCCGATCTGGCTGCTCGACGGCGCGCCGGCGATGGCGTACCCACCGCTGAGTCGTTGCGTTAGTTCCGGCTTTAGCCGTTCCGCCAGCGTCCGCAACTCGGTGGTCGAGCGGGTGAGCATGCGCAATATCGGTAGTCGTTCGGCTAGCCGCTCGGGGTTGCTGTAGAGCCTCAATGTCGCGGCGAGGGCGGCTATGGTCACCTTGTCGCAACGCATGGCACGTTTCAGTGGGTTTTTTTTGAGTTTGGCGATCAGGTCGGCGCGCCCGACGACGAGACCGGCTTGCGGCCCGCCGAGCAGCTTGTCGCCGGAAAAGGTCACCAGGTCGGCGCCGGCGGCGATGGTCTCGGCTGGCGTGGGCTCATGGGGCAGGCCGTAGCGTTCGAGATTGACCAGGGTGCCGCTGCCGAGATCGATCACGAACGGCAGGTCGTGCGCGTGTGCGATGCTCGCCATCACATCTTCGGACACCGCACTGGTAAAGCCTTCGACGCTGTAATTCGACGTGTGAACCGCCATTAGTAGTGCGGTTTTCGGGCCGATGGCGCTCTCGAAATCGCGCGCGTGGGTGCGGTTGGTAGTGCCAACCTCGACCAGTTTGCAGCCGGAACGGGACATGATGTCGGGGATGCGGAAGGCGCCACCAATCTCGACCAGCTCGCCGCGTGAAACTGGCACCTCCTTGCGCCGGGCCAAAGTGTTGAGTACCAGCATGACGGCAGCGGCGTTGTTGTTGACCACGGTTGCGGCTTCCGCATCGGTAAGGGTGCAGATCAGCTCTTCGAGGTGGCTGTCGCGGTCGCCGCGCTTGCCGCTGGCGAGATCAAATTCCAGATTGCTGGCACCGCGCGCGGTGTCGGTCATTGCCGCAATGGCTTCGTCGGCCAGCGGCGCACGGCCCAGATTGGTATGCAAGACGGTGCCGGTCAGGTTGAACACGCGTTTTAGCGTCGGCGCCTCGGCGCGTATCAAGCGGGCGGATACCAGCGCCGTGATTTCGACTTCGCTCGCTGGTGCCGTTTCACCTTCTCCGTTGGCCAGGGCGACGCGCATGCAGGCCAGCACGTCGCGCACGGCGTTGGTCGTTGGCTGTCGGCCATGGGCCTCGATCAGCGCGACCAAGGGGTCGGAGCGTAGCAGGCGGTCGACGGAGGGCAGGGTAGTTTGTTTCGACATTATCGCTTTCGTTAGTTTTTCTAATTGTTGGCTGTCAGCGGCGCGTGATCAAGGGTGATATAGTCTTCTTAGTTGTCCCGGCACGGAGTAGCTACATCGTGATTATCGCCGCTGAACCCTATGACTATGAATTCATGCCGTCAGGCTTGGCGTTGATGGTGATCGACATGCAGCGCGATTACTTGGAATCGGGCGGTTATGGTGCCTCGTTCGGCCTCGATGTGAGCGCTTGTTCGGCCATCGTGCCGACGATGGCGGCACTGATCGCGGCGTTTCGCCTCCATAACATGCCGGTTATTCACACCAAGCAATGTCATAAACCCGATCTGTCTGATTGTCCGCCGGCGAAGCTGAAACGGGGACGGCAAGAGCTTAAAATCGGCGATGAAGGCCCTATGGGGCGGCTGCTGATCTGTGGCGAGCTGGGCAGCGACATCATTCCCGAACTCTACCCCGAAGTGGGCGAAATCGTCATCGACAAGCCGGGAAAGGGAGCGTTTTACGACACCGGCCTGCGGGATGATCTACAACGGCTCGGAGTTACCCATCTGATTTTCACCGGCGTGACCACCGAAGTGTGTGTGCAAACGACGATCCGCGAGGCCAACGACCGGGGTTATGAGTGCCTCTTGGTCGAGGATGCCACCGAGAGCTACTACCCGGCGTTCAAGCAGGCGACCCTTGAGATGGTGCGCTCGTCCGATGCGTTGATCGGCTGGACCTCGACTTCCGAAAGCGTGCTCGCGGCATTGGCGCGTGTATAGGCGGCTGGTGTGAAAGATTGGGGAGGGATCGCTGCCGGGCTCGGCACCGTTGCTTGCGTTGTTGTGATGCTGATAGCAGGCCGTCTCGGTGCGACAACTGACGCATTGACTATCTACGATCTGGCAGGCCTGCGCATGGGGGTTGCCGCGATCCTGGCGTCGCCGTTGTTGCTGCGGGCCTGGCCGTGGCATGTGCGCCCTCGCAATCATTTGATTGTTGCCTTTTTCGGCGGAGCGCCGTTCGTCCTGCTGCTTTTCGGCGGCATGATCTTCGCACCCGTGGGGCACGCGGCGGTGGTGATGTATGGTGCGCTACCGATCTTCGCGGCGCTGATCGCCTGGGTCTGGATCGGCGAGCAGCCCGGCCGCTGGCAGTGGCTCGGCATCACGGCGATTGTTGCCGGTGTCGGCGCGGTCGGCTGGGAGGCGCTCGGCGGTGGAGCCGTGCCGGGCCAATGGCGCGGGCATCTGCTGTTCGTGGGAGCAGCCCTGTCCATGGCGGTCTGGTATGGTGGGATGCGGGCGGCGCGTCTTGGCGTAATTCAGTCGCTGGCGGCCTTGCTGTTGCTCAACGCCCTCGTCTACGTACCAGTCTGGCTGTTGTTTTTGCCGTCGGGCCTGTTCACCGCGCCGCTGGCCGACATCGCCCTGCAGGCCGTGGTGCACGGCGTTTTCGGGGCGTTTTTGTGTATTTTCGGCCACGCTTACGCGGTCAAGACCATTGGCCCCACTCGACAGGCTGCCGTGGGCGCCTGGGTGCCTGCGTTCGCATTGATCGTGGCGATTCCAACTCTGGGCGAAATCCCGAGCGTGCTCAATATCGTCGGGGCCGTCGTCGTGACGGTAGGTATTCTCGCTACTGTGTTTCTGCAGCCGAAGGGGTCAACCCGGCCATGAGATTACACCGGCGCGTGGACATGTTAGAAATTGGCTCATGCTGAAGTTTTCCGTTCTTGACCAGTCACCGGTGTGTGCCGGCGGTACACCGGCCCAGGCAATCGACGAGACCATTCGCCTGGCGCAGGCGGCCGAGACGCTTGGCTATAGCCGTTATTGGGTGGCCGAGCATCACGGTACCGAAGGTTTTGCCGGCTCGTCGCCAGAGATTATGGTGACTCGTGTTGCCGCGGCGACAAACAGTATCCGTGTCGGCTCGGGCGGCGTCATGTTGAGCCACTACAGCCCGCTGAAAGTCGCAGAGAATTTCTGCCTACTGGAGAACATGTTTCCCGGCCGTATCGATCTGGGTATTGGCCGCGCGCCAGGCAGCGATCAAAACACCGCGGCGGCGTTGGCCTACGGCAACCAGATGGGCATCGATTACTTTCCCACCAAAATCGCCGACATGACGGCGTTTCTCGCCGGCAAGCCGCCGGTGTCGGAACCGTTCAAGGCTGTGCGGGTGACGCCGGTCCCACCGGAAATACCGGAGGTCTGGTTGCTCGGTTCGAGCGACCAGAGCGCCGCTTACGCCGCCCACTTTGGACTGGCCTATTCGTTCGCTCACTTCATCATGCCGTACGGTAGCGAAGCGGTGATTGGCCACTACCGGAAGAACTTCCGCCCCTCGCCAGTGCTTGCCGAACCGAAGGTTAGCGTCGGGGTGTTCGTGATTTGCGCGGAGACCATGGAGGAAGCCGAGCATCTGGCGGTGAGCCGCGATTTTTGGCGGCTCAAGCTGGGCCAGGGTCAGCATTTACCTTATCCGTCGCCGGAAGAGGCTTTGAACTACCCCTATACCGATCACGAACGCTCCGTTGTCGAGCAAAGCAAGGCTAACCGCCTGGTCGGCGACCCGGCGTATATCGAAGCGCAACTGAAAGCAATAGTGGCGCGCCACGGGGCTAACGAGCTAGTAATTCTGACGATTACCTACGACTTCGCGGCGAGGTTACGTTCCTACGAATTGGTTGCCGAGGCGTTTGGTATGACCCAGCGCAAAGCCGCGGAATAGGTCTGTCTACCCTTTTAACTGGCTCTATTTGTCGACCGTCACAATGACGTTGCCGTTGGCCTTACCCGATTGCAGATAGGCGTGTGCGTCGGCGGTCCGTGATAACGGAAATACCTTGGCCACTGGATGGTGCGGCTTACCCCTGCTGAGCCAGGCGGTAATGTCGCGGGTGGCCTGGCGGTACGCGGCGTCGGGAATTTCGTACATGTATATCCAACGCAGGTTCGCGTTGCGCATCATGAAGGGGTAAAAACTCAGCACCGGTTCCGGCGTTTTGTCTGAGGCATAGCAGGCGACGGTGCCGTTCGACTTCAGGACTTCGAGGATCGTCGGCTGATTAACGCCGAAAGCCACCTCGACGATGTGATCGACACCAGTTCCATTAGTTATCCGCAACACCCGTTGCGCGACATCCTGCGTTTTGTAGTTGATGACCACATCGGCGCCCGCCGCTTTTGCCTGGCGTGCCTTTGCCGGCGAACTGACGGTCGCGAGCACTTGTATTGCGCCACCCCATTTGGCGAGCTGGATGGCGTAATTGCCAACGGCGCCAGCGCCACCAGTAACCAGAACGGTTTTGCCCTTGATCGGACCATCAGCGAACAAGGCGCGGTGGGCGGTGACCGCCGGAATGCCAATACAAGCGCCGTGCAAAACGTCCATGCGACGAGGCATTGCGACGGCGTGATGCGACGGCAGGGCAATATATTGCGCACAGGTGCCGAATGATCGCTGCCATTGGCCGCTCCAAATCCACACCTTCTCGCCAATGCGCGATTTTGGCACGCCACGGCCAACCTGATCGATCACCCCGGCACCGTCGCTGTGGGGGATTATGCGCGAGTAACCGAGCTGTTGCCCACGGAATCCTTGGCGGCGCTTAATGTCTGACGGATTGAGGCCGGAATAAGCGACCTTGACCCGGACCTCACCGGAGCCGGCGTTGGGCGTGTCCATCTCTCCGACCTTAATGACCCGCTTCGCCGGGCCTTGTTTTTCGTACCAAGCTGCGCGCACGACGGTATTCTCCCATGCATAAAGTTCGTTAACCACTCTACGCCAATATGGTGCCTGAGGTGGGGACCGAATAGCGAGTCCTTAGGCCCTGCTACGCGGATTAATTTCTAATGTTCGTTAAGGTGAGAAATACGATGTAGAAGTTGAGTGCTTGGATAGCGGGAACGATTGTAGCCTCTGCCATGGTCCAGATGGCCATTGGACCGGTGAGAGCGGGTTCGACGGAGACGTTCATGGTTATCAGTGGTCCGCCGGTTGGCCATCCCGCCGTGCGTATTTTTCGTGAACATTTTCGTAAAGTTCTGGAATAGAAATTGGTCGTGGCAGATGACGGCATTAACGCTAATTCTGGCGGCGTACTCGCAGGGGTGGAAGACGGCGTCGGTGAGATCGGCATTATCGCCGTCGATAACGAAAGCCAACGACTGCTGTTGCAGGATATCAGCTTTCATCTGCCATTCGTGATCACGCAATGAACGATTGCCGTACAGCGCCTATCACGATCGATGGATATGGATTATTTAGTACTCCAAAGATCAAGCAGATTGCCGACCTGCGGGGTTTAACCTTGGGGATCGCGGTCCACATCGAATCATGGCTTTGGGGCTCGCTGTGACACCGTTCCGTTTGCCACTGAGCCAGCTTGCTAATTCCATAGAAGTTGAAGCGGCCGACGGCGCCATTCTGCCGATAACAGAGATCACGGAATTGAATTTGGAGCGGCAGTTAAGTAATTACCTCTTGGTCGAGTTCGGTCCACAAACCGCCTATGTGGTCACATTTTACGAGCACCGCTTCACCAATTTGTCGGCGGAGTCGTGAAACGCGTTGCTTATCACCGCAGATTAGTTCGTGCTGGTGATCCCTCAGACTTATTGCTGCCGCTGGGCGAGATGTGGGCGACCGACCGTGAGGCGAGAAGCTACACCGGTAACGAAATCCAGATTGCGTATATGGATAACCTGCGCGCCGCCAGCGCTACGCTGAAACGCGATTGGAAGCTTAACCTCCCGCTTGCACCCGAAATCGAATCCAAAACCGAAGTCGCATTTACACCCGCGCCGACGAACTAATCCTAATCTCCATTAAGCGCCGCCCATACCCTGGATGGGGTCGCCGGCATATCCATTTCAGTAATGTCGCGCGCCGAGAGCGCGTCCAAGATCGCATTCATACCGGCAGGTAGCGCCCCGGTAGTTCCGGCCTCACCCGCGCCCTTGGCGCCGATCGGGTTGGTCGTACACGGCACCGAATGGAAACCTAGCTTCATCGCTGGCATGTCGTCTGCCCGCGGCATCATGTAATCCATGAACGATCCTGCCAGTAGCTGGCCATCGTCGTCGTAGATGGCGTGCTCACCCAGCACCTGACCGAGGCCCTGGGCGACGCCACCATGTACCTGGCCGTGCACGATCATCGGGTTGATCACGGTGCCGCAATCGTCGACTGCGGTGTAACCAACTACTTCGATAACCCCAGTATCGGGATCAATTTCGATTTCGCAGATATGGCAGCCATTGGGATAGGTTTGCTCGGGCGAGACGAACTTCTCTTCCGAATCGAAGCTTTGCGGCATGTCTGGCGGCAGATCGCCGCGCGATTTCGCCTGTGCTGCCAACTCGAAAATGCCGACCGCCCGATCGGTACCGGTGACCCGGAAGGTGCCACTGGTATATTCGATGTCGGCTTCCGCTGCTTCGAGAATGTGTCCGGCCAGTTTACGGCCCTTTTCGAGAACGGCGTCGATGGTGACCGATATGGCGGCGCTCGCCAGCGCCGCCGAGCGCGAGGCCACCGACGCGAATCCGGTTACCGGGACATTGTCGCTGTCGCCTTCGACGATGCGTACCTTCTCGTAGGGTACGTCGAGAAGCTCGGCGACCACCTGGGCGAATGAGGTGACATGGCCCTGGCCGTTCGATTGGACCGCCAGGATTGCTTCGACCACGCCGTCGTCGGTGAACTCGATCTTGGCGCCTTCCTCCAAATACCCACCGGCGGTCTCAACGAAGCAGGCTATACCCATGCCACGCAGCTTGCCGTTTTTCTCGGACTCGGCCCGGCGCGCCGGAAAGCCGTCCCAGTCGGCGAGCTCCAGTGCCTTGTCCATCTCTGCCTCAAACTCACCGCTGTCGTAGGTCTGCGCCAGTGACGTGGAGTAGGGCATGTTGCCGGGGTCGATGAAATTGCGCCGCCGCAGCTCGATGCGGTCGATGCCCATTTCGCGCGCCGCTTGGTCCATCAGCCGCTCGAGGGTGTAGGCCGCTTCGGGTCGGCCGGCGCCGCGATAGGGGCCGATGGGGATGTTGTTGGTCAACACGCAGCGCACGCGAAAGTGCAGCGACGGATTGTCGTAACATCCAGTCAGGCAGTTACAGACGTTGCGCGTCGCCGCCGCGGGGCCGTGCGACGACAGATAGCCGCCCATCGCCGCGATCATGTCGACGCGCATGCCCAGTATCTTGCCGTTCTCGCCAAAGGCCAACTCGCCGTTGATAACGCCGTCGCGCGCCTGGTTGTCGCTGAGGAAGGCCTCCGAGCGTGTACCCTGCCATTTCACCGTTCGTCCAACCGCCTTGGCGGCGAACAGGCACGCCACATGCTCGGGATAGGCCTGGGTTTTCATGCCGAACCCGCCGCCGACGTCGTTGGTCACCACGTGCATTTTCTCCGGCGGTACGTCGAATATGGATTCGGCCAGCATATGGCGCATAGCGCTAACTCCTTGCGAGCCGGATACCAATTCGTAGCGGTCTTGCGCGTTATCCCAGCGCGCGATCGCGCTACGCGGCTCCATCGAGGCGGCGACAATGCGGTTGGTTTTGAGTCTCAGTCGGGTGACATGGGTGGCTTGCGCGAACGCCGCGTCGGTGTTGTTGCTATCGCCGAGACGAAAATCGAGGCAGATATTGTTGGGCATATTATCCCAGAGTTGTGGCGCGCCGTCGGCGATCGCCGCTTCCACATCGACGACCGTCGGCAGGATGTCGAAGTCGAATTTGATCAGCTCGACTGCATCGGCGGCCTGCCCTGCGGTTTCGGCGATGACCATGGCAACGATTTCGCCGACGTGGCGGACTTTACCGACGGCGATTGCGGGCCGCGATGTCAGTAGCATCGGCGAGCCGTCATGGTTGGGAAAGGGAGTCATGTTGGGGATATCGCCGATGCCAGCGGCGCGCAGGTCCTCCCCAGAGAATGCGCCGAGGACTCCCAGCGCTGTCTTCGCGGCGTTCAGATCGACCGACTTTATGGCGGCGTGGGCGACTGGTGAGCGCAGAAACGCCACATAGGCTTGGTCCGCGAAACTGGTGTCGTCGCTGTAGTTGCCGGCGCCGGTGATCAGGCCCTTATCTTCGCGACGTAGCACATGTTGGGATATACCGAAGCTTCCAGCCGACATCGTGTTTTTCTCCCCCGGAACGAGATTTTATTGCTCTTGGCTGTAGAATTTAGCACGGTCCGCGTGGGAATCGAACGGGTGCCGTTGGACTTCCTAATCTGTGGCTTTGACGATTGGGATCGAAGGGTATAATGGCACCTTTCGGCCTGCTGGGACAAAAATGAGATAGGGCAAAACTGGGTCTAAGGAAACATCATGCTGTTCAAATGTGCCCGCCACGCACCGGAAACCGGCGTGACCGGCCATCGCGTTACCGTTAACCGGGCCGGTGTCCGTTCGGTCGACATCCATTGCCATTTGCACGTACCGGCGATCGACGCGTTGGTAAAGGATATGTTCGACCTCAAAAACGAACCGCTGGTGTGGCACGCCAGTGACGAGACCCGCGCGTACCAGCGCCAACACACGCAAGACATCATGCCGATGGCGACCGATGTAGATGTACGCCTGTCGCACATGGATGCCGCCGGGGTCGACATTCAGGCGGTGTCAACGGCACCTAACCATTACTGCTACTGGGCCGAGCCCGATATTGGACGCGAGGTAGCGCAAACGGTCAACAATGCGCTGACCGAGTTGGTCGCCGGCCATCCCGACCGCTTCGCCTCCCTGGGAACGGTGCCATTGCAGGACCCGGAGATGGCGGTTGCCGAACTCGAGCGCTGTGTCGGCGAACTGGGCATGCGCGGGGTTGAGATATCGACCGATGTGTGTGGCACCGAGTTATCGCGCGCGGGCCTGGACAAGTTCTTCGCGCGCGTTGAAGAACTCGGTGTGGTGATTTTTATGCACCCCGGCGGCTTCACCGAGAGCGCGCGCTTCGCCGACCACTATTTCTCCAACATCATCGCCAACCCGCTAGCCTCGACCACTGCCGTTCACTATCTGATCTTCGACGGCGTGATGGACCGTCACCCGGACCTGAAAATCTGTGTTGCCCATGGCGGCGGCTTCGTTGCCGCCTATTCTGGGCGTATCGACCACGCCCACCCGCTACGCCCGGACATGCAGCGCCATCTGCCCAAGGGTAAGGTGCCGACCGATTACCTCAAGCGATTCTACTTCGACACCGTGGTCTTCACCGATCACCAGCTGGAATATCTGGTCAAGGTATTCGGCGCCGACCACATCGTCATGGGCACCGACTATCCCTACGACATGGCTGAAATCGATCCGGTCGGCCACGTTGATGGCGCCGACCTAACCGACGAACAGAAAGCCGCTATTATTGGCAGCAACGCCGCCCAACTGCTGAATCTCGACTAACCGGCGCGTAGACGCCGCAACCGACAAAACAGAGGATGGTCAGATGTTTTTCAAATGCGCCCCCCACGCGCCGGCCAGCGAACACGGTCACTCGGAACGCGTGAGCAACGGCAACAAGCACTTCACTGTCGACATCCACTGCCACATGCACGTGCCCGAGGCCGACGCCATGCTAACCGACCCGTCGGTCGCCGATCAGGCCAAGCTCTACAAAGAAGCCAACGAACTGACCGGCGAGATCAACCGGGCGCAGCATCAGACCATTCTACCTAAGCTGACCGACCCAGCGGTGCGCATTGCCGATATGGACGCCTGTGGCATCGACGTGCAGGCCGTCTCGCCGTCACCGTTCCACTACAATTACCAGTATGCGGCGGAGTTCGCGCGCGACACTTCGAAGGTGGTCAATGACCGCATCGCCGAAGTCGTCGCCAGCCATCCCGACCGCTTCGTCGGGCTGTGTACCGCGCCCTTGCAGAACGCTGGCATGGCGGTTACCGAGCTCGAGCGCTGCGTCAAGGAGCACGGCATGCGCGGCGTCGAAATTTCCACCAATGTGGTCGGCCGGGACCTGACCCGCGCCGGGCTGGAGAAGTTCTTCGCCAAGGTCGAAGAGCTCGACGTGATGATTTTTATACACCCCATTGGCACCAGCTTTAAGGAGCGTATGAGCGACCATTATTTCCGTAATACCATCGGCCACCCGCTGGAATCGGCGCTGGCGGTCGGCCACCTGGTATTCGACGGCTATCTGGAGGCTTATCCGGGCCTGAAGATCTGCATCGCCCACGGCGGCGGTTACGTGCCGGCCTATTCGGGTCGCTTCGATCACCCCTATCATCTGCGCGACGATTGTCGCACCGTCATCTCCAAGCCGCCCAGCGAGTACGTCAAGAAACTCTATTTCGACACCGTCGTCTTCACCGACCATCAGCTGCGCTATCTGGTCGATACTTGGGGTGCCGACCGTATTGTCATGGGAACTGACTACCCCTACGACATGGCCGAGACCGACCCGGTCGGTTTCGTCGACGGTACCGCGGGCCTGTCGAACGACCAAAAAGCCACCGTGATGGGCGGTAACGCGGCGAAGTTGTTGAAGATTAAGGTGCTGGCGGGGGCGTAGGGCGGATCGCGGTAACCCGCGACACGCTAGATGCCAATGCGGCACTCTCCGGCTTAGGGAAGGATAGTGCTTATGGAGCGGCGTCTAGCGGCAATCCTGGCGATCGATATGGTCAATTACAGTCGGTTGATGGGCGACGATGAAAGCGGAACGATCACCCACCAAAAAGTCCAACGCGAGACCTTCATCGATCCGCAGATCGACCACTACAAGGGCCGTATCGTTAAGACTACCGGGGATAGGCTGCTGGCGAAATTTCCCAGTGTGGTCGATGCGGCGGACTGCGCGTTTATTGGTTTGCACCTAATCCCACTTCCGGCATCGCCACGCCCAGCGGCGCGACGGCTGTGGCGATGCGGTCCCAGGTGCCCCACGGCAGCGGGATGCCGTTTTTGCTCCGTTCGACCAGCACTGCGTCGCCTCGCTCGCCCGGCGCGTAGATCTGCTCGACCCCATCGGCCTTTGGCAGTGCTGTAATGCCGGCGGCCAGGTCGTCGATTTGTTGTTGGTAGTCGTCGAGGCCGGTGAAGGCGGAAATATCGATGGCGATGCACAGGCCGTTCTGGCGAAAGCCCGAGGGATTAACGCCGGGCCGGATCAGTGGGGCGATCAACGGGTTGGCCCCCATAATGCTGATCAGACATTCCAACATCAGCGACAGGCCAGAGCCTTTGGCACCGCCCAGCGGCATCAGGATTGACACCTGGTTGGGGTCGTTGGTCATACGGCCGGCCGTGTCCATGCCCCAATTGTCGGGAATGGGCTGGCCGGCGTCGCGGGCCGCTATTACCTTACCCATGGAGGCCGTCGAAGACGACATGTCGAGTACCAGCGGCGGGTGCTCGCCACCGGGCACGGCGATGGCCAGCGGGTTGGTCGACAGTGCCGCCGTACGGCCGCCGTGATAGGCCATCATCGGTCGTGAGGCGATCATCACCATGCCCACCATGTCGGCCCGGGCGGCGATTTGAGCGAAATATCCGATGGCGCCGGCGTGGGTGATGTTGCGCGCGATACACCAGCCGATATGGACGTCGCGGGCACAAGCGATGGCTTCTTCCATAGCGCGCGCCATGGCCACCGGGCCGGGCGCAGCGTCACAATCGATGACGGCAATAGCGCCGTCGCGGCGCTCGACGGTGATGTCGGCCTGTGCGTTGATGTTGCCGTTATCCAAGGTCTGGATATAGCGAGGAATGCGCAACACGCCGTGGGAATCGACGCCGCGCAGATTGGCCCAGACCAGCAGATCGGCCCACAGCGCCGCGTTGTCGGGCGGCACACCGCAGGCGGTGAACACGCGGATAGCGAAATCCTTCAACGCCTCGGCTGACACGATAATAGTGCCGTCGCTCATGTTTCCTCTTGTGGTTTATAGGCGTTGCTTGCGGTCGAGCTTGGTGGCCGCGAGGGCCAGGCGTTTACCGCGACCGCGGCATGGAACTCGTCGATGGCGCGGTTGAAAACGCTGGGGTCTTCCAGATTGATTAGATGGCCGCTCTTGGGTAGCACCAGTAGGCCGGCCAGAGGCATGGCGCGTTTGAGGAACACGTTGGTCTCGATGACCAATTCGTCCTCGTCGCCGATCATCAGCAGGGCCGGTACGGTGGACGCGGCAAGCTCGGCCTCGAAATCGTACAGCGACGGCCGCTCGGTCTGTACCTTGCGTAGGGTGTAGCCGGCGCCTTTCGGCGAAAACCCAGCGAAATAACCGGCGCTTTCCTGCCAGATATCGGGGCGCTTGGCCTTAAGCTGGATACGCGTTGGCCCGTCGAACAGCCCGGCGTCAGCCAGCGTCTCACTGGCGAGGAACTGGTCGGCGACCACACTTGTCTCTTCGATGAAGTGGTCGCGGGCCGGCTTGTAGGATCCGGAACCGCCACTGGCGGCGGCAATCGACAGAACCCGGTCGGGGTGGTCAAGGGCGAAGCGCAAAATATTGTAGGCGCCCATGCTGAGTCCCACCAGATGCGTCTTGTCAATTTCCAGTGCGTCGAGCACGCCGAGCAGATCGGCGACCGCGATTTTGACGCCGTAGGCGTTCTCGTCGTCAGGCACGTCGGACGGTGGGTAGCCGCGCGCGTTATAGGCGACGCAGCGGTAGCGGCCGCGGAAATGGGTAATCTGTTCGCGCCACATGCGGTGGTCGCCGCCGAACTCGTGCACGAACACCAGCGCCGGGCCGGAGCCCGCTTCTTCGATCCACATATCGACACCGTTAATCGAGTGGTGAGCCATGTAAGTGTCCTTAGAGTTCAGCGCGGACTAGAGCGGTGCCGTCGGCCAGCGCCTTTAGCTTGCCTTGCGAGACGCTACGGGGCAGGGGCACCATACCGCAATTAGTGCAGGAGAAAATGCGCTCCGGCGTCGTGTATTCCAGCGCGCTGCGAATCACCGCGGCGACCTGTTCGGGCGTCTCGGCTTTCAGCGTGGTCACGTCGATGGCCCCGACCAGAACATCCTTCTTGCCCTTGAGTAGGTCGATTACCTCGATCGGTACCCGCGAGCCAGCGAACTCCAGCGACACCTGGTCAATGTTGCTGGCGGCCAGCGCCGGTAGGGTCTTCTCGTACTGGTCCCACACGTCGCCCAGGGTCGCCTTCCAGTCGGTATTGGCCTTGATGCCGTAGCCGTAGCAGATGTGCACCGCCGTGGTGCAGCCAATGCCGTCGATGGCTCGATTGAGCGCCTTAACGCCCCAGATTGGCACCTGGTCGAGGTAAACGTTAAAGGCCGGTTCGTCGAACTGGATAACATCGGCGCCGGCGGCTTCGATCTCGCGCGCCTCTTCGTTGAGGATATCGGCGAACGCCATCGCCAGCGCCGGCCGGTCACCGTAATGGGTGTCGGCCAGAGTGTCGACGATGGTCATCGGCCCCGGCATGGTGAATTTCAGCGCGTGATCGGTATGGGCGCGGGCGAAAGCGACCTCCTCGCGGTGGATTGGCACCGCGCGCCGCACTTCGGACACTACAGTGGGGCAGTCGGCCTCGTAGCGGTCGTCGCGGATGCCGATGCGCTGCTTATTCTCAAAGTCGATACCCTCGATTTTTTCCAGAATGCCGTGAACGAAATGCCGGCGTGACTGTTCGCCGTCGGAGACGATATCGATCCCGGCTTCCTCCTGATCGCGGATGGCCAGGCGCACTGCATCTTGTTTGGCTTCCTCCAGCCGCGCCGGGTCGGCGGTTGTCCACGGCGCCCACAATACCTTTGGTTGAGCCAGCCAGGCCGGTTTGGGTAGACTGCCGGTAATCGTGGTTTTTAACATCGAGCTCTCCCTGCCGTGCTATCGTCGGCTTTGCAGTCGGGCGGCGTTTGGCATAATCAGACTGCCATAAGAACGCTTTTAAGCAAGGGGGAGATATCATGAACGCAGCAATTTTGCCCGCCGGCTGGCCCAAGGGCAAACATCTCGCCGTTTCGGTCAACATCATGTGCGAGGCGTGGACCGACGACGCCGCGCCCGGTATCGGCCCCATGGGTAACCCCTTAAAGGCCGGTGTGCTCGACACGCAGGCGCGCTCCTGGGCGGAGTACGGCATGACCATCGGTGCGCCTCGTCTGCTCGATATTGTCGGCGAAGCCGGCGTGCCGTGCGGCACCTATGCCAGCGGCATCATTGCCGAGAAATGGCCGGAACTGCTGCAGCGTATCGATAGCGACGGCCACTTCATCGGTGCGCACGCGTGGATGCAGAATACCCTACCCGCCTATCAGGACCGCGGCGAGGAAGAGGCCAGCTTGAAACGCGGCGCGGATTTATTCGAGAGCGTCATCGGCCGGCGGCCCAAAGGCTTTGCCAGCCCGCGCGGCACGCCTAGCTCAAGTACCTGCGAGCTGCTGGCCGAGAACGGCTTCACCTGGCACATCGACCACTTCAACAGCGACCTGCCCTATCTGATGAAAACGGCGAAGGGCCCGCTCGCCATCGTGCCATTCACCATGGAGATCAACGATCTGCCGCTTTATATGCGCTTTGGCAATCCGCCGGAGGTCTATTCCGCCACGCTGAAGCGTATTGTCGACAACTACGCCTCTATCGGCAGCCCGCCGGCGGTGATCGACATCACCGCCCATGCCCATGTCTTCGGCCGGCCCTACGGCGCCATCGAGTTCAAGGCGGCAATCGACCTGGTTAAGGATCTCGACTGGGTATGGATGACCACCCACGAGGAATTGGCGGCGCTGGTGTATCCAGGGTGAGTGAAAAACAAACCCCGCCCTTCGAGATGGACCTGTGGTCCTCCTCAGGGTGAGGCTTGTTTTTTTTAAAGTAAAGTTCTCATCCTGAGGGGCGATCGAAGACCGCGTCTCGAAGGATGAGGCTGCTCGGCCGCGTCGGAGGCGAGGAACACCACCCCGGCGGCGACGTCGGCCAGTGTTAATAAGCGGCCAGCGGGACCGTTGCACGGGGGGCCTCGCGGTTTTCCGGCTTGTCCTCGCCCAGGAAGGTCGGCAGCAGCGGCGTATTGCTGGCGACCGGATTCAACGCATTGACGCGGATATGATTGGGTGCCAGCTCGATTGCCATGGATTTGGTCAAGGTTGTTACCGCGCCTTTGGATGTGTTGTACCAGGTGGGGCCAGGCCGCGGGCGGACCATGCCGCCTGCCACCGCGTTCTCTTCCGTTACCCGCTTACCGCCATCCTCGTTGATGTCGCTGACCACCACCGATGTGCCTTCGTTTGTGCAGGCCTTGGCGATACCCTCGCCGAAACCGGAACCCGACTCGGTGATTACGGTCACTTTGTCTGCGAGTCGCATTTTTTTCTTTTCCATCTCGATGCTGACGTGTTGATGATGGACACTGTACACTCAGTAACGACTGGCGGTACGCGCCGAACGCGCGGATGCGAAATTAAAGCAACTGGGAAAACCGCTTGCATGGGTGATAAGCCGCGAATTCTAGTAACGCGACGCCACTTGGCTGAGATCGAAGCGCGTCTTAACAGCGACTACGACGTCGTCCTTAATAAGGGCGACAAAATTATGAACGCCAAGCAGATTATCGCTCGGGCCAAAGGTGTCGATGCGCTGTTCATCTGCGTCACCGAGCCGTTGGACAAAGAAACCATCAATGCGCTGCCTAAAATGCTACGAGCCATACTGACCCTGTCGGCGGGCACCGACCACATCGATCTCGTCGCCGCCGAGAAACGCGGAATAGCCGTGCTAACCACACCCGACGCGGTCACCGCGGCGACCGCAGAAATCGGCATGATGTTGCTGCTTGGCGCGGCCCGGCGGGCCCACGAATCGGGCCACTATCTGCGCTCAGGCAAGTGGGAGACTTGGTCGCCAACCCAGTTCGTTGGCGTCGAGATCACCGGCAAGCCGCTGGGCATCTTCGGCATGGGCCGCATCGGCCTTACTGTCGCTGAGCGCGCCCGCGGTTTTGACATGAAGGTACATTACCGCAACCGCAATCGCCTGGCGCCGGGCCTGGCGCGCAATGCGGTTTATTTCAACGATCTCGAAGGGTTTCTTGGGGCCAGCGAGTTTCTCATGCTGTGTGCGCCATCGACACCGGAGACAAGGGGGTTCATCAACAAGGATACCATCGCGCTACTTCCCGACGGCGCGATCGTCATCAACATCGCGCGTGGCGATCTGGTCGACGACGATGCGCTGATCGCCGCCCTCAAGTCTGGCAAGATCGCCGCTGCTGGCCTCGATGTTTACAATGGTGAACCGGACAACATCGACCGCCGCTATTTCAAGCTGCCCAACGCCTTCCTGGTACCGCACATCGGCAGTGCCGCAGAACAGGCACGCACGGCGATGGGTATGATGTTGCTCGATGGTTTCGAAGCGCTGCTTGCCGACAAGCCGGTACCGAACCGTGTCGTGTAACCCCGTAGAGTTCCGCGTCACATTCGAGGATCGATCGTGAGGGCGGCGTTCGCGCGTCTGCCGGGGCCCGTACGAGGGGCCATATGGATGGCCGGCGCGGCGACTTTTTTCGCCACCCACGGTCCGCTGGTGCGCATGGTGGCGACCGATCTCGACCCGCTGGCGATCGCTTTTTTTCGCTCGCTGATATTGTTCCTGTTTGTCTTGCCCTGGTTATTGCGCGGCCACGGAGCGGTGTTCCGTACCAGACGTCCTGGCGCACAGGTTGTGCGCAGCGTCTTTTCCATGGGCGGGCTGGTGTTTCTGATCTTGGCTCAGGCCAGTCTACCGTTGGCTGAGGTCTCGGCACTCACCTTCGCGCAGCCGCTGTTCGCCACTGTCGGCGCGGCGCTGGTGTTGCGCGAGGCGGTGCGCGCTCGGCGCTGGATCGCACTTTTCATCGGCCTGTCCGGGGTGTGGATCATCCTGCGGCCCGGCTTCGAAATCGTCGATTCGCTGTTCATCTTGCCGCTTATCTCGGCGGCCTTGGTGGCCACGTCGAATCTGATGATCAAGTTCTTGTCCGCCGACGATTCGCCAAATACGACGGTGGCCTGGCTGATCGTTATGTCGGTTCCCATAACGTTGGTGCCAGCGCTGTTTGCCTGGTCTCTACCGAGTCTGCAGTCCCTCGTCTGGCTGGCGCTGCTGGCCGGCGCCGGGCTGATCGCGCACCAAAGTCTGGTTCGCTCGTTCGCCGCCGCCGACGCCTCGGCGGTGCTGCCCTACGACTATATGCGTTTGGTTGTCACTGCGACGCTAGCCTTTCTGGCGTTCGGCGAAGTGCCGACAATCTGGACGTGGATCGGCGCGGCGGTGATCGTCGCCGCGGTGGCCTACATCGCCCGCCGCGAGGCCGTGGCAGCAAAAGCCGAAGCGAGTTAAGCTACTCGGCGGCGGGGCGCAAAGACGTGCCGCTGACCTTGCCCATACGTTTGGTCAGCGCCGCCGCGGCGGCGTCGAGGATGGCGTCAGCGTCGATGCCGTATTCGCGGTAGAGGTCGGGCAGGTCGCCCGACTGGCCGAAGCGGTCGACGCCCAGCGAAACGGTATGGTGGTTGGCGACGCTGCCAAGCCACGACAGGGTTGCCGGATGGCCGTCGAGAACGGTCACTAATGCGGCGTCGGGCGCCAGCGCTGATAACAGCCGCTCGGCGTGACTCGCCGCGCCGCTTTGCCAATTGCCGTACAGACGGTCGGGAGAGGTGACCGCCAGCAGCCCGGCGCCGGGAATGTCTTCTAGAACCTGCCCGTAGGTGGCGAGCGCTTCCGGCGCCACCGCGCCGGAATAGGCGATGGCGAGTTCGGCACTCGGCGCCGGTGGTTTCAGCCAATACCCGCCGGCGACAATGTCGTCAGCGAGAGTGCCAGCATCTGCGCGCTGCGGCTGATTAATTGTGCGGGTTGACAGGCGCAAATAGACGGAGCCACCGTCGGTGGCCTGCATATGCTCGAAGCCCCAACTCATAATCACCGCCAGTTCATCGGCAAATGCCGGCTCGTAGCTGGTGAGTCCCGGCTGGCCGAGGCCGATTAGCGGCGTTGATACCGATTGATGCGCACCGCCTTCGGGTGCCAGGGTGATGCCCGACGGGGTCGCCACCACCATAAACCGCGCGTCCTGGTAGCAGGCGTAATTAAGCGCATCGAGGCCGCGCACGATGAACGGATCGTACAACGCGCCGACCGGCAGTAGCCGCGCACCGAATAACCTGTCGGATAGACCGAGCGCGGCGAGCAGCAGGAACAGATTGTTTTCCGCGATGCCCAGCTCGATGTGCTGGCCCGCTGGGCCCATGGCCCAGTTGAACGCCGAGGGGACCTTTTCCTCGCGGAAAAGGTCGGCCAGTTCCTTGTGGTGAAACAGGCCGCGCTGGTTGACCCAGCCGGCCATATTGGTGGTGACGGTAACATCAGGCGTCGACGTGACGATGCGCGCCGCCAGGTCGCTGTCTTCGCGGCCGAGATCGTTCAAGATGCGCCCGAACGCTTCCTGGGTCGACATGGTGTCGCCCTCCGGCGCGGGCAGCGCGGCGACGGGAACGGAGGCGGCTGGAACAGCGGGCGGGCGTTGATTGAACGCCACGTCCGAGAGCAGTGCCTGCAGCGCGTCGGCGTCGATGTCGAGGCCTTCGGCGATATCCCATTCATGGCCGTCGCGAATATTATGGTTGGCCTTGAAGACGGCCATCTGCTCCAGGTTCATCAGGCCCGAGTGATTGTCCTTATGGCCGGCCAGCGGCGTATTGTAACCCTTGATAGTGTAGGCGACGAAACATTGCGGCGTGTCGCCGGTTACCTGATCGAATGCCTCCAGAGTCGCCGCCATGTCGTGACCGCCCAAATTGGTCATCAGGTGGTGCAGGGCGTCGTCGTCGTAGTCGTCGAGTAGCGCTTTGATGCCCTTGGTGCGGCCTAAATCGGTCTTCAAATGGTTGCGCCACGCTTCGCCGCCCTGGAACGTGAGCGCCGAATAGAGCTGGTTTGGGCAGTCGTCGATCCACTTCATCAGCGCCTCGCCGCCGGGTTCAGTAAAGGCCGCCTGCAGTAGCTTGCCGTACTTCAGCTCGACCACGTCCCAACCGACAGTACCGAAGAAATCCTTGATGCGCTGAAACAGATAGTCGTGCACCACGCCGTCGAGGCTCTGGCGGTTGTAGTCGATCACCCACCACAGATTGCGCACATCGTGCTTCCAGCCTTCGAGCAGGGCTTCGAAGACGTTACCCTCGTCGAGTTCTGCGTCGCCCACCAGCGCGACGATGCGCCCGTTCGGTTCGTTCTCACCTGCCAAACCGTGCAAGCGCACGTAGTCGCGTACCATGGCACCGAACAGGGTGGCGCCAACCCCAAGCCCGACCGAGCCGGTGGAGAAATCCACATCGTCGGCGTCCTTGGTGCGCGAGGGATAGGACTGCGCGCCGCCCAGCGAGCGGAAGCGTTCGAGCTGGTTGCGCGATTGTCGGCCGAACAGATATTGGATGGCGTGGAACACCGGCGATGCGTGGGGCTTCACCGCCACCCGGTCTTCGGGCTTGAGCACGTTCATGTAGAGCGCCGTCAGCAGTGTCACCGCCGAGGCGCATGAGGCCTGGTGGCCGCCGACCTTGAGGCCGTCGCGGCTCGGCCGCACGTGGTTGGCGTTGTGGATAAGCCAACTCGACAACCACAGTATCTTGCGTTCGATCTCTTCAAGAGTTTCGACGGCGCTCGCGTTGGGTAAGTTGGTTTTTTGGGAGGTCATCGCAGAACCTTGTCGGGCTCGGGAAGTTGGGTACTTTTACCATATCTAGGGCGAATTGGTGTTGCGCAAATAGTTGTTTATCCCCAATATAGCGCAATAATTACTCAATAGATGAAAATATAGAGGCATAACATGGCGAAAAACTATCTAGACGCAACTGATTGTAGAATTCTCGAATGCCTGCAAAACGATGCGCGAATCGCCAATGTTGACCTTGCTGGCCAAGTCAACCTATCGCCCTCGCCATGTCTGCGCCGGGTGCGTCGGCTTGAGGAAGAGGGCTTCGTGCGCGGCTATGTCTCGCTGCTCGACCCGGCAGCGATCGGCCTGCCGGTCAGTGTGTTCGTGCAGGTCAGTCTCGAAAAGCAGGTCGACGACGCGCTCGACGAGTTCGAGCGGCAGATCATTTCGTGCCCCGAGGTGATGGAGTGCTACCTGATGACCGGCGACAGCGATTACCTGTTGCGCGTGGTGGCGCCCGACATCGCCGCCTTTCAGCGATTTTTATTGAACCATCTAACACGCATCCCCGGCGTCGCTAGCATCAAGTCGAGCTTCGCACTCAAACAGGTAAGCTACCGCACCGCACTGCCGTTGTCGCATATCGGTGAGGGGGTAACGGCGGTGACTTAACGCTTGTGTTGCACCGACCGATTGAGGTCGCAACCCAAAGCGGATATCCAATAATTGTGTGAGTATTCAAAGAAACCCCGCTGATGCCAGCGGACCGTTTTAATTACCCATCCGGCGTTACCGGCCGACTTAATTACGGCCAGCTGAGGAACTCGATCCGCAATACACACCTGTCATGGGGGTTGAGGAAAAATATTACGGCCATATACAGCCGACGGTAGTTACCGATGCGGCTGGTGGTCTAGCGCCAGAATTAGTTGACGATCTCGGGTGAGGTTGCCGGTGCGGGTGGAAAAATTAAATCCTCATCGCGAAGCGAGTCATGATGGCGACAATCGTCACCTGCATGGTTCCCTGGAAGGCGACGACGCGCACATAGCGGCGCATCAGCCGGGCGATCTTATCGCCGTCGGGTGCTTCTTTCCGCATCTCCAGATAAACGCGAATGTTGGCCGGCAGCAGGACGCCAAGGCCCTGTAAGCCAAGAATGGTGGTCACTACCAGCGCGGCGATAAACCACCACATTGCGGGATATGCGAGATCAAGGTAGCCCAGTTCGACGGCGAGGAACCAGCCGGTGGTCGGAGAGATGATCCCCAGCGGGGTCATTATGAAAAACATCTTCGGCATCAACCGGGAAATGACGGCGCGGCGCGCCGGGAATTCGATGCGCCACAGGATCGGCCCCATGACGAAGCCCATGAACAAGTCGATGCCGGTCCACAGCAGGCTGGTGACCACGTGGACGAAATTTAAAAACCACAAATCGTGACTTAGAATTGACCACACCATCACGCCCAAGGCCAGGGTGGACCAGAAAAGATTATGCCACTGAATTCGCGTCGACGGGTCGGGAGCCGCCGTTGTTGTCGATGCGGTGCTGGTCATGAAGAAAGCCTAGGCACGTCCAAGTTATTCAGCAAGAACCACAGGTATTGCTTGGTCGCGACAAATGCGCCCGATAGATTATCGGCGAGGAGAGAATTTGATGGACAATCCGGTTGGCGCGTTCGTGCCGCACGGGCAGTTTCAGATCGATGGCGCGGAAGATGGTCCGCTGGCTGGGCTGACCTTTGCGGCCAAGGACATCATCGATGTTGAAGGCCATGTCACCGGCTGCGGTAATCCGGATTGGCTGCGTACTCACGAGCCGGCACTTGAAACCGCGCCGTGCATCCAGTGTTTGCTCGACGCTGGCGCGACCCTCATCGGCAAGACGGTGACTGAAGAGCTAGCGACCGGCCTAACCGGCGAGAATATTCATTACGGCGCTCCGCTCAACGTCAACGCGCCGGGGCGGGTCTCTGGCGGTTCGTCGTCGGGCTCAGCGGCGGCGGTGGCGGCGGGGTTGGTTGACTTCGCGCTGGGGTCGGACACCGGCGGGTCTGTGCGTGCGCCGGCCAGCTTCTGCGGCCTCTACGGTCTACGGCCGAGCCACGGCCGGGTGTCTCTCGATGGGGTGATGAAACTTGCGGCGAGCCTCGACGTCATCGGCTGGTTCGCCCGTACACCGGAATTTCTGCGCGACGTCGGGGCAGTACTACTCGATCCGGCCAATATATCGCCGACGCCGGGATGTCTACTGGTTGCTAGCGATGTCATGGCGATCGTCGACGAGGCTGACCGCGCTGCGCTAACGGATGCGGTCGACAAGGTGGCCGGACTACTGGGAGTGCCCGAACCGGTGGAGGTGTCCAATATCGAGGGCCTACCCGGCCTCGATTCCTGGGTCACTACAGTGCGTGCGCTGTGGGGCGGCGAAGCGTGGGCCGAGCACGGCGCGTGGATCCAATCTGTAAGGCCGACGTTCGGCTCCGGCGTCGCTGCGCGTTTTGAAGCGCGATCGCGTGTAAGTATTGACGAGCTTGGGGTCGCCCGTCTGCAACGCGAAGTCGTTGCCTCCCATTTGAGGGAGTTACTGGCTGACGGCAATGTGTTGGCACTGCCGGCGGCACCGGGCGTGGCACCGTTGTGCGGCGGCACCGATGCGGACATCGATCCGTTCCGCGAAATGAACGAGCCCATCGGCTGTAGCTCGGGATTGGGGCGGCTGCCGCAAATCAGCCTGCCACTGGCGGCGGTCGATAGGTTTCCCCTCGGCCTCGGTCTTGCCGCGGCGCCGGGTAACGATGAAATGTTGTTGGACATTGCCGTTGCGCTCGCCGAAGTTGACATAGCATCCCACGTGCCCGTACCAGAGGTGATAGGATCATGAACGACATGTTCGGACAGGAAATGTCGGGGTTTTGCAGTCACGAGAGCGTCCATGTGGACGGTGCTGGGGACGGGCCGCTCAAGGGGCTGGCATTCGCCGTTAAGGACATCATCGATGTCGCCGGCCATGTGACTGGCGGCGGTAATGCCGAGTGGTTCCGCACTCACGATCCGGCCCGGAAACATGCCGCCGCCGTGCAAATTCTGTTGGACGCCGGCGCGATGATGGTGGGCAAGACTATTACCGAAGAATTCGCCTACGGAATGATCGGCGAGAACTTTCACTATGGAACGCCGCGCAACGCCAATGCCCCGGGGCACGTCCCCGGTGGTTCGTCGTCCGGCTCGGCGTCTGTCGTTGCCGCTGGTGATGTTGACTTTGCCTTGGGTACCGATACCGGTGGCTCGGTGCGGGTGCCGGCATCGTTCTGCGGTATCTACGGTTTGCGGCCGAGCCATGGCCGGGTGCCGCTTGCCGGGGTGATGCCCCTAGCGCCAAGCCTCGACACCTGCGGCTGGTTTGCGCGCAACCCGGGTATCATGAAGCGGGTTGGCGAGGTGTTGCTTGACTGGCGGGTGCCGCCAGCGGCAGGCCGTTTTCTGATCGCTACCGATGCGTTTGCCGTGACCGGTGCGGGAATTTGCGATGCCTTGTTGCCGGCGTTGCAGCGGGCGTCCAAGATACTCGGACCGCCGCAGGAAATCGTAGCCAGCGATCTTCTTGACATGGCGGACCTGAGTGATTTGGCGGCGGTTATGCAGGTGTTTCGCGGCTCGGAAGCGGCGGCGTCTCACCTCGCCTGGATCAGCACCGCCAACCCGGTCATGGGACCGGGGTTTCGTGAACGCTTCGAGGATGGCGGGCGCTACACACGCGAAGAGATCGCCGCGGCAACGGCGACGCGCGCGCGCCTCGAGGGGCATCTCGACGCCCTGCTCGCTGATGGCACGGTGATGGCAGTGCCGGCTGCGCCGTCGGTGCCGCCGCCGGCGCGCAGTCAGGAGAGCGTTTACGACACCCTGCGCGCCAACAACGAGCTGTTTAATTCCATGGCACCGCTGGCCCGGTTGCCGCAAATAAGCTTACCGCTGGCCGAGGCCGATGGACTGCCCATTGGGCTGGGGTTGATCGCCGCCCATGGCAACGACGAACTGTTGCTCGATACCGCTATCGCCTTGGACGCGTGAGGAAAGAGCGAGAGAGTGGCATCAAGTGCAGGATTCGAAAATGTCACGGTGGTCGACCACCCAGTGATCGCCCAAAAGCCCACCGAGTTGCGCGATAAGTCGACACGCCCTGAACGCTTCCGCAACCTGTTGCGCGATGCCAGCTCTCTCCTGGCTGCTGAGGCGCCGCGCAATTTGCTGCTTACGCCAGCGATGTGAAAAAGAATCTGGTGATGGCGAGCGGCGCAGTGGTCGCCGTTTAGACGGTCGTCGTGCCCATCTTGCGGGCGGCCTGGGCATGTCGCCAGCGGTACGTGAGTTCCTGCTGGATGCCCCGGTGGGTTTCATCAGCATGTACCGCGACGCCAAAACCCACGAACCAGTGAAGTATTACGCCAAGGTGCTGCTGATGGAGAATGGCTATTGTTTCGTCGTCGACCCGATGTCTGCCACCCGGCGAAACCACCACCACCGCAGTCGATTTCCTGAACCGTAATGGCATACCGGGTGAAAATATTACTCTTCTCGCCTTGATTGCCGCGCCGGAGAACCTATCCCGGTTCTGCCAAAGGCCTTCGGATATCCCGATCTATGTTGCCGCCGTCGACGAACGTCTCGACGAGCATGACTATATCGTGCCCGGTACCCGCGACGCGGACAACCGGTTGTTCGGCGCCGCATGAGAGGGTGTCGCCCCATTGTCTCGTACCGGCGCCTCCTGTAATTGATTACGCGCCCGACTGACCTTTCAGCGACGACAAAATCCACCATGGCCGATTACAAAACCCTCAACGATTTGGACGTGTCGGGACAACGCGTCCTGGTGCGTGCGGATTTGAACGTGCCCATGGCCGATGGACGGGTCACCGACACATTGCGGCTCGACCGCTTAGCGCCGACCCTGCGTGAGTTGGCTGACAGCGGCGCGCGTGTGGTTGTGCTCTCCCACCTCGGCCGCCCCAAGGGGGCGGTGGTGCCGGAGCTGTCATTGCAGCCGGTAGCGGCTGCGCTCGGCGATTGCCTCGGCCGTCCGGTTGCCTTTGCTGACGATTGCGTTGGCAAAGCTGCTCAGGCGGCAGTCGATATACTCGCCGAAGGCGATATCGCCGTTCTCGAAAATCTGCGCTTTCACGCTGGCGAAGAGGGCAACGATCCGGAGTTTGCCGCCGCCTTGGCAGCTCTGGGCGACATTTACGTCAACGATGCTTTTTCCGCAGCCCATCGCGCTCACGCATCGACCGAGGCGCTGGCCCATTTGTTACCGTCGGTGGCCGGCCGCTTTATGCAAACCGAACTCGATGCCTTGGCTGCTGCGCTAACAACGCCGGCGCGTCCGCTGGTGGCGATTGTTGGCGGCGCCAAGATATCGACTAAGCTCGATCTACTAGGCAATCTCTCCAGCAAGGTCGACACCCTGATCATCGGTGGTGGCATGGCCAACACGTTTCTCAATGCCCAAGGGGTCGACGTTGGTAAGTCGCTGTGCGAGGCCAACATGGCCCAGACCGTGCGTGATATCATGGCGGCGGCGAACACGTCCGGTTGCGACATCGTTCTGCCGGTCGATGCGGTCGTCGCGCCAACTTTCGCGGTGGGCAGCCCCGATATGACAGTGGCGATAGACGTTGTTCCCGCCGACCAAATGATTTTGGATGTCGGCCCCGAAACGATCGCGGTGTTTGGCGACGTGTTGCGGGGCGCTAAAACCCTGGTGTGGAACGGTCCGCTGGGCGCTTTCGAAATTTCGCCGTTCGATCGCGGTACGGTTGCCCTTGCCCAGGTTGCTGCCGAGCTGACTGACAGCGGTTTTTTAGCCTCGATCGCCGGCGGTGGCGACACGGTGGCGGCGCTTCACTATGCCGGAGTCGCCGAGCGCTTTAGCTATGTCTCGGGCGCCGGTGGTGCGTTTCTGGAATGGTTGGAGGGGAAAGCTCTACCCGGTGTGGTGGCGCTGGTAAGCTAGCACGGGGCCAGATTTAACCGAGGACAACAGAGCGCGGCCTTGGTGCCGGACTCTCCTGCAAGGGCCAAAGAGTAACAAGTTCAAAGAGCTGAAGCCGGCTACCAGCAGGTTACGCCATTCGGTAAACTCGAATTTTCCCCAATAGCCGCTAGCGGGCAGACCTGCCGGCCCGTTGCATCGTGGTATTCCTAACGGCGACAACCGCGAACGTCTGATATGCCGCGATTGTGGCTTCATCCATTACCGGAACCCCGTCGTCGTCGACGGTGCCGTCGTCACCTGGGGCGGGGATTCGACGGATCGTTTTTTATTGTGCCGGCGTGCCATTGATTCTCAAAAGGGGCTGCGGACGATACCAGCGGGGTATCTCGAACTGGAGGAGACTACTGAAGCGGGTGCTGTGCGCGAGACGTGGGAGGGAGCTCAGGCGCGCATTTATATCGACCGTCTACTAGCGGTCTACAATGTGCCGCGATTGCCTTAGGTGCAGACGATTTACCATGCGACGCTACTGTTGCCGAATTTTGCGTTGGGCGGAGAGTAGCTCGAAATCGGATTGTTCGCTTGGGAGTATATTCTTTGGGACGAAATTGTGTTTCCAACCTTGCGCTGGGCGTTGCACCAACATCGCTCGGTTATAGGCCAAGCCGATTACCCACCGTTCGGTATCCCGAGCGGTGAAAGCATCAATTATTTTTGAACTGCTATAGCCTCGGTTTGGTGGCGCAGGATTAGCGGCGTCTGCGAGCCGGCGAAGACCACTGTGACCGGCAGCACGCCGAATAACTTAAATGCGACCCAGAAATCGGTCGAAAAGCTACGCCAGACGATTTCGTTGAGGATTGCGAGGAACACGAAGAACAGCCCCCAACGCAGAGTCAGGGTGCGCCAGCCGTCGTCGTTGAGTTGAAATACCGAGCCGAAGAGCGGCTTCAGCAGTGCGCGCTCGAACGCCAAACCACCTAGCAGGATAATCGCGAACAGGCTATTCACCAGGGTCGGCTTTAGCTTGATGAAAAGTTCGTCGGCCAGCGCCAGGGTAAGGCCGCCGAACACGAGAACAAAGAGCCCGCTCACCAGAGGCATGATGGGTAATTGCCGTTCGAGAAACCAGCCCGCAATTAATGACAAGACGGTCACCGCCATGAAGGCGCCGGTCGCTTCGAACAGGCCCTGCTGGAATAACGGTGCCGCGTCGGTGACGTGCCAAAGATTGCGCAATTCCGGCAAGCCGCCGCGGCCGTTGACGACGAAAAAGACAACCAGCGGGCCGGCTTCAATTGCTAATTTTAGCCAAGGTTTCATGGCGTGAAACCTAGAGTAGTATTCGCATTAAGGGAATCCCTACGCAGGTAAGCCGAGCAGGCTGTTGGCGAATTCCTGCGCGGTAAAAGGGTGCAGGTCTTCGGCGCTCTCGCCAACACCGAT
>CAZHBA010000006.1:0-6202 GCA_964530225.1 uncultured Rhodospirillaceae bacterium | reverse complement strand
TATGGCGGCTTCAACGAAGCTGGTCTGCCGGCGCTGTCGATCGGATATCTCTATCTGCCAGCGTTCGCCGGGCTCGCCCTCGGCGCGTTAATCGGCTCGCCGTTCGGCATCCGCGCCTCGCATAAGATCGCCGACATTCTACTGCACCGGGCCTTCATCGGCTACCTGACGTTGATCCTGGCGGTGACGCTGACCCAGGTGCGCTAAAGCAGTATCGGGTCACTTATTGATTTTGATTCAGCGCAATTTGCGCTAGCAAGATGGGTAATAGTCTTGCCCCAAACCCATAAGTTTTTGCTGGCGATGGAAACCGTTCTAAACAGCTATCCGGCCTGGTGATTATCCGTGCCGGGGTCACGGGTCGAGGACGTGAGCTGACGGAAACAGTTAAGCTAGGAGCCAATCATGCAGGATATTTTTATTCAAACGGAAGACCAGCGAGCGATACTCGAGACCATTCGTCGCTTTAACGAGGAAGAAGTTAAACCGCGTGCTGTGGAGCTCGATGCCCAAGTAAATCCAGAAGACAGCTATTCATGGGAGATTATCGAAGCCGCCGATAAACTTGGCCTGAGGACGATGACGCTGTCGGAGGCTTATGGCGGGCTGGGTACCGACTCGGTGACTAACGCCATGGTGACCGAGGCGTTGAGCAAAGGCGACCTTGGCATTGGCATATCTCTGGGACAAACCCTAAAGCTGGCGAAGATCATGGAGGATTTGCTCAACGATGAACAAAAGGCGCGGGTACTGCTGGAGTTTGTGCAAAACCCGCGCGGCATGCTGGCGGTAGGCATTACGGAACCCGACAACGCTTCAAACTATATAGTGCCCTATCCAGCGCCGTTCCGCACCACCGCCGAGAAAGTCGAAGGCGGATGGGTCGTCAACGGTATGAAGCACTTTATCTCCAACGCCAACAGGGCAAGTCATTACTTATTCTTCGCCCAGACCGAGAAGGGTAAGTCGATGACGGAAGGCTCTACCTGTTTTCTGCTCGAACGCGACCGGCCCGGTTTCACAGTTGGCCGGGTGCATGACAAGATGGGCGAACGCCTGGCCAACAACGCCGAGATGATCTTCCAGGATTGCTTCGTCCCGGACGAGAATGTCGTCGGCGAAGTCGGCGCTGGCTTTGTCACGCTAGGCCAAGTCATGCCGGCGTCGAATGCCTATGCGGGTGCGATGATCCTTGGCGTCGCTGAAGCCTTGTACGAGAAAGCCGTCGATTGGGCCAAGGTCCGAGTCCAGGGCGGTAAACCGTTGATCGAGCATGACGGCATCCGCGCCCAGCTAGCCGAGATGCGCATGCTGATCGATGCCTCGCGGTCCTATGTCCACCGCGCCTGCTGGCTTGCCGATCATCAGGACCAAGGCTGGGACAAGACGCTCGGCGCGTTACCCAAGGTGATGGCGTCACAATCGACGTGGAAGATTGCCACCTGGTGTCTCGAGATCCACGGTGGCCACGGCTACATGAAGGAGGCAGGGGTGGAGAAGCTGGTGCGCGATGCAGCTGCCTATCTACATTCGGACGGCGTCAATAGATCGCTTTTTCTCAAAGCGGCTAACTTCACGTTTGTGGAATAATACTAACCGCCAGCGGGTGGCAGAAAATTCTATGCTCCGGGAAGAATGACCGAGCGCCCCAATACGCGGTTTTCCGCCACGGCGGTCAGGGCAGCTTCGCCCTTGGCCAAGGGGTACGTCGCCGAAATGATCGGCTTGACCTTGCCGTCCGCCAGCCACGCGGCCGCCTCCGCCAGTTCGGCACGGTTCACGTGACGCGAACCGGTCACGACCATTTCGTCGGAGACGAATTTGAGCGGATTGGGCGAAAACACGGAGCCCGGCTGGGCGCCGACGAAGACTAGCGATCCGGCGGTGGCCAGTGAATCGAAACTTTTCTGCACGGTCGCATCCATGGCGACAAACTCCAGCACCACCTCAGCGCCTTTGCCATCGGTGAAATCCATCACCGCCTGAGAAAAATCCTCTTTTGCTCCGTTCACAATCAGGTCCGCACCGAGCTTTTTAGCCTCCTCCAACCGTTTTCCGTCGATGTCGACGGCGATGACCCGGGCGCCACAGTACTTGGCGACCTGAACGCCATGAATGCCGACGCCACCGCAAGCGCCGACGATCACCACATCGTCGCCGGCCCGGACGCCGGCCCGGCCTTTGATCGCGCGCAACGGGGTGGCGATGGCATTGGGGATCGTCGTCGCGTCGACATAACTCACACCATCGGGGATGGCGATGAGGTTACGGGCGGGAACACTTACAAATTCCGCATAGCCGCCATCAGCGTGCACGCCGATATATCCAGTCAAATTGCGGCACAGCGTCTCCCGGCCCAAGTGGCAAAACCGGCAGTTTCCGCAGGTGAGATAGGTGTAGGGAATGACCCTGTCGCCGGTGCGCCAACGGTCCACGTGACTTCCCAAGGTAACGATTTCGCCCGCCACTTCATGGCCCAGAATTAACGGTAGCTTGGCATCCGGCTGGCGGCCCGAACGAACGGTAACATCGAGCTGGTCGGGAGCATTAGCGTGAACGCGCAGCACGACATCGTGTGGCCCGGGTTCCGGGTCCGCGACGTTTTCGAGCGAAAGTGGCGCGCCCCATTCGTGCAGCACAAGGGCTTTCATATCGATTCTCCTTCATACCAAATTGGCATATCGTATTGGACTTGCGTCGCTGCATCGGCCAACTCGCACCAAGTTATACCGACATTGCCCCAATAATGCCGTAGCGAGGGCTGACGTAGATCAATGCCGTAGCGCATAACCACATTGAAGGTGCCGGGTGAT
Organism: uncultured Rhodospirillaceae bacterium; assembly: GCA_964530225.1. Classification (GTDB taxonomy): domain Bacteria; phylum Pseudomonadota; class Alphaproteobacteria; order UBA6615; family UBA6615; genus CAZHBA01. Next base: position 3,389 of record CAZHBA010000006.1, on the reverse strand, counting down.
AATGTTCGATTTCCGATTACCAATACACTCGAACGAAAGACTCAATCCATGAAACGCTCGAAGCTCGACGCCAAGGACTGGTCCCAGGATCATGTGAAGGGCGTTTTTGGCGCAGCCCCTGTTCCTTACCATCCAAGCGGCGAAATCGATGAAGATGGATTTCGCGCCAACTTGCGCTATTGGCGGGATGTGCTGCAGATAAAGGGGCAATGGGTTGCCGGCTTTCAAAGCGAGCAGCTGGGTATAACAACCGCGCAGCGCAAGCGGTTGTTTGAGATCACCCAGGAGGAAAGCCAAGGCAAACAGATCGCAATCTGTGCCGTTATGGATGACGTCATTGAGGATGCCCTGGACCTCGCCCAGTTCGCCAACGACATGGGTGCAGACTGCATTGGCCTGTCAGGACCGCGGGTATTCACCGGCATGTTGGGAGGTCAGATGCCAGAGGACATTGTTTTAGACTATTTCGAATACATCAGCGACCGCGTCGACCTACCGATCATTATCCTCAACCAAGCCGCGATGCAGGGCTACAACATGAGCCCGCGTCTGCTCGCACGCATCGCCGAGCTGCCGAACTATGTGGCGCTTAAAAATGTGGTCGGTGATGATTTAGACCACTACCATGAAACCCGCAGATTGTGCGGCGGCAAAATTGTCGTAAGCGATCCGAGCGAGAAGCTGTTTTTCGAGAATTATACCAAACATGGACAACGCGCGTTTATCTCATCGCCCGAGCCTATGCTGTTACAGAGCCGGAAATGGCAACCTATGAACGACTATGTCCGGTTGGCGGACAAAGGCAATTTATCTGCCGCCGCCCAGGTAAACGCAGACCTGGAGATTGTGCGTAGCGCATTGTCAGCCTGTCTTGGTTTACTCGGATGGTACAAGTATACCGCGCTATCGAAGTACTGGTTTGACCTCCAGGGCCTGGCAAGCGGGTGTGTCGTGTATCCGCAGCAGGAACTCACCGCGCAAGAAAAAGCATTCGTCAAAGAACAGTTCGACGCCTGCGGGTTGGGCAAGGCGCATCAAGCAGCCTGACGAGCCGCAGCGGGTAAGGGGGAGAGATGGCGATGGCCAAGGGAAAGCCACATATCGAATTCACACCGATCGACATGGACGCGGGCTGGGAAGTACCGGCGGGCTATCCCAACGGAATCCAGCAGAAGATATTGACAAGCGACCTTGACGAAGCCGCCAAGTCCGGCAGCCGATCGCGTTTCCTGCGCTTTGCGCCAGGCACCTTTACGACGGTACCATTCGTCCACGACCACTGGGAAGAAGTCTATTTGGTCAGCGGCGAATTAATCGTCGGCAACGACGAGAACGGCAGGGGCGGTGAGGCGTTTGCTGCACCGACTTATGCCTGCCGCCCGCCGGGTGTTCACCACGGGCCATTCAAGTCTGAGGACGGCTGCCTGATGTTCGAGTTTCACTTTTACTCTGAGCCGGGCGGCGATTGATTGTAAGCTAGGGATCGGAGGGGATATGGACTTAGAATTTTTTATTCATGTGTCGGGCGTGGGGATTCTCGCCGGCTATGTTCTACTGATATTCGCCTTGTGGGCGCCGCGGTACGGTCTGCCGCGAGCCGACTTTCCCCGCGGGATGACCGAACTTACCTTTGGCGACTCGTGGGAAGGTCCCGCGCCTTATGGGCTGGGAATTGCACTAGTGCATATGAACGGTATCCTGTTCGCGCTGCTCTATGCCACGGCGTTCGCGCCGCTGCTGCCCAGCCAATATCCACCCATCGTGATCGGCATCATTTGGGGTGTTATTCTGTTCTTCGGCGCGCAGCTGATTTTTGTGCCGATTTTCCTACGCGGCGGATTTTTCAGTCTCAAGCACGGTCCGTGGGCCTGGGTGACTGCCTTGCTAGTGCATGTGCTCTACGGCGTGGTGGTCGGCTGGCTGTCGCCGACCAGGTAATCTGACGTTTCCTCTGACAATCGGTCCAAACGGTGATATTCACAAATGCGGGACAAGAAACCTCAACGGTTTCACCTATTGATTTGTCGGTATGGGCGTAGTGACCAATGTAGTGAGTTCCTTTACTAAGAACGGAATATCGCTAGGTCCTCCTAGAAACAACCGATTGAAAAGAAGGGGACAACTGAGATGTTCCAAATACGTATTCATGGTCGCGGCGGCCAGGGGGTGGTGTCGGCGGCCGAGATGCTGTCCATTGCCGCTTTCGAAGAAGGGAAGCACGCTCAGGCGGTGCCGAGTTTCGGCTCTGAACGCATGGGGGCGCCTGTCGTCGCCTACGTTCGCATTGATGAAAGCGAGATCGAACTGCGCGAGCCGGTTCTGGAGCCCAATCTATTGATCGTCCAGGACCCCACCCTGTTCTCCGCCATCGATGTCTTCGCCGGCCTTCGGGAAGACGGCTACCTGCTGGTCAATACTTCCAAGAGCATGGAAGATCTCGGGGTTGCCGAGGCGGCGCAAAAGCTTCCCGTAGGCAATGTCGCCGTCGTGCCAGCGACCGAACTTGCGATGCGCCACCTCAACCGCCCGACGCCCAACACGGTCCTGCTGGGGGCGTTTACGGCCATGAGCGACGTCGTGCGGATAGATTCCGTCCTCAAGGCTATCGCGCAGAAGTTTCCCGGTAAAGTAGGAGATATGAACATTGCCGCAGCCCAGGCCGCCTACGACACCGCGATAGCGAATTGAGCGGGAAGGAGATAACTCACTATGTTGAAACAAATCGAAGGCTCTCACGCGGTCGCCGAAGCGGTCGCGTTGTGTCGTCCGGAGGTAATCTCCGCCTACCCGATCACGCCCCAGACACACATCGTCGAGGACTTGGGCGCCATTGTGAAGGCGGATGGGATCGAGAACTGTCAGTTCATGCTAGTCGAGTCCGAATTCGGTGCACTCAGCGCTTGTATCGGTTCATCAGCCACCGGCGCGCGCAGCTACACTGCAACCTCCAGCCAAGGCATGCTGTTCATGATGGAGGCGGTGTACAACGCTTCGGGAATGGGATTGCCGATCGTCATGACTGTGGGCAACCGAGCCATCGGGGCGCCGATCAACATTTGGAACGACTGGAGCGATTCCATGTCGGCGCGAGATTCCGGCTGGTTGCAGCTTTTCGCCGAGACCAATCAGGAAGCCGTCGACATCCACATCCAGGCCTTCAAGCTGGCTGAGAAACTAAGCATGCCGGTAATGGTGTGCATGGACGGTTTCATCCTCACCCACGCCTATGATCAGGTTGATATTCCCGATCAGGCCGAAGTGGATGAATTCCTACCGCCTTTCCAGCCGCGCCAGGTGCTGGATCCCACAGCGCCCCTTTCCATGGGCGCCATGGTCGGGCCCGAGGCGTTTACCGAAGTCCGCTATCTCGCGCACCACAAGCAGCTTGA
>CAZHBA010000005.1:0-21559 GCA_964530225.1 uncultured Rhodospirillaceae bacterium | reverse complement strand
CCAAAGCTAAATCCGCGGGCCAGATGTTTGCGGATCAGTAGTCCGACGACGATCAATGGGATAGTGATACCGACCGACAGCGCCGCCTGGCGTCCGTAGACACGGCCTTCGGTCGATCCCTGATATTTGGATAATTCGATCGGTAGCGTTAGCACCTCGGCCTTCGATAGTAGTAACGCCAGCAAGTACTCGCTCCAGGTCAGGATCAGAATGAACAGGAACGTCGCCACCAGGCCCGAGCGCACCAACGGCAGCACCACCTCCCAGATCGTCCGCCACCGGCTGGCACCGAGAAGTTCGGCGGCCTGCTCCATTTCGCGCGGCACTTCATCGATGAAGCTCTTACTCATCCACACCGCGTAGGGCAGGGTGGTGAGGAAATACAACATGACCAGCCCGGGTATACTATCGAGCAGGCCGATCTGGCGGTACCACACCGAGATCGGTGCGATGAGCACAATGGGCGGCACCATGCGCAGCATGAGTAACTGAAACATTCGCCCTTCGGATAGTATCTGGTGACGCGAGACGCCATAGGCGAGCACCGAGCCGAACAGGACCGCCAACGATGTCGAGATAACCGAGATCAGGGTGCTGTTCCCCAGAGCCTCCCAGGGGCGCTGCAAAGACTGGGTGTATTGCCCAAGCTCTTTGGTTTCTTCGTCCGTCGAGTATTCGCTCTGATCCGCCCACACGACCAGATAATTTAGAATTGTCGCGTTTTCCGAAATATAGACCGGTGGCCAAGCGAACCATTCACGGTCGGGTTTGAACGAGGTCGAGACCATCCAGAAAATCGGGAAGGCGACGATGAGCAGCCAAATCGTCAAGACGAAGTAGCGGAGAAGCGAAAAAACATTCCGCCGTTCAGACATTGTCATGGCCATGATGGCGCGTTCCCCTCTCGCCTAACCTTCTTGCGGTTTAGCCATGTACATTTCGTCCAGGCTTTTCTTTTCGCGCCGAAGCAAATAAATCCCAGACATCACGATCACGACCATGAGCAGCAGCACCACATAGGATAGCGCCGCGCCGTAGGAAATATCGAAGTACTGCCACGTGTTCAGGAAAATATAGATGGGTATCGTTTCGGTTGCCGAACCGGGCCCGCCTTGCAGCAGACCCCAGGTTTTCGGGAATTCCGCCATCGCTTCGAGAAAACGCAGGATGAGTGCCAGCAGGATTACCGGCCGCAGCAACGGCACCTGAATTTCCCAGAAGATGCGCCACTTGTTGGCACCCAGAATCTGCGCCGCTTCCTGTGGTTCCTTGGGCAGCGCGGCGAGGCCCGCCATCATGATAATGAAGCTGAACGGGGTCCAGTTCCATATCTCCAGAAACATGATCGTCGTCAGCGCAATTTCCTTCTTATAGAGGAACTGTGCTTCCACCCGCATGCCGCTTAGTCGGGACAGAATGTCGTTGAGCGGACCATTTTGATACAGGATCATCTCGCCCGTATAGGCGATAACAATCGGTACCGTCAGCATCGGCAGGATGAAGAAGATGTAATATACAGCTTGTCCGCGGAAAGGCCGGTACATCAGCAGGGCGAGGCCGAACCCAAAGACAAAACAGCCAATTGTCGAGCCCGCCGCAAACAGCAGCGAGCGAATTATAGCGGCGCCAAAGCGTGTATCGGTGAAAACGTCGCGGAACAGGTCAATGCCGACAAACTCCGACGCCTTGAAATAGGACATGATGCCTGAGGAATCCCCAGCTTCGAAAATCGAAAATTGAAAGAAGGAAAAGAAAACCTGCAGCAGCAGGGCCGGCATTAAGATAAAGACCATGAGCGCCAGAAACGGTGACAATACGGTCCATTTGAACCGCTTAATGCCCTTCTTTCGCGAGACTTCGCGCTTGGTGCTCAATGGAGAATCTGAAGTTGCTTCAGCTGTCATGGTTCATGGCCTCACTCGCCCCTGAGCTTTTTCAGTGCTCAGGAGCCTGTACAAATAGGGTCGCCGTATCAATTCGGTTCGCTATAGCCGGATTGCCGATGACTCAAAGTTCGCGATTTTCATTGTCTCTGTCTCCCCTGCGGTATGCGTTCCGGAGTTTCTCCTCCGGTAACATTTGTACTTGACCAACCCTACAACATCTCTGCTTGCTAGGCACCATTACCTTACTACAGTTTTGTACTATAAGAAAAATGTCTGAGGTAACAAGCGTGCGGTCCCCAATTTAGGCAGCCCGAACAGGTGTTAGGTTGATTTAATGAACGTTACCCAAACCAATGTCGCCGGAGCTGATGTGGTGCAGGCTGGCAACGGTCCCAATCTACTGCTTTTGCACTCTCTACTCGCCGAACGCAGCGTGTTCGACCGGGCTTTGCCCGATTTGGCCAGCGACTATCGGGTGACTCTGCCGAACTTGCCGGGCTTTGGCGGCACGCCGCCACTGGAGATGAATAATCCTAGTGTCGCTGATTATGCCGACCATGTTGCCAATATTATGGACAAGCTCAATCTTCCGGCAGACACGGCGGTGCTGGGCAATGGCGCTGGCGGGTTCATGGCCGTAGCGCTGGGAATTCGCTATGGCGAACGTATCGGCAAGCTGGTTCTAGTCGATACTGGGCCGGGTTTCCCGGTATCGGCCAAGGCGCCGCTGCGTCTGCTTGCCGACAAGGTCGAAGAGGCGGGCATGGATGTGGTGCTCGATGCGGCGATGGCGCGCATGTTTCCCGCATCCTACGTCGAGGGCCACCCCGACATTATCGCGAAACGCAAAGCCGCACTGGCCGCTTGTAATCCCAGGGCCTTTGTGGCGACGGCGCGGGCGCTCGCCAATGTCGAAATGACCGATGAAATCGGTGGTATCGAGAACCCGACGATGGTCATGGTTGGTCTCGAAGACGCCACCACGCCACCGGCCATGTCTTACGCCTTGCACGAAGGTATTGCCGGATCGACCCTGGTTGAGATTCCCGGCTGTGGCCACTGCCCGCAAATTCAAGCTTGCGACACCTTCGTTTCGGAACTTAAGGCATTTCTGGCCACGTAGAGGGTACGTGACACAGCGTTAAACCCTGATAGTGTTAGCCTAGGACATTGCCGCGAAGGCAATCGGATGAAGTGCAGGTGAGGGGGCGAGGTGCGGTTTGCGGTCGATACTGGGGGGACGTTTACCGACCTCATCGTCGAGGACGATGATGGCGGTCTGCACATGTTCAAGGCAGCGACGACGCCGGACGATCCGATCCGCGGTGTCATCAATAGCCTGGAGAATGCGGCTGAGGGCTTGAACACCGATCTCGCCAGCCTATTAGGTCAGGGCGAGTTGTTGATGCACGGCACGACCCACGCCATCAACGCCATCGTCACCGGCAATACCGCCAAGACGGCCTTTCTCACCACCGAGGGTCACCGCGATATTTTGGTGTTCCGCGAGGGCGGCCGCATGGAACCGTTCAACTTCACGGTGCCGTTTCCGCAACCCTACATTCCGCGCGCGCTAACCTTTGAGATTCCGGGACGTATCCTCGCCGACGGTTCGGAGATGACGCCGTTCGACGACGCGGCGGTGCTGCGGGTCATCGAACAATTAAAGCAGCGCGAGGTCGAGGCGGTCGCCGTCTGCCTGTTGTGGTCAATTATCAATCCGGCGCACGAGAACCGGGTCGGCGAATTGCTCGCCGAACATCTGCCGGGCGTGCCCTATTCGCTGTCGCACGTGCTCAACCCGTCCTTGCGCGAATATCGCCGCGCTTCGTCGGCGGCGATAGACGCCTCGTTGAAACCGCTGATGAGCACCTACATGCATAATCTGAGCGGCAGGCTGCGCGAGGCCGGCTTCGGCGGGCGGGTGCTGATCGTCACCTCGCAGGCAGGCGTCATGGACGCCGACGACATCGCCGAAACGCCGATCCATCTAATCAACTCCGGACCGTCGATGGCGCCGGTGTCGGGCCGCTATTTCGCCCGTGAGGACGAACAGTCGGATTCCGCTGTTGTCACCGACACCGGCGGCACCACCTACGACGTTAGCCTGGTGCGCCGCGGCCGAATTCCCTGGACCCGCGAGACCTGGATCGGTGAGCCTTATCGCGGCCACATGACGGGGTTTCCGTCGGTCGACGTCAAAAGTATCGGCGCCGGCGGCGGCTCGATTGCCTGGGTCGACGAAGGCGGCATGCTTCATGCCGGCCCGCAGAGCGCCGGGGCGGTGCCGGGTCCGGCTTGTTACGGTCAGGGCGGCGACAAGCCGACGGTCACCGATGCGGCGCTGGTGCTCGGCTACTTGGACCCGGCGTTCTTTCTGGGCGGCGCCATGGCGCTCGATGTCGACGCCGGCCGTGCCGCCATCGAGCGCCATGTCGCTAAACCCATGGGCCTGTCGCTGGAGGACGCGGCGGCGGCGGTCATCAGCATCGCGACGGAAAACATGGTGCAGGCGATCATGGACATCACCGTCAATCAGGGTATTGACCCGCGCGAGGCGATGCTGATCGGCGGCGGCGGTGCGGCGGGCCTCAACTCGACGGCGATTGCTCGACGGCTCGGCTGTCCACGCGCGATTATTCCCGAAGTCGGCGCTGCCTTGAGCGCTGCCGGGGCGATGATGTCGGACCTGACCTCGCAGTACCGGCGCACCCTGTTCACGACGTCGGAAGCGTTTGATCAGGATTCGGTCAACCAACTTCTTGATCTGCTTGAAGCCAGTTGCCAGACATTCATCGATGGCCCGGGTGCCAGCGCCATCGAAAGCTCGATCGAGTTCTTCGCTGAGGCGCGCTATCCCGAGCAAGTGTGGGAAATTGAGGTGCCGATTGCCAGCCGGCGGTTCAATGGGAACGGCGATGTCGCGACCTTGGTCGAAGCCTTCCACGATGCGCACGAGGATATCTTTGCCATCAACGATCCGGAATCGGGGATCGAGGTTGTCGGCTGGACCGCCGCCGTGCGCTGCCGCCTGCGCGAAAGCGAAAGCGGCACCCTAATCGCCACCGATGTTAAGACTGAAATCGAGGGCACCCGTCAGGCTTATTTCAGCGGCATCGGTTCAGTCGACGCTACGGTGCGCCGATTCGAGACCATGCAGGTCGGCGAGATGCTGGAGGGTCCGGCTATCGTCGAATCACCGTTCACTACTGTCGTCGTCGATCCTGGTGCAACGGCGCAACGGTGCGCCTCGGGTAGCCTGTCGATAGATCCTGGAGCGGCGTGATGGCAAAAGGAAAACAGGGAAGCATAGACGGTGTCCAATTGGCGCTACTGTCGAACCGTTTGGAAGGCATTTCGCGCAAGATGGGCAATACTCTGATGCGTACCGGGCGCTCTGGCGTGCTTAACATTGCCCGTGATTTTTCCTGTTGCATCCTGACCGCCGACCATGAATTGGCGACGGTGGCCGAGAGCCTGCCGATCCATGTGCTGTCGGGCCCCGACATCATGGCGCGCTCAATGCAGGAGTTTCATCCCGAGCTGAAACGCGGCGACGCGTTCCTGCATAATTCGCCCTACCACGGCTGCTCTCACCCCGCCGACCACACCATCCTGGTGCCGGTGATCGACGATGATGGCGTGCACCGCTACACGGTGGCGGCCAAGGCGCATCAGGCAGATATAGGCAACTCGATCCCGACCACCTATCACGGCACCGCGCGCGACGTTTACGAGGAAGGCGCGCTGATCTTTCCTGCCACCAGGGTGCAGGAAAACTACGAGACCAACATGGACATAGTGCGCATGTGCCGCATGCGCATTCGCGTGCCCGACCAGTGGTGGGGTGATTTTCTGGCGATGATCGGTGCGGCGCGCATCGGCGAACGCGAAATCCTCGAGCTCGGCAAGGAAGTCGGCTGGGATATCCTCGAAACATTCAACGAACAATGGTTCGATTATTCGGAGCAACGCATGACGACGGCGATCAGAGCGCTGCCGGCGGGAACGGCAACTCGCCAGTCGACCCATGACGCCATTCCTGGTACGCCGGACGACGGAATCACAATTACCTCGGCTGTCACCGTCGATCCCGAGGCGGCGATGATTACCGTCGATCTGATGGATAATCCCGATGCGCTGCCCTGCGGGCTCAACCTGTCGGAGGCCTGTGCGCGTACCGCCGCCATGGTCGGTGTGTTCAACTCCATCAATCATACGGTGCCGAAAAATGCTGGCGCTTTCCGCCGCCTGAATATTTTGCTGCGCGAAGGCTCGGTGTGCGGCATCCCCAAGCATCCGACCTCCTGTTCGGCAGCGACCACCAACGTCGCTGACAGGGTGTCGAACCCGACCCAGGCGGCGATGGCCGAGATTGCCGATGGCCTCGGTATGGCCGAGTGTGGCGGCATCATGACCCCGGGCCTTGGCGTTATCTCTGGTGTCGATCCGGCCAATGACGAGCCATATGTAAACCAGATCATGTTGGCCTTTACCGGCGGCGCCGGCGGTCCCAACGCCGATTGCTGGCAGACTATCTGTCATGTCGGTAATGGTGGGCTGTGCTACTACGACAGCGTCGAGCTCGACGAGCTGCGCCACCCCCTCTACGTGCACGCACGCAACTTCTCCGCCGATACCGAAGGGGCGGGGCGGTTCTGTGGCGCCCGTTCGGCGCGCAGCGAGTTCGGGCCGATCCGTGGCCAAATGGATGTCGCCTATGTCAGCGACGGCGCCATCAACAACGCCAAGGGTGTGCGTGGCGGCCGCGATGGCACGCCGGCCGGACAACACAAGGTTTCGCGTAATGGCGACCGCGTCGACTTGCCCAATGTTGGCGTGGTGACCCTGGAAACCGGCGAGCGCATCGTCTCGCAGACCACCGGCGGTGGCGGCTATGGGGCGCCGACCGAGCGCAATGCCGAGATGGTGCGCCGCGACGTATCGGAAGGCTATATCAGTGCCGCACGTGCCCAAGAGGTTTACGGCGTGGTTTTTGACACCACAGGCAATGTCGATACCGCCGCGACCGCCGACCTGCGCGCGCAACGCTAACCGGATCGGCCCATGACCGTTGAAGCAAGCGGCGATGGCGTTCGGCTCGCCCTTATGAGCAACCGCTTCGACGGCATCGTGCGCAAGATGGCGAACACGCTGCTGCGCACCGGGCGTTCGGGCGTGCTCGCTATGGCGCGCGATTTTTCCTGCTGCATCGTCACCGCCGAGAACGAGATGCTGGCGGCGGCGGAAAGCCTACCAATCCATGTGCTCTCCGGCCCCGACCTGATGGCCAAGTCGATGAAGGAGACGCATCCGAATTTCCAACGGGGTGACGCGTTTTTACACAACTCGCCCTACCATGGCTGTTCGCACCCAGCTGATCACACTATCCTGGTACCGGTCATCGACGACGATGGCGTGCACCGGTTCACGGTAGCGGCGAAGGCGCATCAGGCGGACATCGGCAATTCTATTCCGACCACCTATTTCGGCGGTGCCCGCGACGTGTACGAGGAAGGCGCGCTGATCTTCCCCGCCGTGCAGGTGCAGTGCGATTATGAGAACATCGAAGACATCATCCGCATGTGCCGGCTGCGTATCCGCGTGCCGAACCAGTGGTGGGGTGACTATCTGGCGATGATTGGTGCCGCGCGCATCGGCGAACGCGAGATATTAGCGCTCGGCGCGGAGATTGGTTGGGTGGCACTGGAGAATTTCGTGTGCGACTGGTTCGACTATGGCGAACGGTGCGTGGACCGGGCGATCCGCGCCATCCCGTCCGGTACGGCCGAACATGAGAGTACCCACGACGCTTTTCCCGGCACGCCGGAGGCGGGCATACCGATCAAGAGCGTCGTTGCGGTCGACGCCGACAACGGCCGCGTCGCCGTCGATCTGCGCGACAATCCCGACTGCCTGCCGTGCGGGTTGAACTTGTCGGAAGCCTGCTCGCGCACCGCGGCGATGGTCGGCGTGTTCAACTCCATCGACCATACGGTGCCAAAGAACGCCGGTGCCTTCCGCCGCCTTGACATCCATCTGCGCGAGGGCTGCATCGTCGGAATTCCCAAACACCCGACCAGTTGTTCGGTGGCGACCACCAACATCGCCGACCGGGTGGCCAACGGCGTGCAGGCGGCGATGGCGCAGTTGGCCGACGGCGTCGGCATGGCCGAATGCGGCGCCATAAGTCCGCCGGGGACCGGCGTCGTATCGGGGATCGATACGCGCACTGGCAAGCCCTTCGTCAACCAGATCTTTGTCGGCAAAACTTGCGGTGCTGCCTCATCGAGCGCCGACGCCTGGCAAACCATTTCCCATGTCGGCAACGGCGGCATGTGCTTTTTGGATTCGGTCGAACTGGATGAGCTGCGCCATCCGCTTTACGTCCGCGAACGCGGCTTCGTAGCCGATACCGAAGGTGCCGGCCGTTTCTGCGGTTCGCGTACCTTCCATGCCGTCTACGGCCCGCGCGGCGGGTCGATGGACGTGATCTACAACAGCGACGGCAACATCAATGGCCCCAAGGGCGTGCGCGGTGGCGGCGATGGTGGGCGGGCGCATCAGCATAAACTCGACCGCGACGGCAACGAGGTGGCGGTGCCCAATTGCGGCCGCGTCACCCTGGATGAGGGTGAGCTGATTGTCTCCTATTCGAGCGGTGGCGGCGGTTATGGCCCGCCGACCCAGCGCGACGCGGAAATCGTCGGCCGCGATGTACGCGAAGGCTTTGTTAGCGTCGAGCGCGCGCGCGAGGTTTATGGCGTGGTGATCGACGACGCTGGCAACGTAGTTTACGATGATACCGCAGCCCAACGTGCAGCCACACAATAACAAGAAAGATAGGGTGAGGCATGACGCGCGACGTTCCAATTAGCGGTACCTGCGATCCCAAATTCGCTGCGGTCGAAGATGCGTTCCGCCGCAACATGGCCGAAGGCGATCCGGTTTGCGGCGAAGAGGTCGGCGCCTGCGTGTCCGTCGTCGTCGAGGGGGACAGGGTCGTAGACCTGTGGGGCGGCTGCCGCGATGCGGCGCGCAGCCAATTGTGGCAGCCCGATACCATCACCTGCATGATGTCGGTGACAAAGGCCTGCGCGTCGATCTGCCTGCTCACCTTGGTCGACCGCGGCGTTGTCGATATGGAGCAACCGGTCGCGCACTACTGGCCCGCGTTTGGTGCCAACGGCAAGGATAAGATGAGCGTGCGCACGCTCATCTCGCACCAGTCCGGTGCCATCTATGCCGATGCCGCGCCGGCCGGTTCGTTGTGGCAGGAGGGCGTGGTGGAGCGCGCGCTCGAAGAAGTCACGCCGGAGTGGGCGCCGGGGACCGCGGGGTCGTATCATTCCTTCACCTACGGACCGCTGGTCAGCGGCCTGATCCGCCATGTCGATGGGCGCACGGTTGGACAGTTCTGGCGCGAAGAGATCGCCGAGCCGTTCGGCCTCGATTTCCATATCGGCCTTATCGATGAAGAAATCGTGCGCTGTGCCGAATTCATCGAAACGCCGGGCACGCCTTCGCGCGACGGCATCAAGGTGAACCCGGACTCGCCGCTGTTTCGCGCCTGGAACCCCATGCCCAAGGACGAAGACTTCAATTCCGACAACTGGTTTCGCGGTGAGTTTGCGTCGGCCAATGGCCACGGCAACGCGCGCGCCATCGCCACCCTCTACGGCGGTATGGTCAACGGCGGCGAGATCGGCGGCGGACGGCTGTTATCGGAGGCTGTGATCGCGGATGCCATCGCCGAGCACTGGGACGACATGGACCGCATGACCAACCGCCATTTCCGTTTCGGCTGCGGCTTTATGCTGTCGTGTCCGCCGTTTCCGTTCGGCGGACGGCGCGATAATTTTGGCCACACCGGGATTGGCGGCGCTGTCGGTTTCGGCGATCCGCACGCCCGTCTCGGGTTTAGCTATTGCGGCAATCGCATGGCACCGATCGCCGATCTCGGGCCCTTCGCTACGCCAATGGTCGAGGCGATGTATGATTCGATTAAGTAGGTATTTGAAGAGGTTAGGCGATGCAGTTAAAGAATAAGGTGGCCCTGATCACCGGCGGGTCGTCGGGCATCGGGGCGGAAATTTGCGCGCTGTTCGCCGCCGAGGGCGCGAAGGTCGCTGTGGTCGCCAGCCATGACAAGAGCAAGGCGCAGCAGGTCGCCAATCCCATTGCCGCCGCGGGCGGTACGGTGCAGGCGTTCGTCTGCGATGTCAGGGACGTTCAGCAGATCGAAAAGCTGGTTACGGAAGTACGCGAGGCGTTCGGCGACATTGACATCCTGGTTAACGGTGCCGGCGTGTTCTACCCGACCAAGCTGGGCGATACACCGGAAGAGCATTTCGACGATATCGTCGATTCCTGCCTCAAGGGTGCGTTCTATATGTGCCACGCCGTCGGCCCGGGAATGGCCGAGCGCGGCGGCGGTAAGATCGTCAACTTCGGCTCCGCCGCCGGTATTCAGGGACGCAGTGCCTATATCGTCTATGGCGCAGCCAAGGCCGGGGTGATGCAGATGACGCGCTCGCTGGCCTGTGCCCTGGCGCCGCAAGGCATCAACGTCAACTGCATCGCGCCGGGCAACACGGCGACGCCGATGAACGAAAACGTGCGCACCGAAGACGTTTACGCTGAAACCCGTGAGATCATCAAATCGCGTGCCTTGAGCGGTCGGCCGTTTTCCGACCCCAAGGAGATCGCCGCCATGGCATTGTTCCTGGTGTCGGATGCGGCCAAGCCCATGCACGGCGAAACCGTGGTGATAGACGAGGGCGCCAACATCGGTTTCTAAACAACTAAACGAGCACGAAGGAGGGCAGAACTATGGAACTTCGCAACAAGGTAGCATTGGTGGTTGGCGGTTCGTCGGGTCTCGGCGAGGCAACTGCGCGAAAATTCGCCTCGGAAGGGGCGACATGCGCCATAGTCGCCAGCTCGAACATCCGCAAGGCCAACAAGATCGCCAAGGAGATCAAGCGCAAATCGAGGGGCTATGTCTGCGACATTAGAAAACCAGCGCAAGTGGAGAAGCTGGTTGCCAAGGTTCTCAAAGATCACAAGAAGATCGATATCCTAGTCAATTCCGCGGGTATCTTTGTGCCGACCCCGGCGGGCGATAGCAAGATCAGAGATGTGAACCAAATGATTGACGTCAACCTGAAGGGCACAGTGCACATGATCAACGCGGTGGTGCCGCATATGAAGGCGCGTAAACGCGGCAACATCATCAACATAGCGTCGGCGGCGAGCGTGCGGGCGTTTCCACTTTATGGCGTGTACTGCGCCACCAAGGCGGGCGTCGTCATGCTAACCCAGGTTCTGGCGACCGAGCTGTCGCGCGATGGCATCCACGTCAACTCGATCTCACCCGGCAACACAGAAACGCCGATGAACGAATATGTGCGCACCGATCCAGAGTTCAAACCAATCCTCGATTTTATGGAGATGGTAACGCCCTCTGGTCGCACCTATTCCAATGCCGAGGAAATCGCCGAAATGGCGATGTTCCTGGCCTCGCCGAAGACTGGCAACGCCATCTACGGATCCAATTTCGTTCTCGATGAAGGCTTGGCAGCGGGCATATTTGTCGCGGGTTAGTGAACGACACCGATTTCGGTGTAATACTGGCGGCGCGATAACAAGAATAAGAGCGCTGACATGAGCGTAAAATTGGAAGCGGAAGGCGTCACAGCGATTCGCGAGGAAATCCCGGTTCTCGACCTGGGGCTGTTCTTGGCCGGCGAAGAGGGCGCGGCCGAGCGTCTGGCAGTCGAGCTGCGCTACGCCCAGGAAAATATAGGCTTCTACTTCGTTGCCAATCACGGCGTCGATATGGACCTGATTCGCTGCGGCTATGC
Organism: uncultured Rhodospirillaceae bacterium; assembly: GCA_964530225.1. Lineage (GTDB taxonomy): Bacteria > Pseudomonadota > Alphaproteobacteria > UBA6615 > UBA6615 > CAZHBA01. The sequence goes on along the minus strand of CAZHBA010000005.1, from coordinate 9,807 downwards.
TGAACTCGAACGGTTCTTTGCACTTCCCGACGAAGACAAGCTAGCACTCCGGGCATCGGCGACGCGGCCGGGTTATGTGCCGCCCAAGTCGACCATCTATGTCACCTCGCCGGTTAACCAGAACACCAAGGCCGACCTCAACGAGGTACTGCGCTACGTCAACGAGCGCCCAGACAATCACCCGGGGCGTATCGCCGAACGGCGTTTCCACGGCCCTAATCCGTGGCCGGAAAATCTGCTGGGCTTTAAGGAGACCATCAAGGCCTGTCACCAGGCGTTAGTGACGTTGGGCCGATGCATGTTGCCGATCTATGCACTGGCGCTCGATAAGCCGGCGGATTTCTTCGACTCCATGTTTGACGATCCGCTGTGGACCACGCGTAATTCCCACTACCCGGTGATGGAAGCGGAAGAAAATCAGTTTGGCATTTCACCGCACCAGGACCACGGGTTTATGACTCTGTTGCCGCTATCGGAAGTACCGGGCCTGGAGATTCGAACGCGAGCGGGCAACTGGATCAACGCCGATCACATGGGTAGCGATGCCATCATAATTAATACCGGCGAGTTCCTTAATCGCTGGACCAATGGTCGGTTCCTGGCCTCGCCCCACCGCGTCAACCCACCCAAAACCGACCGCTATTCCATGGCATTGTTTTTTAACCCTAGCCCGGACACCGTTGCCGCGCCGCTCGACACGTGCGTGAGCGCCAGCAACCCGGCGAAGTTCGAGCCGATCAGCATCTACGACTACATGTGCTGGTACGTCGACCGCAACTATCCGCCGGAAGCGGGCGGCAAGAACGACGAGAACACCGAAGAAAATATCGTCAACGCCGCCGAGTAGTCCGCCTATCAAGGGCCTCATGCCGAGCTTGTCGAAATTGGAGAGTCGCTTTCGTCACCCCCATCTAAATCCTCCCCCATCAAGCGGGCTGTGGCGCTTCCACGCTGGTGGATCAGACTCTAAATCTCCCACTCGACGTTACCGTCCATACCGATATTCTGGCCGGTGATGTGGCGGCCGGTGTGGGACGCCAGGAACACCGCCAGATTACCCACCTCCGCTGGGTCAATCCAGGCGCGCAGGGAAATAAATTTGAGGAAATCCTGCTCCGCCTCCTCGAAGCTGACGCCTTTCTCCTGGGCGTGGTTGGTGAGGATGTTGCGCCCGCGCTCGTTGTCGATAAGGCCGGGCAGGATGGCGTTGCAGCGGATGCCAAAGGGGCCGTACTCGCGCGCCACCGTGTGGGTCAGGCCGAGCACGCCGACTTTCGAGGCCACATAGGGCGAGCGCAGGGGCAGCGCCACCTTGGCCGAGGCGGTTGAGATATTGACGATGCAGCCGTTCTGTTGTGCCTTCATCAACGGCGCCACGTTCTTGATGCAATAGAACATGCCGTTGAGGTTGACGGTGATGGTGCGGTCCCAATCCTCGTAGGATATGTCCTCGAGGGCGGCCCGCGGCCCGCCGATGCCGGCATTGTTGACCAGCACGTCGACGCCGCCCATCCAGGCGCTCGCCTCGGCGACCAGCCGTTCCACATCCGCTGGCACGCCAACATCGGTGACGCTGCCGCGCAGGCCGTCATGGGCGGAAAGCGTCGCATCGAGGGTGTCGGGCGCGACGTCGCAGATATGGACCTGTGCCCCGGTGTCCAGAAAGCGCTGGGCGATGGCGCGGCCGATGCCGGATCCGCCGGCGGTGACGATGACGCGCTGGGGTGCCCCGGCATTGGGATTTGTGTCTGACATGAGCCTACCCTTCTAGTTACCGCCAGTGGCTTGCCGCCAGCGCTGAGCGATTTCTGATAACTCCTCGCGAAGCAGTGCGATAAACTGTTCGCCCGCTGGCGACAGCGGCCGGCGCGACGGACGCACCAGGAAATAATCGACGGCGATCTTCGGCCGTACGATCGGGTTGATGACCAATGCGCCGGTCTCGAGTTCGTCGATCACCGTGGTCATGAGTGTTATCGTCGACCAGCCGGAGCGGCGGACATATTCCAGCGTCGTGTTGAGCCCGTCGGACTCGATCACCGTTTCCACGGTGGCGCCGCCGCGGCGTAAATTGGCGTCGATGACTTGGCGGATGCTGTGTCGGTCCGACGGTAGCACCAGGCGCAGCGGCGGCAGTTCGCTCAAGCTGTAGGGTGCCAGATGGTGCAGCGAGGATTCAGGGCCGGAGATTAGGGTCATCGTATTTCCGGATATGAGCTCGCTGGTCAGTCCCTCGAGCGCCGGCGGGCCGGTGATGATGGCAAAATCGAGTTCACCGGTGGCGACACGGTCGGTGAGCGTGCCGCCATAGGCTTCGTCCAAACGCAATTCGACATTGGGATGTTGCTCGGTGAACCGCGACAAAGCGGCCGGCAGGGCGCTGCGCGAGACCGATGGTACAGTGCCGGCAACGATAGCGCCGGTGATGGCGCCCTGTAGGTTTTGCATGTCGAGCCTGGTGTCCTCGACGGCATTCAAAATGGCGAGACTCTTGGTGTAGAAGCGCTTGCCGGCGACCGTCGGCACCACACCGCGCGCGTTGCGGGTGAACAGCGCGACGCCCAACTGCCCTTCGAGATTGCGGATTTGCACCGACAGTCCGGGCTGGGTGCAGTTCTTCCGCCGCGCGGCACGGCTGAAGCTACCGTCTTCGTATACGGCAACGAATTGTTCCAGTTGGCGCAGATCCATGGTCATCCATAAAAATTATTTATGGTGGCGATTAAAGGTGATTAGCCACGGTTTGCCAAGCTGCGGGCGCCGTCTTTATCCTTCGATAGGCTCAGGATGAGGTTTATTTGTATGGAGTAAAGAAGCTGTTTGGTTGCCTATTCCGCCGCCGCTCGCTGCTTGGCCGATCCGGCGGTGCCGTCCTGCCAATCAGACCATTCCGTTGCCGATCGCTTGAGGGCGTCTTCGAGTTGGCCGACCAGTTTGCGCGAGGCGTGCAACAACGGTCGCTGGGTCTGGTGGATCAGGTAATATTCAACCTTCGTCGCCGGTTCGATGATCGGGTTGACAACGAACTTGCTGCTCGCTATGTCGCCGATCACGGTGGTTACCGGCAGGATCGCTGACCAATCGGATTTGTGGACGAACTCTAAGGCACCGTACAACCCGTCGATTTCCAGTAATCGTTCGATGGCGATGCTGCCCACCCTGATATAGTCCTCAATCATGCCGCGCAGGCTGTGCTGTTGCGACGGCAGGACCAATTTGATAGGCGGCAATTTGGGCAGGCTTACCGGCGTTAGATGTGAGAGCTCGCTTTTAGCACCCGAGACCAGCGCCATCGGTTCGGCTGACAGGGCACGCAAACTCAAGCCTTCGTGACTCGGCGGCTTGGTGACGATGGCGAAATCGAGCTCGCCCGACACCACCCAGTCGGTGAGTGTGCCGCTGAACGCCTCGACCACCCGGATATCGACGTTGGGTAGCCGCTCGGTGTAGTCGGGTAAGACCTGCGGCAGCACGCTCTTGGTCACTGTTGGGATCAGCCCGACAGTAAGCGCGCCGGCGATCTCGCGCGACCAGGCGAGCATATGCTGTTCGGCATTTTTCACCTCGCCAAGGATAGCGGTACAATGTTCGTAGAAGCGCCGGGCGGCCGCCGTCGGCCGCGCGCCGCGGGCGTGGCGCTCGAACAGTTTGATCGACAGGGACTCTTCCAAGTTACGTAGTTGTAGGCTGAGGCTGGGCTGGGCGCAGTGGAGGCGCGCCGCGGCGCGGTTGATGCTACCTTCCTCATAAACGGCAATAAATGAGCGAATCTGGCGTAAATCCAAGGGTTGAATGCCTCTCTGAAATCGGTCCGGTATTATAGTCAAAGACTATAGCAAATATCTAAACTTATTATTTGTTACGTAGCCACTATTTTTTTATGGTTTTTCGGGGAGCTTTAACCGGTTGCGCGTCTTCTGGCGCGCAGGCCTTTGTTATGGAGTTTCCTATGGCACTACCCAAAGTAATATTGCAGCTTTATCCGATGTTCCCCGCCAAGGGGGAGGAGGGCCGGAAGGCGCGCCGCGCTCTCGGTACCGACCCCGATATCTATCACAAAATCGTTCACGAATGGGACGAGGTGGTAGTCGAGGCTGACGCTTTGGGGGTTTGGGGTCTCGGGACCATCGAGCACCATCTCCATTCGGAGGGTTATGAAGTCGGACCCAATCCTGGCGTGTTGAATGCTCGCTGGTCGACGCTGGTCAAGAACGCCAATATCGGCGCGCTAGGTTACGTCATGTCGACCCAGGACCCGATACGCGTCGCCGAGGAAACGGCGATTATTGACCATATGTGCGATGGCCGCTTCTATGTCGGGTTTGCGCGCGGCTACCAGTCCCGCTGGACTAATATTCTCGGCCAATTCACCGATACCGAGGCCACGGTTTCGGACAAGAGCGCAGCCGACCACCAGAACCGCGAGATATTCGAAGAGCGTGTGATGCAGGTAATCGAAGCCTGGACGAACGAGTCCGTTTCGTTCGACGGTAAGTATTACCAGGCGCCCTATCCCAAGGAGACCGGGGTTGCCGAGTACCCGGCGTGGCGTATCGGCCGCGAAGCGGGGGCGGAAGGCGAGATCGACGAAAGTGGCGCGGTACGCCGGGTTTGCGTCGTGCCGAAGCCCTATCAGAAACCGCATCCACCGGTCATGATCGCGGCCTCGAAAAGCCCGGAGTCAATCCAGTTTTGTGCCCGCAACCGCTTCATCCCGACTTACTTCATGCACACGCTGGCCTATGTCGAGATGGCTAATCTGTATGTCGAAGAAGGCGCCAAACATGGCATCAACTACGCGCTTGGGCAGAACCAGAACATCGTCCGTTGGCCCCATATCACCAATACGCACGAGGAGTATCTGCGGCGGCTGCGCGACTATGATTTGGACATCTACAAGAACTTCTACGGACCGTTCTTCCCGCAATTTCCGCAAGGTGCCGACGAGTCCGCACATATCGATGCGATGCAGGATTCGGGCATCTTCATCGGCGGTACTCTCGACGAATCGATCCGGCAGTGGCGCGAGATCTATACCCAGGCACCGGCAGAGTACATCACTTTGATCTGGCATTGGGCCCAGTGTCCAAAAGAAGTGATGATGGAGGAACTGCAGTTGTTTATGGAGAAGGTGCTGCCGGAGCTCGAAATTCCGGAGTTTGCGGCTGCCGCCGAGTAGACAGTTTCGGCATAAAAACCAGATACCCCGCTGCCGGTGTGGCTGGCGGCGGGTTTTTTTGCTAAAGTTATAGCTATTCCATATATCGATTATTGTGACTTACTATTAGCTTATGGGTTCTGGACCCATTAGGTTGCGCCGTTCGAATGCTGCGCCAGGTGCCGCGTATTTCGCGGGAGTAGGAGATTTTTTATGGCCTTGCCGAAGGTTATTTTACAGCTTTACCCGATGTTTCCCGCCGATGGCGAGGAGGGCCGCAAGGCCAAGCGTCCGCTTGGTAACGACAGTGATTTGTACCACCGGATCGTCCATGAGTGGACCGACATCGTTGAAGCTGCCGACGAAATGGGCGTGTGGGGCATGGGGGCGATCGAGCATCATTTGCATTCGGAAGGTTACGAGGTCGGTCCCAATCCGGGTATCCTCAACTCGTACTGGGCGAGCCGAGTCAAGAATGCTCGCGTCGGCGCGCTGGGCTACGTGGCAGCGACCCAGGACCCCATCCGTATTGCCGAGGAAACGGCGATCCTCGATCACCTGACCAAAGGCAAATACTGGGTCGGTTTCGCGCGCGGCTACCAGTCGCGCTGGACCAATATCATCGGTCAGTATACGGGATCGGTGGCTACGGTGTCGGACGGCAGCGACGCCGATAAGCTCAACCGCGAGATTTTCGAAGAGCGGGTCGAAATGATCCTCAAATGCTGGACCGAGGAATCGGTACGCCTGGATGGCAAGTATTACCAGGCGCCGTATCCGCTCGACACCGGGGTCGAGGGCTATCCGGCGTGGAAAATTACCGCTGAAGCCGGTGTCGAGGGTGAGGTCGACGAACACGGCGCCGTGCAGCGCGTCAGCGTCGTGCCCAAGCCCTATACCAAGCCGCATCCGCCGGTCATGGTCGCGGCTTCCAAGAGCGCCGATTCTATCAAGTTCTGCGCCAAGCACGGCTTCATCCCGACCTATTTTATGACCACCGAAGGCATGTCCGACTACATCGATCTCTATGTCGACGAGGCGGCCAAGCACGGCCGCTATTTCCAGCGCGGCCAGAACCAGAACATCGTGCGCTGGCCACACATCACCAAGACGCCGGAAGACTACGATCGCAAACTGCGCGAATACGATCTCGATATCTACAAGAACTTCTACGGTCCGTTCTTTCCGCAGTTCCCCCAGGGCAGCGACGGCGTGCTGGTTCAGTCGATGAAGGATTCGGGCATCTTCATCGGCGGTACGCTCGATGAATCGATCAAGGCGTGGAAAGAAACCTACGAACAGGTGCCGGCCGAATACATCACCCTGATCTGGCACTGGGCGCAGCAGCCCAAGGACGACATGATGGAAGAGCTGATGCTTTTCATGGAAAAGGTTCTGCCCGAACTAGAAATACCGGACTTTGCCATGGCCGCGGAGTAGGCAAACGAGATAAGCCGCAAAACAAGTGCGGCGTTACTGGGTCGCCCTGGCTAGCTGGGGCGGCCTTTTTCTTTGCCGTTATTGGATCAGCGTCGGCCGATCGCGCCGGAGGCTTTCAGCTCGGCCAGAGCCGTTGCGTCCAGTCCCAGCTTCTCGGCTAGCACCTCATCCGTGTGTTCACCGAGCAGGGGTGGGTGGCGGCGGTATTCAACCGGCGTTTCTGACAGGCGCAGCGGGCTGGCGATCAGCTTGGCGCTGCCGTCCGCGATTAGCGGGTGGGGCACGTTGACCACCATCTCGCGCGCCAGCACATGGGGGTCGGCGAAGACCTGATCCAGCGTGTTGATGGGGCCGCAGCCGATCTTCATCTTCTCCAGCTCTTCCAGCCAATATTTTGACGGCTGCTGTTCGATGATTGCCTGGATTTTAGCTACCGTGGCGGCGCGGTTCTTCACCCGCGCGTCGTTGGTGGCGAACATGGGGTCGTCCGGCAACTCGGGCGCGCCGGCGAAATCGCAGAAGGTGCGGAACTGATTATCGTTGCCAATGGCTAGAACGATATGGCTGTCGACGGCCTTGAACACCTGATAGGGGACGATATTGGGGTGGGCGTTGCCGAGCCGTTCGGCCTCGCCGGAATGGAGGAAGTTCATGCCCTGATTGACTAGCCAGGCGACCTGGGTATCAAGCATGCCTATGTCGATATATTGGCCTTGTCCGGTCACCGCGGCGTGGCGCAGCGCGCCGTTGACGGCGACAGCGGCGAACATGCCCGACATGATATCGGCGATCGGCACGCCGACCTTTTGCGGCTCGCCGTCGGCCTCGCCGGTGATTGACATGATGCCGCCCATGCCCTGAATCAGGAAATCGTAACCGGGGCGGCTCGCATAGGGACCGGTCTGACCGAAGCCGGTGATCGAGCAGTAAACCAGATTCGGATTTGCGTCTTTCAGATCGTCGTAGCCGAGGCCGTATTTAGCCAGGTTGCCGGCCTTGAAGTTTTCCACCAACACGTCTGCCTGCAGCGCCAGTTGGCGCACGATGTCTTGACCAGCCGCGCTGGTGAGATCGACCTCGACCGAGCGCTTGTTGCGGTTGGTGCTCATGAAATAGGCGCTTTCCGTGGTCTCGTTGCCGGCGTCGTCGGTGACGAAGGGCGGCGCGAAATTACGCGTGTCGTCACCGGCACCGGGGCGCTCGATCTTGATCACGTCAGCACCCAGATCGCCGAGCAGCTGCGTGCAATAGGGCCCGGCCAGGACACGGGTGAGGTCGAGGACGATGATACCGGATAAGGCGCCGTGGCTGTCGTTCATGAAAATCTCTCCAAATTGACCGCGCCTCAATAGAGCATTCGGGCTGATCATTCCAGCCGGGAACAGTCCTTACATCGCTGTGAATCAATAGGGGGATTTGACTTTTACCGGATAGCGAGACATTAACAATACAAATCGCTAAAATTTGGAAATTCCCAGTCCCATGGAGAAAAAGAATATATCCGAAGAAGAAGATCTGGCACAGGCAAGAGCCCGGATCGAGGATTATCGCCAGCGCATCCAGCAGCTTGATGAAGATTCGCTCGACCTGATGTTTCGTGAGGCTCGTAACCAAAATTGGTGGCAAGACAAGCCCGTCAGCGACGATCAGTTGCGCGAAATCTGGGATCTGAGCAAGCTCGGTTCGACCAGCGGCAATTGCCTGCCGGCGCGGATTTTGTTTTTGCGTTCGAAAGAGGCCCGGGTGCGTTTAACGCCCGCACTGGGCCCCGGCAATGTGGAAAAGACCTTGGCAGCGCCGGTCACGGCGCTCATTGCTTACGATGTGAATTTCTTCGAATACCTACCCAGGTTGAATCCGGCCCGTCCCGAATTGAAAGATCACTTTGCGGGCAACGAGGCGCTGGCGGAGGATTTCGCCTATATGAACGGTACCTTGCAGGGGGCTTATTTCCTTATGGCGATACGCGCCGTCGGTCTGGATGCCGGCGCCATGGGTGGCTTCAACAAAAAAGCGGCCAACGAGGAATTTTTCAAGGGAACGTCCTATAGGTCGAATTTTCTATGCAACATCGGCTATGGCGACATTTCGGGAATCAAGAAACCGCGGCCCCCCCGCCTAGCGTTCGATGAAGCTTGCGAGATTATCTAGCGGCGGGAAAAAACGCTGCCAGGCCGGCCAGCACAAGCAGCAGCCAGCCAACCATCAGCGCGATGCCGCCGGTCGGCACCAGGTTTGGCGGCGTTAAGCCGCTCGCCTTTGTATAAAGCCCGCCGCTGAATCCGGCGATGCCGATGATTAGGGCGATGCTGGCGAGTACCAGCAAAACCCGCGCCGCCGGTGCGCGGTCGAGCGTTAGCCCGATGCCGAGCAACGCCAGCGCATGCCACATCTGATAACGGCTGCCGAACTCCGCGAGTACGTCGCCGCCGGCAATCAGCGGGAGAACGAAGCCATGCTCTGCCCAGGCGCCGGCGAGCACGGCCATCAGCCCGTTGAGTGCGGCGAGAAAGACTAGGAGTGCGGCGGTTCTGGTCATTTGAGAATAACTCTTGACTGTGTGGCAGTGGGCGCGCTGCTGGGGCCATGTTAGGTTTGCCGCTTCAGAAAAGGAATGCCCCCGCTAGCTTTGTCTCGTGTTCGCGGAGGGAATTTAAATTTCGGGAGGAACCATAAGATGAGCCTTGAGGGGAACAAGGTCGGCTGGGTCGGCACCGGCAATATGGGCTCGCCCATGAGCCATTGTCTTATCGGCGATGGCGCCAGTGTCGCGGTGTTCGATCCGGCTGCCGATAACATGTCGGCGGCAGTGTCCGCCGGGGCGCGGGCGGGAAGCTCCAACCACGATGTTGCGGCGGATGCCGAGTTCGTGTTTTCGATGATCCCCGACGACGATGTGCTGCGGGCCGTAGCTCTGGGCGACGGCGGGGTTTTATCGGCGATGTCGCCCGGTTCGGTTTACGTGGATATGAGCACGGTTTCGCCGGAGGTCTCGGGCGAAGTGGCCGCCGCGGCTGACGCTGCCGGTATCGGCTATCTGCGCGCGCCAGTATCGGGTAGCACGATACTCGCCGAGGCTGGCAATCTAACGATTATGGCCTCGGGTCCAGAAGACGCTTATGGACGCTGCGAACCGTTGTTCGAGGCGATGTCTGCCATTCGCTTCTATGTTGGAGAAGGCGAACAGGCGCGTTACATGAAACTGGTCT
>CAZHBA010000004.1:0-2692 GCA_964530225.1 uncultured Rhodospirillaceae bacterium | reverse complement strand
GATCACCGCATCGGCGTCGCGCGCCGCCTTATCGAGCACATGGAGGTCGTCGAGGGTGCCAACCACCGGAGTAATGCCGTTGGCCACCAAGGCTGCGGCTTTGTCTTCAGTGCGCGCCAAACCGCTGACCTGGTGGCCGGCGGTCAGTAATTTCGCCGCCACGGTGCCGCCAATATATCCCGGTGCACCGGTGATGAAGATTTTCATGGTTGGTCAGTCCAGACCGGCGCGGAACGAGTAGCCAAGACTTTCCAGTTCGTTCACGACCTTATTGCCGAAGTGTACCTCCAACTCTTCGAGCATGCTGGGCGCGAATTCGACATCACGCAGACCGCCCTCACCGCCCTGCAGGATGACGTAGAGCAAGCCGGTTTCGTTACCGACATTGTGGAAGCGGCGCATCACGCCAGGCGGCACCGAGATTGTGTCGAATAGGCCGAGCTCGATGGAATATTCGCCATCGTCGCCCCACTCGATGCGGAAGCGGCTTTTGATGCAGGTGAAGGTCTCGGTCGAATTATGGTGTGCGTGCAGGCCGGGGCCGTTGCCGGGCTTACACTCAGCCATGACGACCGCGAAGCTGGGCGGCCCCGGAATCGGCCCGTCGCCCCACGGCGTATCCTTGGCGCCTTCGTTGGCGATCACCGTTTTGGTCGCCTGCGCGGTCATCATCTCGCGCGCTTCGGGAGGGATGTTGCCGGCGGTGCGCACCTTATTCGCCTTCAGATCGTCGAAACGGGCGATATAGCGCTGCATCTCGTCGGGGGAAATCTGGATGGTTTTCATTGAACTGCCTCACTGTTCTCGGCGCTTCGGGTCATTCTGCCATAAACCACCAGCCGATCGAAATTGAGGCGCATCAATGTCCATCTATTCGCATCTGGATAAGCTTTGGCGATCGAGATTTTACCAGTCTTTTGCTGAAAGGAAGCAATGATGACCAAATCTTCGCCTAGGTAGGTTACGCCAGTGGAATTGTAATGCTTGCCATGGCGCTGTGGGGTAGCATCCGCGCCGAAGAACTGTTCGACGCCAAACATATGCCGACCTGGGGCGGCATCGGCCTGTTGCTGGTTATCGCCGCGACGGTACTCGATACGGTTACTTAGACCGGCTAAGTTAAGATGCCAAATAGTTTAAATCGGAGAGTTTTTTTATGCAGATCGGCATCTGTGGAACGGGGAAAATGGGCTCGGCGATCGCCGAGCGTTTGATGGAAAACGGGCACCAGGTATTGGTCTGGAACCGCACGCGCGAACGCGCTCAGCCGCTGCTCAACCAGGGTGCGGGGTTTGCCGACAATCCAGCGGCGCTGGGGGTGGTCTGCGAGGCGGTGATCTCTATCGTCATCGATGACGACGCTATCGCCGCTATCTATGAGGGCGAAAGCGGATTGTTGTCGGTCGATCTTGGCGGCACGCTATTTATCGATATGAGTACCATCCGGCCGCAGACCAGCCAACGGGTTGCCGCCGGGGTGCGCGACGCCGGTGGGCGGTTTGTCGAATGCCCCGTGGGCGGTAGCGTTACGCCAGCACGCAACGGACAGTTGCTCGGTTTGGCCGGAGGAAAGGCGGTAGATGTTGAGGGCGCGCGTCCGTTGTTGGAGCAGTTGTGTCGTCGGCTCGATCATGTCGGTCCCGTTGGCGCGGGTGCGGCGATGAAGCTGGCTGTGAACCTGCCGCTCCTCGTCTATTGGGAAGCGGTGGGCGAGGCGCTGGCAGTTGCTGCTAGCGCCGGTATCGATCTGGCCCAGGCGGCGGATATTCTTGGCGACACCTCGGGCACCATCAAAGTGGCACCTGGTCGGTTGCCGGGCATCGTCGAAGCGGTGCATGGCGACACGCCCGCGGCTTCGGGATCTGCGCTTGCGGCGATGGCGAAGGATATGGGCCTGATGAGCGAAGTCGCGGCATCGCGCGACATATCCGCTCCGGTCACCGATGCCGCATATAGGGCTTACGAGGCCGCTGTCGCCGACGGCTGGGGCGACAGCGAGGGCTTCATGCAGGCGGCTTGGCGCGCGTCGCAGACGGCACGCAAATAGGAACAGCAAAAAGGCCGCGGCGATTTTCGCTGCGGCCTATTTATGCGTTGTAAGAAACTGCCGCTATTTCTCGGGTATTACCGGCAACAGCACATAAGACTGCCGTTTTGGACCCGAGTGCAAGGTAACGTCGCCACCAAAGATATCGGCCGGCCGGTCGCGCGGGTCGTTATGGCGGAACACGGCGCACCCGGTCCAATTACCCAGAGGCGTTTCCATGAAAGAATCGCCCGGGTAGACGTAATCCTTGCCGCGTACGGACAACGCAATCCGATAGTCCTTCGGCACGGCGATGCAGGTCGGCCACACCTCGACATCGACCTCGTACACCTCACGCCGTTTGAGCGGCTGCTCTTCGTCATGGGTGTGGTAGGGCCGGTAGGGCAGGGTGAGCTCTTCATCGAGCTTACGGTGCGAACAACGTAACCACCCCTGGGCGATTGGCGTGTGGGGGTCGAGCGCGCCCTGGAAGACGACCTCTTTCATATCCGGGGAGAACACCCGTACCACCAGGAACAAGTCGGCATCGGTTGTCGCCGATGACACAAATAGCTTAGCCGCGATCGGGCCGGTAATTTCCATGTCCTGTTTCAACGGCGGAGTCATGAACGTGATGCCGTCACTGAAGCCGCCATAGGTGACCTT
>CAZHBA010000003.1:0-56140 GCA_964530225.1 uncultured Rhodospirillaceae bacterium | reverse complement strand
GATGCCCCATTAAGGTACCGGTTCGTTCAAGTGTGGGACAATTTGGTGCGGCCGGGCGATTATTCGTCCGGCCGTTCCAATGTTTGGAAGAAAGAGAACCAATGACTAGGTTCGTCGTAAACCTGGCTGACCCAGTTGCCGCCGACGCTGCGCGCTTTGGGCCCAAGGCTGCCAACCAGGCCGCCCTCGCCCATGCTGGCCTGCCGACACCGGGCGGCTTCTGCCTCGGCGCCGACGCTTATAATCATCAGCTCGGATCTCTGGGTCTTACCGAGGCGGCCGAGAAGGCCGTGACCTTACCTTTTATGGAATCACGCGGCCATGTGGCGGATGTCCGCATCGGCTTGTTTTCTAAGCCCATTGCGCCAGAGATCGAAGCGGAATTGATCGCCGCCTACCGGGAGCTTGTCGCCGAGACCGGCGGGCGGGTCGCCGTGCGCTCTTCGTCGCTGATGGAAGATACTGAAGGCTCATCCTTCGCCGGACAATTTCAAACATTCCTCGGCATCGATAAGGAAGACGAATTTCTAACCGCTTTGCGTGCCTGCTGGGGCGCTCTGTGGTCGCCCCGAGCCATGCGCTACATGGACGACAAGAACATCAAGGCGATCGATACGGCGATGGCGGTTCTGGTGCAGCCGCTCGTTGAGGCCGACGTTTCGGGTGGTGGACTGAGCGAGACAGTGAACGGCGGCATGTCGGTCAGCGCAACGTGGGGTTTGGGCGAAGCTCTCGCCCAGGGCGAGGTCGTTCCCGACCGTTACGATCTGTCCGCCGAGGGCGAGTTACTGGAGAGCGTGAGCGGCCAGAAATTCGAACATAGCGCCCATTGTCATATTCATCATTCCGGAAAGCTAGCGCGGGCTCATAATCACGACCACGATCACGCACCCGCGGAAAAGGCGCGGTGTTTATCCGAAGATCAGGTGTGCAAACTCGCTGGCTATATGAAGATCGCCCACGAAATGATGGGCCAGCCGGTGGAGGTCGAGTGGGCGGCCGGAAGCGATGGCATCAAAATGCTACAGGCGCGCCCGCTGCGTGTGCAGGAATCGCAAATCCCAGACGAAATTTGGCGCGGCAAACCCGGTCTGCGCGGCCATCCCGGCGGTATTGGCCTGAGCACCGGGCGAGCGTGCGTGATCGCGTGCGAATGCGAAATCGCCCGCATAAACCCCGGTGACGTCCTGGTGACTAAGGTCGCCGGACCGGCGCTGGCCAGCGTTCTGCCACGTGTCTCGGCAGTGGTCGCGGAGTTGGGTGGCAGTACTTCGCACCTGGCATCACTGGGGCGCGAACGCGGCATTCCCATGGTGCTCGGCGTTCCCGATGCGACCCAGCAGATTACGGATGGCGCTATGGTTGCGGTCGATGGCGTTGCTGGTGTGGTGCGCTGGATGCCCGACCCCGGGGAATCGTTGTCGCGCTAACCGCCTAACTGGGATTTTCGTCCCGCCTCAACTTCAGAAATGCATTGACGCAGGCATTGGCGAACTCGGGGTCGTTGATGTGCAGTTCGAGTTCCTCGATGGCGTCCGTCTTTGACAGGTGCTGGCGCAGACTGTCCGTGAACACCTGGTCGGTCTGCGGTTGATGCCATGAGCCGGTTTCGTTGCCGTCGATGTCGTGGGTGCGAAAGTCGGTGATCTGGCTGAAGCCGCGTGTCGGAATTAAAACAGCGAATGGTCCCGTGGCGGCGTTCAGCCGTTCGGCCATCATCTCTCCGAGGGTGGCGAACTCCTCGGCATTGGTACGCATCAGCAGGATTTCGACATTGTATTGGTGGAAGTCGCGGCCACGGTAGCGCTCGGGCACCTCGCCGACCCAGAAGTTGATCACGTCCAGCGCCCCCGGCACCACCACCTGGGGCAGGCCGGCGGTGCCGGCGGTGCGCAGGCGGCCGTCGCCCGCATTGTAGACGCCGCCGGCCAGCAGGTCGGCCAGCTCCGAGGTAGTGACGTCGATAACCCCGGCCAACTCGTCCAGGCCGGCGAGGGATTCCAGCGCCATGCCGCCGGGGCCTGAGCTGTGGAAGTGGATCACTTCATAGCCTGCTGCTTCCAACCGTTTGCTGATCCGGTCGACGCATTGCTGCAGGTTACCGAACGACGATACGCCGATCAGCGGCGGGTCCGCTTGCGTCTGCGCCGGCGTTGCCGCCCGCGCCCGCGCCATCCCGGTGATCGCCTGAGCGGCGTTTTCCATCACCGCGCGGGTGATGCGATTTAGCGAGATGTCGCCGATGGTCGGGAACATGGCGATGTTGCTTTCGGCGACGTACCACTGGACGGCGGCGGTACCGGCGACCGGGCTGACCATAACCTTGGGAAATAACGGCGGTAGTGCGCGCATCATGGCGCATTCGATGGTCGCGCCGTTGGCGCCGCCGACGCCGATGACACCGGCTATGTCGCCGCGCTGGAATTTATCAAGGAGCACCTTGGTGCCACCGGTAATCATGGTCTCGCCGGCCTCGGCCCGGCTCAGGCTGGCGAGCGTCTCCCAGGTGGTGTCCGCGGCCTTTGCCACCTCGCCGCCATGCACATGGGCGTCATCGATATCGTGTGGACGCATCGACAGGTCGATGATCCACGGCTGCGCGCCGGCGCGGACTAGCGCCTCGCACAGAAAACGGCCCTCCGCGCCCTTGCTGTCGAGGGTTACCAGCACCGCCACGTCGACAACCATGGGATTATACCTGAGGCGTTGCTGCCGGTTCGCTTTGGCAGGTGATGATGCAGCTCATGTCGTGTGTGGGGCCGAGGCTCTTAGTTAGTCAGGTGCTTTTGCTGCGAGCGTTGCTCGTTGATTCCTTTCAGTACCTTTTCCGCCGTCGCCGGCAGCGAGGTAATGCGCACACCGACGGCGTCGTAGATCGCATTGGCGATTGCCGCGGCGGTCGGCACCGAGGTCGGCTCGCCCACGCCTTTGGCGCCAAACGGTCCGGTGGGGTCGTAGTTCTTGACGATGTCGACGTCGATTTTGGGCATGTCGAGACTGGTCGGCATGATGTAGTTGGTCAGGTTGGGGTTCAGCTGTTCGCCTTCATCGAACAGTATTTCTTCCTGCAATCCAAAACCGATACCCATGGCGATGCCGCCTTCAATCTGGCCTTCGACCAGGGTGGGATTGATCGCCGTGCCGCAGTCATGTGCCGCCGCAATGCGAATAACTTCGACCTCGCCGGTCTCGTCGTCGACCGCTACCTCGGCGATCTGGGTGGCGTAAACATAGGTGCTGAATGGCTTGCCTTCCCCCGTTTCGGGGTCCATGTCGACGGTTGGCGGGTTATACGACGAGCTGCCGATGGCCGGGCAGCCGAGCACGAATTGGCTGTGGTGGGCGACCTCGCCGATGGGCAGGCTCTTCTGCGGAAGGCCGAGCACCTGGATCTTGCGGTCGCAGGCTTCCAACTGTTCGGGTTTGACACCGAGCAATGGCGCTGCCGCTTCGAACAGTATTCCCTTGGCCTTCTCCGCCGCCGACACGATGGCGTTGCCGGTGACGTAGGTAGTGCGGCTAGCGATGGCGCCGGAGTCCATCGGCGTACCGTCGGTGTCGGCCGAGACCACGTGGATGTCGTCGGTCGCGATCCCCAATGCCTCGGCGGCGATCTGCCCTAACACGGTGAGCGAGCCTTGGCCGGTCTCGACGGTGCCGGTCAGCAGGGTCGCTGTGCCGTCCTCGTTAACATTCACTGTCGCCGCACTGGGGTTGGCTGAAACGGTGAAGCCGATGGGGTACCACATGCAGCCGATACCGCGTCCGCGCTTTTTCATTGCTGCTATTCCTTCCAGCCGAAACGATCCGCCGCCATGGTCAGGCTTTCCTTGACCACGACGCTTTGCAGCACCTGACCGGTTGGGCTCTGCGAGCCTTCATCAAAGGCGTTGAGTATGCGGATTTCTAAAGGATCGATACCCAATTCGCGGGCGATATCATCCATGTGGGATTCGTAAGCGAAGCAAACCTGAGGCGCACCGAAACCGCGCATGGCGCCGCATGTGGTCTTGTTGGTGTAAACGGCGAAGGCTTCCACTGTCAGATGGTCGATCTTGTACGGCCCGGCCGAAAGGATCGCCGCTTTGCTCAGGGTCGTCTCGCTCCACGAGCAATAGGCGCCGCCATCGGTGACGAGACGGACCTTGCGCGCCGTGATACGCCCGTCGTTCGAAACGCCGGTGGTGAAATCCATGACGAACGGATGGCGTGTGGTCGACGAAACGAATTCGTCGCGGCGGCTGAAGGTACCTTTGACTGGCCGGCCAGTTTTTTTCGACAGCAACGCCAAGATAGGCTCGCTGGTGATTTCGTTCTTGCCGCCGAAGTTACCACCGACGATAGTGGAGGCAACGCGTATCTTATTCATCGGCATATTCAGCGTCCGCGCCAGGTCGGCGCGCCCCAGGGTGATACGCCCGAGACTGGACCACAGGGTGACCCGTCCGTTCGGGTCCCAAACGGCGATTGAGGCATGGGGTTCGAGCGGCACGTGTTCGACCATCTGTGTGCTAAAGCGCTTCTCGAACACGCGGTCAGCCTCGGCCAGCGCCTGGTCGACATTACCCTTCTTAATAATTTTTGAAGCGTAAATGTTACTGGCCGGGTCGTGAACCTTGGGCGAGTCTTCCTGCATGGCTTCCAGCGGATCGAACACTGCTGGTAGCGGCTCGTAATCGACCTTGATCTTGGCCAGTGCGTCGGCTGCCTGCTGTTCGGTATGCGCGGCGACTGCAGCCACACCGTCGCCCATGTGGAATACTTTGTCGTCCGCTAGGATAGGCTGGTCCTGGATGGACGGGCCGAAGGAGTTGACGGGGATCTCCTTGCCGGTGAGCGTTGCCAAAACGCCAGGCATTTTTTCGGCCTCGCTGGTATTAACGTTCACGACGCGGGCGTGGGCATGTTCACTGCGCAAAATTTTAGCGTGAATCATGTTGGGGAAGGTCATGTCGTCGATATACTTGGTCTGACCCAGCCCATGTAGATGTCCGTCCGGCCGAGTCACTCGTTGTCCGACGGCAGGTGTCTGCTGGCGCGCTTCCGGCACCAGGGTTTCCAGAGGATAGGCGACGGGTTTAACGACCAGTGGCGAGCCGGTTAGTTCGTCCGCCTCCTTCAGAGACTCGATAGTTGTCGCTCTGTCTTTTACTTTTGTCGTATCGCCCATCTTCCTACCTCCTGGTTCGCAGCGCGGATTGTACTACCTGGCCGCTCATGTGGAAGTTTCGTTTTTGCGCATGGCATGCGCTGCGTCCGCAACGGCCTCAACGATCTTGGTATAGCCGGTGCAGCGGCACAAATGCCCAGCCAAGGCGTCGCGAATCTCAAAATCGCTTGGGTCCGAATTTTCGTCGATCAGGGTCTTCGCGGTTAAAATGATGCCGGGGCCGCAAAAGCCACATTGCAGCGCCGCCAGCTTCTCGAAGAAATCCTGCAGCGGGTGCAGATGCTCGGCGTCCGCCAAACCCTCTATAGTTTGGACGTCGCGCCCATTTGCCTGTGCTGCCAACACCAGGCAGGCATTTACCGATTTCCCGTCGAGTATGACGGAACAGGCGCCGCAATCGCCGACATCGCAGCCAAGTTTAGCTCCGGTCAACCCCAGGGCTTCCCGCAACATGACGAGCAGCGTCGTCTCTGGCTCCACTGACGCCTTGCGGATCTCGCCATTCACTGTGAGTTCTACTTCCATTAACTCGCTGCCTCTAATGACTATGCGTTCGCCGCCGCAAGCGCACCTTCGAGCGCGCGACGTGTGAGTACGGCAATTAGGTCGCGGCGGTAATCCGCCGAGGCTCGGAAATCGTCGATCGGTTTAGCTTCCGTAACCGCTATGCTTCCGGCCTCAGTGAAGGCGTCCTTGTCGGCCTGCTTGCCTTCGAGAAATTCTTCAGCCTTGCGCGCCCGGATCACCGTCGGCGCCACCGCCCCCAAGGCGATGCGGGGCTTGGCGACAGTGCCGTTCCTCTCGTTTAACCGCAAGCTCGCTGCGGCATTTACCAGTGCCAGGGCCTGGCCCTTGCGCAAACCGAACTTATGAAAACTAGCTGGTTTGCCTAGGCACTCAACCGGAATCAGAACGTCGACCAATAGCTCGTCGGGCGCCAGTGCGGTTTCCCGCGGGCCGACGAAAAATTCTTCCAGGCTTATTTTCTTGTTGCCGCCGGGGCCGCCGACGGTGACTTGCGCGTCGAGCGCAATCAAGGTTGGTCCGCTGTCCAGCGACGGGACGCAAGTTACGAGGTTGCCGCCAAGGGTCCCGAGATTACGCGTCTGCACCGCCCCAACGGTGTGGGCGGCATCGATCATTGCCGGCGCGTGTTCGCGGATCAACGGCGACGCCATGATTTCGGAATGGGTGACCGCGCTACCGATGCGCAAGCCGTGATCGGTTACTTCGATGCCCTGCAGTTCGGCGACCTTACCGACATCGACCAGCACCTTGGGCGTGTCCGACTGGTGCTTCAGATCCACCAGCAGGTCGGTGCCGCCGGCCAGTGGTTGGGCATCTGCGCCGTGTTCGGCCAGAAGAGCGACTGCTTGTTCCAAAGTGGCGGGCGCTACGTATTCAAATGGTTTCAAGTGACTTTTCCTAATCAGGGCCCGGACTTTGGCGGAAATTTAGCCGAATAGGCGCCGGGGGGAAAGGGCTGAGAGCACAACAGTACCCGTGGTCAATGTATGGTTGTTGTGTGTCTACGGGCTCGTATTTTGTAGTTTAGATATTTTCAAGAATAATTTTCATGCGCTGGGGCGCATCTGTACCGACCATTTCCAAAGCTTGATCAAGCTGGTCGAGCGCCACAACATCGCTGATCAACGGCGTTAGATCGATGGCGCCACTACCCACCAACTCGAGACAGGAAGCGAAATCCTTCTGTGTCGCTGCGCGTGCGTTGATGAACTGAATTTCCTTGAAGTACATATCGTAGAACGGTAGTGCGCCTTCAGTTTGCGTGTGAATGCCGAAACCCAAGACACGGCCGCCGGGGCGCACTAGATCCATAGCTTGCGCCAGAACCGGCAGTTTTCCGGCCGATTCAATAACGACATCGGCGGCGATTCCGTCGGTTAATTCCAGGACTTTGTCTTTGGTTGTTTCGTCTGGCGCCAGCGTTATATCGGCACCAATATCATGGGCTACCTCGCGCTTCCAGGCGCTGCGCGTGATACCGATGATGATTTTGGCGCCGCGCGCCTTGGCCAGTTGGACGTGCAACAAGCCGCTGACACCGAGGCCTAGAATAACAACGGTATCACCCGGCGAAATCTCGGCCATTTGTTGAGCGTGCATAACGGTGGTCAGGACCTGAACCAACGGCGCTTCGCAATCACCGATCCCGTTGGGCATCGCATAGATGTTTCCCGGGGGTGCGGCGACGTACTCGGCGAAGCCTCCGTCGGCGTCGCGGCCGATTAATCCACCATTGGGGCAAAGCTGGGTTTGGCCAATATCGCAATGGAAACAATTGCTGCAAAACGTCACTGGATCGACGATTACGCGCGTGCCGACTTTAGGTGTATCAGAATTGGCGGCTTCGACCACTTCGCCAATCATCTCGTGGCCCATGATCAGGGGGTAGCGCGCCGGAATGCCGCCGGTGAAGATTTTTAGATCGGTGCCGCAAATACCGCTGTGAGTAACCCGCACGATGCTGTTGCCCGTTTCGGTGTTGGGCTGCTTAACATTTTCCAGGCTCACTGCGCTGGGGGCACCCAGTACCATCGCCTTCATTATCTCTCACTCCAGGTTCCGTAGCCGGTTTAGGTGGGTAAAACCAGCGACGGGATCAACTTTATCCCTCTAAAACTTGCGGGTTGACCGGGTATTTTGGTTTACCCCCGTCCAGCACGGTGGCTACGTCGGTTGCCACGGTGGTCTGCAGATCAAGCAGGGCGTCTTCGGAATAAAAACCAGTATGCGGCGTCAAAATAACGTCGTCGCGCCCCAGTATGGGATGGCCGGCGGCGGGCGGTTCCTGGGGTAAGACGTCGAGCGCCGCGCCGCCGATCTCACCCGCCTCAAGCGCCACAACCAGCGCATCGATATCGACCAGGGGCCCGCGCGACGTGTTGATCAGCAGCGCATCGAATTTCATCTTAGAAAACGCATCGGTGCTGAACATGTTTTCGGTTTCCGGCGTCAACGGCGCATGCACCGAAACGTAGTCGGAACGTGCGTAAAGCTCGTCGAGTTCGACCTTCTCGGTGTTCATTTTTGCGAACACCTCGTCGGGTACGTAAGGGTCGGCGGCGATGGTTTTGATGCCGAAAGCTTGTGCCTTGCCGATGATTGCCTGAGCGATATTGCCGATGCCGATCAGCCCCAGGGTGCGGCCCTTGAAGCGGCGAATGGGAACAACAGCCGGCATCTCCCAACGCCCGCCGCTCACCATCGAGGTGGAAAAGGGGATCTTGCGGGCCAGCGACAAAAGCAACGCCATCGCGTGGTCTGAGACTTCGTCGAGGCAATAGACAGGCGCATAGGTAACGATGATGCCGGCATCGGTAGCGGCGTCGATGGCGATATTATCGGTGCCGATGCCGAACCGGCCAATGACTCTGCAGTTATTCAATCCGGCGATTACGTCCGCGGTGATCTGGGCGTAGGTAACGAACACCGCATCGGCGTCGCTGGCGACGGCAAGAATCGCATCCTGTTCCGGCGATTTGGCCCTTATCAATTCCACATCGAGCGCCGACAGCGCTTCCTCGGCCGGTTTCCAGTCGGGAAACACCGTATCGGTGACGGCTACCTTTATCTTGCTCATATTGTCCTCTCGCTTCCTGTTCCAGCGGTGTAAAACCCAATACCCGACGGCCGGGACCGTAAATCCGTCGATGAGTTTGGCCCGATGGTGAAATTATGTGGGGTGGATATAAGATAAAAATACCGGTGACGCTATCCCGCCAGCCCGGTCCTTCGCGTCCAAACGTTACGCGCCGGCGTGAAGCCAGACGCCGTCTTCCCGTGTTTGCCGGTCAATGCGGCCGAGGGCAATCAAATGGTTGAGATGGGCCATCGTCTCGGTTAGCGCCAGGCTGGCCTGGAAACCATCGAGGTCGCGCGAGAATGACTGGCGCGAGACCCCGTAGCCGGTCGAGGGCTCGCCGCACAGATCGGCCATGTGATCGAGGCGTTCGTCGTGATGCGAGGCCAGTTCGTCGAGCCGGAAGTGCAGCCCGTAAAAAGGCTCGTTGTGCGACGGTAGAACAAGTGTTGTGTTGGGCAGTTGGGCGCGGAAAGACGCGGTTGTGGCCAAAAAGTTACCCAACGGATTATCGCCGCTATCGCTGGGAACCAGCGACACGTTGGGCGATATCCGCGGCAATACCTGATCGCCGGCGATAAGCATGTCCAATTGCGGACAATAGAGCGACACGTGCTCGGGCGCGTGGCCACGGCCGATCAGGACCCGCCAACTTCGCCCGCCGATATCGAAAGTTATGCCCTCGCTGAGGGTGGTGTGCAGGTTGGGCGTTGGGCTCATGCGTTCGTTGTACATGGACCATAGCGCATGGGTTTCGGCGATCATGTCTTCCGGGCATCCGGCCTGGTGGAAGAACGACAGCACGTCTTTGGTCCATAACGGATCCGGACCGTCGGTTAGCAACCGGGTGTGCTGCCATTCCGTCTCGCTCATCCACAATTGTGAGCCGAAGCGGTCGGTTAGCCATCCGGCCAGACCAGCGTGATCGGAATGGAAGTGGGTGACGATAATGCAGTTTATCGGTTTACCACCGAGACAATTGTCGATGATCCGGAGCCAGACTTGCCGCGTCTCGTCCATAGCAATGCCGGTATCGACAAGCGTCCACCCGTCGCCATTCTCCAACAGCCACAAATTGATGTGGTTGAGGCGGAACGGCAGCGGCATGCGCAGCCAATATATGCCGGGCGCAACCTCTTGGATCTCGCCCGGCTCTGGTATTGTTTCGAACGGGTACTCGATCATCCCTTGTATTTGACCACCTTGCTGCGGTGCTCGCCGAGCCCTTCGACACCGCATGTAACGACGTCGCCAGCCTTGAGGAATACTTGGGGTTTCATGCCCAGTCCGACGCCGGACGGCGTACCGGTGTAGATGACATCACCGGGGTAGAGCGTGATCATTTTACTCATATTGCTGATGATCGCGGCGCAATTGTAAATCATGTCCGACGTATTGTCGTCCTGATACCGTTTGCCGTTCACCTCAAGCCATAAGTTGAGCTTTTGCGGATTGCCGACCTCGTCGGCAGTCACCAGCCAAGGTCCCAGCGGCGCAAAAGTGTCTGGACTCTTGCCCATGATCCACTGCAGACCGCCATGCTCGAGCAAAAATGCGCGTTCAGATACTTCGTTGCCAGTGGCGTAACCGGCGACGTATTTCAACGCGTCGCGTTTGCTGACATGCTGCGTCTTGCGGCCGATGATCAGGCATAGCTCGACTTCCCAGTCGGACTTCTTCGAACCCTTGGGTAGAACGATATTGTCTCGGGGGCCGGTCAACGGGCAGGCCTTAGTGAACACGAACGGCTCGCTCGGAACCTTGACGTCGGCTTCAGCAGCATGCTTGGCATAGTTGAGGGCGATCGCAAAGGTCCGCCGCGCCACCACCGGTGGGCCCAAGCGCGGGCGACCCTTGACTAGTGGCAGGCGTTTTTCGTTGAGCTTAGCGATTTTTCGCAAACTCGCCGGCGACAGCGCCTCGCTGTCGAGGTCGTCGACGACCCGCGACAGATCGCGGATTTTACCGTTGCTGTCGAGTAGGCCGGGCTTTTCTTTGCCGGCAGGACCATAACGTAACAGTTTCATTATCTCGCCCCCTAGGTAATTTGGTAGTTTTCCGGCCGCAAACGCGCCGGTTCGAAAGAGTGTGGAGCGTGTTGTAGCGTGCTCTCCCGGCCAAGGAAACCGTCCCGGTTGCCGGTTGTACACTGACGTGGACCGGTTTTAGTTATCGGGTACGCCGAGGCGCAGGATGACGCTTTTACCGAGCCACATCGCAAAATCGGAATGATCGGCCAAGCCGTCACCGGTCTCCGGATGAATTAGGATTGTCAGGCCTTCGCGGTTGAGCGCCATCCAAGGCACCAAATCGGCAAACAGCTCTGGCGTAAATGCGACTTGGTAGAAACTTAGCGGATGGGGACCAAGCGGTTCGTCGTGCCAACGGCCGAGCACCGTATTGAAGCGCGCGTTGATGCGCCGCCGTAACCGGGCCGCCGTTTTCTTGGTATCGGCTTCGTAATAGACGTGGGCGTGATAGCCATCGATTTGTGGAGATCTTTTAGCCATGACAATGAGGGTAATTCACTTTGCGCGTGCGTCAACAGGGGCAAGTTCACAGAAATATGCGACTTAGCCGGTTGACCCGGCGCGTGCCAGATTGTTTTACTTTGCCCAGCCGTCGATTCTGGCCCATCTGGTGAGTAAACGAATCAAAAGTTGGTTGCCTGTTGTGGTAGACGTATGCGTGGGGCCGTGTACAAACGTCTACACAGGTATCGGGGGTGTTCCCGCAGGACGGCATATGCGGAAATCGACGCCAACTGGGTAGGAATTTGGCTTCGACAGTACCGGCGCCTGGCGTTCTCGCGGCTCATCCTGAAGACCGCGATGAAGTGCTTTCCCATTACCGGTGGGTCCGTAACGAAACCGAACGGCTGGCCGCGCCGTTGTCGGAAGAGGACCAGGTCGTCCAGTCGATGACGGAAGCCAGCCCGGTCAAATGGCACCGGGCTCACGTTACCTGGTTTTTCGAGACGCTAATTCTGACACCCCTGGCGCGCGGCTATCAGCCCTTCGATGAGCAATTCGTTTATCTGTTCAACTCTTACTACGATTCTGTTGGCGACCGCCATCCGCGATCCGAACGAGGCATGTTGACGCGCCCCCCAGCGGCGGTGATCGCCGATTACCGCTGCTATGTCGACGACGCGATGGCTACCCTTATCGCCGATACCGACAGCGAAACCTGGGATGTCGCGGGACCGTTGGCGGTACTGGGGTTGAACCACGAGCAGCAGCATCAGGAGTTGCTCCTGATGGATATCCTGCACGCATTTTCTCGCAACTCGGTCAATCCCGCATACCAAGCCTACCGCGCATTACCGGAGCGCAAGGCGCCCGCCTTGTCGTGGTTTGAATACGAGGGTGGCGTCTGCGAAATCGGCCATGCGGGCGCCGGGTTTGCCTTCGACAACGAAGGTCCCCGACACAAGGTATTTGCCGCTCCATTCCGGCTTACTTCGCGGCTGGTAACCAACGCCGAATGGAAGGTGTTCATGGCCGATAACGGCTATGGGCGTCCCGAGTTGTGGCTGTCGGATGGCTGGGCGACAGCCCAGAAAGAGGGGTGGCGTGCGCCGTTGTACTGGCAGCAGATCGGCGAAACAGACGATTCATGGATGGCCATGTCGCTGTCCGGTCTGCAGCAGATCAACGACCAGGTGCCGGTGTGCCATGTCAGCCTATACGAGGCCGATGCCTATGCGCGTTGGGTGGACAAGCGCCTGCCGACCGAGGCTGAATGGGAAATCGCCGCGCAGCCGCTGCCGGTAGAAGGCAACTTCCAGGATGGTGGATTACTGCGTTCTGTGCCGGCATCCGGCTCAGGTGACACGCCCGAGCAGATGTTCGGTGATGTTTGGGAGTGGACTCAGAGCCCATATGGACCATATCCCAGGTTCAAGCCGGTCGAGGGCGCGGTCGGTGAATACAATGGTAAATTTATGTCGAACCAAATGGTCTTGCGCGGCGGCGCTTGTATAACGCCTAACGGGCATACAAGGCCGACCTATCGGAATTTCTTCTACCCTGACATGCGCTGGCTTTTTGCCGGCGTGCGGTTGGCTGATGACGGATGAGCGATGCCGCAGAATTAGATCTCGGGCCACTGCACGATTATTACGAATTCGAGTACGCATATGAGGATTTTCGTGCCGCCGTCGTTGAGGGTCTATCGCAACCGCAGAAACGGATTTCGAGCAAGTATTTTTACGACGAACGCGGCTCCAAGCTGTTCGAGCAAATCACCCATTTGCCGGAATATTATCCAACTCGCACGGAAACCACCTTGCTGCGCACCCATGCGGCTGAATATGCCGAGCTGATCGGACCTCACGCCAGTTTGGTCGAATTTGGCAGCGGATCAAGCACCAAAGTGCGAATTTTGCTCGACGCGCTCGAAGCGCCGTCGGCCTATATCCCGATCGATATATCGCGCGATCACTTGATCGAATCCGCTAAGGGAATTGCCGACGCCTATCCCGATCTGATGGTAGTGCCGGTGGTGGCCGATTATACCCAGCCGCTCGAATTGCCTGAAATACCGCACGATATGGTGCGCATCGGATTTTTCCCAGGTTCGACGATCGGCAATTTTTCGCACACCGAGGCGGTCGACTTTCTACACACTGCAGCGAGTGAATTGGGGACGGATAACGGGTTGCTGGTTGGTGTTGACCTCAAGAAGGATCCGGCGATTCTGCATGCCGCGTATAATGACGATGCCGGGATTACGGCTAAGTTCAATCTCAATATCTTGCATCACATCAACCGCGAACTTGGCGCTGACTTCAACCTCGACGGGTTTATCCACGACGCGCACTGGCAGCCGCAGAAAGGTAGCATAGAGATGTACCTGGTGAGCACGTGCAAGCAGACAGTTCGCATCGATGACTATGTGTTCGAATTCGCGGAGGGGGAATCAATCCACAGCGAGGATTCCCACAAATACACTATTGAAGAATTTCACGCCTTGGCTGCTGAAGCTGGGTGGCGGGCTTATCGCCACTGGACCGATGCCGACAATCTGTTCTCGATCCACTATTTACGAGTCGCCTAGTTACCCGCCGAAATACTTTTGTAGACCGTTAATTAACCGCTGACTTTGCGTCGGTGTGTCGCCACTTTAGGACGTTATACTACTCACGTAATATCACACAGTGATACGGATGCCTGCATGGGTAGATTTATTCGGAGGGTGCTAGCGTTTCGACTAGTGGGCTGTTGCTAAACAACGCGATCATAAGCGTTGATTCCAAGCGGAGAGGGTACTGGAAAACATGTGCGTAGGGCGGAAATGTGCGCTGGTGACGGAAGGGCGGATGGTCGATATGCCGTTCCAAATAGCAGCTTCCGCTAGATCAATCTAAGATAGAATTAGTAAAGCTGTATGGGAATCGGTACAAAAGGACATGATCTTGATTGGAGAGATCGATAAGCTGGGCGATGTCGGTATATTTCTCAACAATACCTGCATCGCGTGTGCGAACGATTTCGATCACGCCGAGGTAGAGGCCGTTCTCGGGCGGCCCCTTTTTTTATGTGTAAAATTCAATTTTAGGTTCGGGCTTTGATGTCATCCTCGGTGACGTTACCCATAAACACATAGCCGGTATCCTTGACGCTACCAGCACCAACATAAATCCCGACCCCCTCGATGGGGTCGGTGTCACTAAGGTTGTGTAGCCAATGTTCGACCCCGGCAGGAATGAAGTGAAATTTTCCACCATGGACCTCGATCCGGTCGGGTCCGGCGCCGGCCAGCCCATGGCCGCTGATCACAAAGTAAATCTCGTCGCAATTCTCGTGCCGGTGTTTGGCGTGTACCGCGCCGGGGAAAAAGCGCGCCCGGAAAAGTGTTGAAGTGCAGCCGTTGCGCCCCGATAGGGGTAGGCGGAAATCAGTGATGTGCCAACCTTCACCTTTGTCCATATTCTCCGGTGTGACATCGTCTAGGTGGACGAATATACCCGTCGAAATACCGTCCGCTGCACCTTGCAACTCGTCCGGATTAACCGGCGCGCCCTGCTTGAGGCCGATGCCGTCGGTGTCGGTGACACCGATATAAAAACCGACGAGCACGGCGTCGCTACCGCCGTTATTAAAAAAGAAATTCTCCGCACCCTTGGGGATTAATTGGCAGTGGCCGGCGCGTATATCTGCGTGCTCGGAACCTACGCCGGCGATGCCGCTGCCTTGCAGGCAAATCAGTGCCTCGTCGGCGTTGTGGTTGGTCTGCCGTCCTCGCGAGCCGCCCGGCGGGATCGTCAGGTGATAGGCAAGCCCTGAGTTAATTTCGGGAATATCAGTGAACAGGCGCAAGCCTCCATCTGCTGTGCCGGCGCTGTCGATGTCGATTAAGGGGTATCTGAGTTCCACTGTTTTCTCCCGATTTTTATATTTACTGTTTTGCGCAGTATATCACGGTTACTAGGCTAGTCGCGTAACTCCGGCCGGTCGGCGAAGGCGTCGAGTGCGGCGGCGTTGGCTAGTGCCTCGCGGTTGCGTACTGGGTCGCCATTGACGATGTTGCGCACGGCAATCTCGGCAATCTTGCCGGTGCGGGTCTTCGGAATATCGTCAACCGCGACAATTTTACGCGGCACATGGCGCGGCGAGGCGCCGGACTGAATAGCCTGGCGGATCTTGTCCGTCAGCGCGTCGTCGAGCTCTGCGCCCTCACTTAAGCGTACGAACAGAACTACCCGCACATCTTGCTGCCATTTCTGGCCGACAACGATGCTCTCCAAAACCTCTTCCAGTTTATCCACCTGGCGATAGATTTCCGCCGTGCCGATACGTACGCCGCCAGGATTGAGGGTGGCGTCGGAGCGGCCATAGACGATGTAACCGCCGCTGTTTCCCACCACCTCGGCGAAGTCGCCTTGCGTCCACTTGCCGGGGTTTTGGCTGAAATAGGTCTCGCGAAAGCGAGATCCGTCGGCATCGCCAAGTAGGCCCAGCGGCATCGAGGGGAATGGCGCGCGGCAGACCAGCTCGCCCTTTTCGCCAGTCGCCGGTTCGCCGGCTGCATTCAACACCGCCATGTCGAGGCCGAGCGCTGGCGCTTGCAATTCACCCCGGCGCACGTCACCCCAGGGATTGGCGCCAACCAGGCAGCCCATGATCTCGGTGCCGCCGGTCGCCGAACTGAGCTGCACGCCGGTGGTAAAATTGTCGTAGATATAATCAAATCCTTCCGGCGACAGCACCGAACCGCCGGCCAATATCATCCGCACTGCGCTAAGGTCGGCCTCGGCGGTCGGGCGCACACCGTTCTTGCGGCAGGCTTCGATGTAGGACGATCCCAGCCCGAGCACGGTGACGCCCTCCTCGGCCGCCAGTTGCCATAGCCGGCCGGTGTCCGGATAGAAGGGCGAGCCATCATAGCAGATGATTTTGGTGCCGGTGCCGAGATAATTGACCAGGAAATTCCACATCATCCAGCCCAACGTCGTCGGGAAGAACGCCGTGTCGCCGGGCTTCAGGTCGAACAGCATCGAATGCTCGCTGACGCTTTTGAGCATGCTGCCGCCGGCGCCGTGAACGATACTTTTGGGCACGCCGGTGGTGCCCGAGGTGTAGAGAATGAACAACGGGTGGTCGAACGGTAGCCTCCTATAGGTCATCGACTTGGCGTCGTAGGGGGCGAGAAAATCGTCCCAGGATTGAGTGTCAGGAATAGAGCCGATGTCCGGTTCGCCGCTACTGCCGATGATGATGATTTTGCGTACGCTGGGCAGGGCGGCGGCGACTTCGGCGACCTTTTCGCGCACGTCATAATGTTTGCTGGCGAAGGTATAGCCATCGATAGCGAGCAAGATTTCCGGCTCGGCCTGGGACAGGCGATCGAGAATACCCGAGGCACC
Source organism: uncultured Rhodospirillaceae bacterium (assembly GCA_964530225.1). Classification (GTDB taxonomy): domain Bacteria; phylum Pseudomonadota; class Alphaproteobacteria; order UBA6615; family UBA6615; genus CAZHBA01. Next base: position 39,496 of record CAZHBA010000003.1, on the reverse strand, counting down.
GAAATCCGGTGACACTGACGTCCATACTCCGCCGAGCGACGTCGCGCCAAACATCGCCATGATTGAGTCTGGCGTGTTGAGCAGTATGGCGCCGACCCGTGTACCCGGTGCGACGCCGCCATCGGTAAACGCCTGCTGGGCTCGCGACGCGCCGGCGCGCAGATCGGCGAAGGTGAGTTCGTAACGAGCGCCGGTTTCGTTGACCGCAGCCAGGGCGACCTGCTCATCGGGCCATTTGAGGATGGTCTCGGCGTAGTTCAGCCGCACCTCGGGGAACCACCTGGCGTCGGTGAAGCTGTCGCCGTTGACTAGGCTGGGTTCCAGTGGGCCTTCCGAAATGATGCCGAGAAACTTCCAGCATTCGCGCCAGAAATTACCCTTCTCGGTGACCGACCAGCGCCACAGGGCGTCGTAATCGCGGCCGAAATCGAGGCTGAGATTCCGCTTCAGCTGTTCGGCGAAGGCCGTGAGATTGCGGGCTTCTATTGCTTCTGGGCTGGGTTTCCAGAGGATTGGTGCCGACTCGCCCATTTTCGATATGTCAGTCGTTACGGCCGACGATGCACACCGCGGCGACATTCTCGTGCGGAAAGCCGCCGAGATTGTGGGTCAGGCATAGATCCACATCGTCGCGTTGGCGTTCCACCGCACGGCCCAAGAGCTGCAGGTACATCTCGTAGAGCATGCGAATGCCCGACGCGCCGATGGGATGGCCGAAGCATTTCAGGCCGCCATCGATTTGACACGGAATGGTGCCGTCGGAATCGTAGAAGCCGTCCATGACGTCGGCCGGTGCGGTGCCTTCTGGCGAGATGTGCAGATCTTCCATGGTCACCAGTTCGGTGACCGAGAAGCAATCATGCACTTCGATCAGGCTGAGATCGTCGCGTGGGTTCTTGACTCCTGCCTCATCGTAAGCGCGCTGGCTGGCCACGCGGGTTGTCAGGAAATAGCTGCCGTCCCACTGGTTAAACGAAGCTTCGGTGCCATTCGAGGCGGCGATTTGTAGCGCCTTGACGGTGATCACCGGATCTTTGTCTAGTGACCTGGCGATTGCCGGCGTCGTTAGAATGGCGCAGGCGGCACCGTCGGAGACGCCGCAGCAATCGTACAAACCGAGCGGCTCGGCGATGATCGGTGCGCTGAGCGCTTGCTCTTCGGTAATCGGCCGGCGCAGATGCGCCTTCTCGTTGAGGGCTCCGTTGGCGTGGCTCTTCACCGACACATGGGCGATGGCACGCTTGAAATCGCCCTTGCCGACGCCGTGCTTGGCGCAGTAGGCACTGGCCAGTTGGGCGAAGCCGCCCGGTGCGGTGATGTTAGCCCACCACTGACTGTTGAGCGGGCCCGGGTTCGTGTTGGGTAAGCCGCCGAAACCGGTGTCTTTGAGCTTCTCGACGCCGATGGCGAGCGCGATGTCGCAGGCGCCTGAGGCCACCGCATAGGCCGCGCCGCGAAACGCCTCCGATCCGCTGGCGCAATAATTCTCGACCCGCGTCACCGGAATGTTGGGTAGGCGTAGCGCTTGCGAGTAGGGGATAGCCGACTTGCCGACGCCCATCTCGTCGAAGGTGGTTGAGCCCCATGCAGCCTGGATTTCCGGCGCGTCAATGCCGGCATCGGCGATGCATTCCTCGAACGCCTCGACCATCAAATCTTCGGCGTCGGCATCGAAACGCTCACCGAATTTGGCGCACCCCATGCCGAGAATGGCGACTTTATCTTTGATTCCACTGGCCATCGGCTAGCTCCGTCATATTCGGATGAAGACGCATCCTAGCACATATTAACCGCCGTCCGTAGCGTGGCGCGTGGCTTCGTGAATGGAAATCCAGGACTTTTGCACGTCCGTGAACGGGCGACGGCCGACCCCGAAGATATCGTCCACGCCGTGGCCGTTGCGATTGGCAACGCTTACGCGCCTGCGCCGGTCCGGACCCCGCTGCAGGAGATCGTATTTTTAGTGGGCAAGCCGTAACCGTATGCGTGTCCTACAGTACCTAAGGCAACATCTGGGCGATTGATATGGGTCACAATGACCGGCCCGTCGTGTATTATCTTCACGTCTAATTGCAAAGCGAGGGGATTGTGTTCGATATCCGATTAAACGAAGAGCAAAGGGCGTTCCAGCAGATGGCGCGCGATTTTGCCGAGAACGAGATCAAGCCGATTGCGCTCGAACTCGATGCCAAGCCGAACTGGGAGGATCGCGTTCCGTGGGAGGTATTAAAAAAGGGCTCGCAGCTCGGCTTTCGCACCTTCGTGCTGCAGGAGGAGAATGGTGGGGCCGGCGCGTCGGACCACCTAACCGCCTGCGTCGTCGCTGAGGAACTGGCCGCCGCCGATACCGGCACGGCTTATTACTACATGCTGACGGCGCGCCGCGCGCGCGACTGGTTCGAGCTGCGCATGACCGACAAGCAGCGGGAATATTTTGTCCCGCGCTTCGTCGAGGACGACACCTATTTCACCACCATTGCCATTCACGAACCGGATACGGACTTGGGCTACGACTATTTCACCGAAACGCCGAAAGACGCGGTATTCAGGACGCGCGCCGTCGAGCAGCCAGACGGGTCATGGGTGATCAACGGCGCCAAAAACTATCAGACCGTCGGTTACCTGGCCAAGTTGATCGTCACCATGGCGCAGACCAAAGACGGCCCTCGGGCGTTCCTCGTCGAGGGCGATTCGGAGGGCTTGGTACGACGTCCGATGTCGAAGATCGGCCGGCGCGTCGGCGACAATGCTGAAATCTTCTACGACGATGTACGCGTGCCGCCCGGCCGCATCCTCGGGCCGCCACCGCCGGGCCGCACCGATATGGGTACGCATGTAACGATTGCCTCCATCACGCTAGGTCTCGGACGGGCGGCTTTGGAGGAAACGCTAAAATTTACGCAAGAGCGTACCGCCGGCGGCAAACCGATCATCCAACACCAGGCCGTTGGCCTTTTTCTTGCCGATATGGCGACCAACCTCGAGGCGGCGCGGCGGCTAATCTGGACGGCGGCGTGGGCGAAGGATCATCCGGAAGCGTTCGAAGATGGCAGCGCCCAGTGGCAGCCCTACGAGATGATGGCGACGGCGTTCACCGGCACAGCGGTGCAGCGAATTACCGAGCAGGGCATGGAGCTGTTCGGTGGCATGGGCGTTATCTCGGGTATGCCGATCGAGAAATATGTACGCGACGCGTTGGTACAGAAGCATATTTCGTTCCCCTTCCCGACGCGTTTCAGCATCACCGAGGCGTTGGCGGGCTACCAGCGGCAAGTCAAACCCTTGCTCATCGGCGGCGGCTAAGGCCGGTTAAGATTCAACAATCGGCGGGGGCGTTCATAGATTTCCGCTACCGCCCGCCATAAAATTTCCCAGTTTCTCAGGGCGAGGGGCCGGTAATGGCCAATGAACGCGTCCAACGCCGTCTAACGGCGATTTTGGCTGCTGATGTGGTCGGTTACAGTCGACTCATGAGCGAAGATGGGACGGGCACTTTGGCCGCGCTCAAAGAGCATCTTGCAGCATTGACCGACCCCGCCATTGCCAAACACCGGGGCCGCATTGTGAAACTAATTGGCGACGGGGTGCTCGTCGAGTTTGTCAGCGTGGTAGATGCGGTTGAATGTGCGATCGGCATTCAAAACGGCATGGTGGAGCGTAACGCCGAGATGCGGGAGTTGTAGTTGATTGCCGGTTTCTGAGTGGTACAGTTTTCCGCGTAAGCGAAACATAGTGCAGGAAGGTGGCCATGGCACCCGGTATCGGCGAGACGTTACGGCGGATTTTTAGTCCCGGTGGTGCGCCCGTGTCCGCGGCAGAGGAACCGGTTGCCTACAAGGGATATATGGTTCAGCCGGCGCCGCAACGGGAAGGGTCCCAATGGCTCACGGCGGGTATAATCACCAAAACGGTTGGTGACGAGGAGAAAGAGTATAAGTTCGTCCGCGGCGACCTACACCCCAGTCGCGAAGGCGCGGTTGAATTCTCGCTCACCAAGGGCCAGCAGATAATCGATCTGGAGGGCGATCGGATATTCGAGTAGTGCCCCGGCGCATGATTTCGGTAATCACCCACTGGCCGGTGAGGCCTTCCAAAAGTAGCGCACGAAGCCGCGCTGCTCGTCGATATCCTTGATGCGAAACACCATGCGTATCGGCATATCGACGTCGACATCGCCGGGGTCGACGTCGGTGAAATCGACCATCAGGCGGCCGCCGCCCTCGAAGTTCACCATGCCGTAATGGGCTGGTGGGTCGATGGAATAGGCGAGCTGGTCGGCCGTCCACGACATGACGCTGGCCGGTTTCTCGGAAAAATGCTCGTCTTCTTGGGTATTGTGGGCACCGCAATTGGGATTGACGCAAATTCGCGTTTTGGGGATTTGCAGGGTGCCGCATTGGGTACACCGGCTGCCGATGAAGCCGAGCAACATGCCGCGGTTGCGGTGGAGTGTGGTGAGTGCCGTCTGCTTGTCCTGTTCGGCGCGCATGCCGCGCTCCATTTCGAGCAATCCGTTGAAGGTTAAATACTTGATGTAGTTTGTCTCTTCGCGCCTGGCCGATAGCGATCCGGCGACGCCACGCCGCGCCGGGGCATTGGCGATTGCGGCGGTGGTCTTGAACAACAATGCATCGCAGCCCTGACCGAACCCGCAGACCAGGATTTTTTCGCCGGGCACGGCGGTTTCTAGCGCCGCCACCAACATAACTAGCGGGTGGGCGACGCCGGTTTCGCCGCAATTGGCCTGCAGCGTATCGGCGATGGCCTCTGCCGATATACCCGTCGCTTTGGCGACACCTTGGGGTGCGCCGCGCGACATCACCGGAACGATTAGCCGGTCGATTGCGCTTGCCTCGACGCCGGTTTTTTTAAGTAGGTCGGTTACCGCCGCCGAAATCAGCTTCAGATGACCCTCCTGACGGACCCAGCGCTCCTCCCAGAAATAATCGAACTTACGTCCTTCGCTACGGTAATGGTCGACGAAATCTTCGGTGATCGAATGGTGGCCGATCAGCTCGGCGAGCACCTTGTTGTCGCCGACCGTTAAGGCCGCTGCACCGACACCGTAGATTAGTTCCTGGGTGCTGCCAGGCCGCGCCTGGCGCTTGTCGGCGGCAATGCACAGATGTTCGCTACCGTTGGCCGAACCCAGCACACCGATCAAGGCGCTGGTGCCCGCCCGCTGCGATCCCGTGGCGTCGAGGGCACCGATACCGGCAGGCAGACTGAGCGCGGTGGCTATGATGCCGGCGTTTTGCCGGTCGGCGAAGGGCAGGGTGGTTGAGGCGAAGGAGATGTGCCTGATGGCGCCGCGGTCGGCGCCGTTGAGGCAATCGCGCGCCGCCTCGACCGCCAGGGTCACCGCATCCTCGTCCCAGTTGGCCATTGAGCGTTCGCCCTTGGCCAGCCCGGCGAGGGCCGGATTGACCCACTTGTTGGCCTCGACGACCACCGCGCGCTGTAGCCGCCGGCGCGGGATATAGGCGCCAAATCCGGTAATTCCGACCATGCTAAAACTCTCCCCGTCTTGACGTTGTGTGCTGCCGTTGGGCCGAGCCTAACAAAGATCACCGGCGACCACGAGAGCTTGGTAGCGATGGGAATTGGCGTTTAGGTGGGCTTGTGCTCGCTGCCGACAACGTCGTTCAGTGAGGTAAATCCGTCCGCCGCCAGTAATGCTACCAGATCGTGCTTAATGCGGCTGATCAGACCGGGGCCTTGATAAACCAAGGCAGTATAGAGTTGTACTAGGCTCGCTCCGGCACGGATTTTGGCGTAGGCGTCAGCGCCGCTGGACACACCGCCGACGCCGATCAGGGGCACTTTCCCGCCGGTTACCTGGTAGACATGGCGCAACAACTCGGTCGAGCGAGCGAAAAGCGGCTTGCCCGACAAGCCGCCGCGCTCGTTGCGGTCGCGGCTGGTGAGCGTATCCGGGCGCGCCGTGGTCGTATTACACACTGTGATGCCGTCGATGCCGGCGGTAACGATGATCTCGAGTAGAACGTCGAGCTCGGCGTTTTCGATGTCTGGAGCGATCTTGACCAGCAGCGCCGGCGGGTTCACCAGGGCTTTGCGGTTGCGCAGCGTGGTGAGGCGGCTGAGTAAATTTTTCAACGGTCCCGGCGACAGAAAAACCAGCCCGTTTTTCGAGTTTGGGCACGAGATGTCGATGGTTAGAAAATCGGCCTGCGGGGCGAAGGTCTCGACCAGGATTTCAAAATCGTTGGCCGGGTCAGCACTGTAGGAATTAGCCGCCAGGTTGATCCCAACCGGCCTTGTGTCACCGTTCGATGCACGGTGCGCAGCGAGGCGCTTGGCAATTGCCACGGCGCCGTCATTGTTGAAGCCCAAACGGTTGATTGTCGCGCCATCGGCGGTCAGACGAAATAGCCTTGGCCGCGGGTTACCCGCTTGGGGCAGGGGCGTCACGCCGCCGACCTCGACGAAGCCGGCGCCCAGACCCAAAGCGCCCGAGATTGCCACCGCGTTTTTGTCGAACCCGGCCGAGATGGCGACCGGATTGGGGAAGGTTTGTCCCCACAGGTCTTGCGACAAGCCGGCAGGTTGGTCGGCGCGCTCGTGCGGGCCAAATCCGTGCGCCAAACCCCACAACGCTGCCTGGTGCCCGCGTTCGGGGGGCAGCAAGGTAAGGGCGCGGACGCCGATATCGTAAAGGCTGCTCAAAGCGAGCGGACGCTAGCGCAGCGCGCCGGTTTGGGAAAGCCCTGATGGATGTTGGCTCTTTTCCTCGTTAGGGTATCCGGGACAGCGACATAAATAAAAGAAACGGGAGGAAACATGGCAGGTAACCGCTTCGACGTCAGCGGGCGCGTCGTGATCATTACTGGGGCCGGTCAGGGTATTGGACGCGACTATGCCCTGGCGTTTGCCGAGGCTGGGGCAATCCCGGTTCTGGCGGAAATCAACGGCAAGAACCTCCACAACGTGGCCTTGGAGATCGAGGCTAAAGGCGGCAAAACGCTGGCGGTCGAAACCGATGTCGGCTCGCCCGAATCGGTTGATGCGATGGTCGCCAACACGCTCGACGCCTACGGCAAAATCGATGTGCTGATCAACAATGCAGCGGTATTTGCGACGATACCGCGGCGCAAGTTCTACGACATCCCCTATGACGAATGGAACAAAGTACTGCATGTGAACATCACTGGTTCGTATCTGTGCGCCAGCGCCGTCGTGCCAGCTATGCGCCAGGCCGGACAGGGGCGGGTTATCAACATATCCTCGGGCACGGTGCCCCAGGGCGTGCCGGGGTTCATGCATTACGTCACATCGAAGGCGGCGGTCATCGGCATGACCCGTGTGATGGCACGTGAGTTGGGCGACGACAACATCAACATCAACACCGTGATGCCGGGCTACATCGAAACCGAGATCAATCACGCCAGTATGGACGAGGAAACGCATCAGTTTATCCAGCAGGAGCGCATCCTGAAGCGCCCCGGAACGCCTGATGATCTGATTGGCATTGTGCTGTTTCTGGCTTCTCCGGCCAGCTCGTTTATCACCGGCCAGTCGATTGCGGTTTGTGGCGGCGAGGTTATGCTCTAGGCGGCCTGGTCAATCTGGGCGTGGCACTTACAAAATGGGAGAAGGCGAATGACCTGTAAAGTCGTACTCGAAATCAGAGCCAAGCCGGAACATGTCGACGACGTGCTCGAATTTCTGTGTGAGCAGTTGCCGGCTACCCGCGCTTATAAAGGTTGCTTGGAGGTGTTTGCCTATCAAGAACAGGACGACCCGACCGCCTTTATCGCCATCCAGGAATGGGAATCCCGTGGTCATTATGAGGAGTACTTCGTGTGGCGCGGTGAGCGGGGCGATCTGGATACGCTGGACCCGTTTATTGCGCAATTACTGGCTCCGCGCTTCTTCGATAAGATAGCCTGATACGCTGGGCTCGGCTGGTTGGAAATCTACCCCTCCGGCAGCTCGGCTTTGCGTATAGCGTCGAGGATACGATCGCGGATGCCGTCCAACCGGAAAGGAAAGGTTCTCGCCACCTGCTTACAAGAGTGTTGGGGTAAAATTTCCAAAGCCGTCTTTATCGCGTCGCTTGCGTCTTCGAGCCGGTCCAATTCGGCCTGCGCGCAGGCCAGGAATAAATAGGCCGATGTAAATTCCGGCGCTCGCTCGATTAATGCGTCTATACTTGGTGATCACTTCCTCATGTTGGCGCAATAAATAATAGGAAAGACCCAGAAAATATCCCCAAAGCGGTGGGGCAAACGTGTCCAGACGGAACGCCTTCTCGATCATCTTCAGTCCTCTGTTCCGGATTTCTCCAGTAATTCAAAATCTGATCAAATTCCGCATAAGTCTCAGCGTTGTTGGGCACCAAAGCGATTACTTTCTCGAAATTTGTAATCGCTGGGTCGTACCAGTGTGCGCCAATGTGAGCGTCGTCACGCGACCAATATTTTGCCACTACCGGAGACAATCGCCACCTTACCGACAGGTTCGTTGAGCAGATCGACCATGCGCCGATACCTCCCCTTGTGCGCTGGGGGCTTCTCCACCGGTCTCAAAAACCGTGCCCAAACCGTGCTGGCTCGGCAAGGTACTCTCTACTGTTCGCCTATTAGGCAGGCACCGGACGGAACTGTGTGCGCAGAATCAGGCTGCCGATGATTGCGAGATTGCCGAGATTGAACGCGGCACCGATGAGGAACGCCAGTTTGTAGGAACCCGTTTGGTCGAAAATAGTTCCGCCGAGCCAGGCGCCGAGCGCCATGCCGCCGCCGGCGAACAGGATAATTAGCCCGGTGCGGCGGCCGGCCTCGGATGCCGGTAAATATTCGCGGACGATGATGGGGTAGCAGGGTAATATGCCACCATAGCCCAGCCCGAACAGCACCGCAGTGATGTAAACGGCGGTGAGGCTGTCGACGAAGGCCAGTACGGTGAGGAAAAGTGCCTGTGCGCTGGAAAACACGAAGAGCGCCCGCAACCCACCGAATCGACCGCCGAGAAATCCGACGCCAAAAAAGCTGCTGACGGCGGAGCTGGCCAGCATTAGCGACAGCGTTTCCGCGCCGCGCGCCGGCGAATAGCCGATATCGCTAACGTGGGAGACCACGTGCGCCAGCGGCAGCGACATGGAGACGCAGCAGCCGATCGACGCAATCGACAGCGCGACCTGCATGTTGCGCGTCGACAGCGGCTGGCGCGGGGTGGGCGCCGTCTGCCGGGTGATGGGACGGCTGGCCGCCAGCGTGGCGGCACCTGGCTGTGGCGGCCTTTGGCGCAGAATAAATGCAAGCGGTAGCATCGTCGCTAGCGCGAACAGCCCGTACCAAAACGACGTCTGGCGCCAGCCGATAGCATCGAAGAAGTGCTGAAACACGGGCGGCCATATGGTACCGGCGAGCCCCTGTCCGGATCCGACGATGCCGACAGCCATACTCTTCTTATGGTCGAACCAGCGCGTGATATTGGCCATCAGCGGCGAGAACAGCGCCGACCGTCCGAGGAACCCCAGCATGACGCAATAGATGAGGTACAGTTCCCACGGGCTGGAAACGATACTGGTCAGAATGGCGCCGGCGCCGATCATACTGGCCCCGAGCAACGCCGGTATGCCCATCCCCATCCGGTCCAGGCAGTAGCCCATGAAAATGCCGCCGACCCCGGCGCCAAAATATTGTAGCGAGTAGGCGATTGACGGTATCGCCCGCGGCCATTCGAATTCGGCGCTGATTAGTTTCAGGGCGACGACGAGAAAATAGATGCTACCCGAGCCGATCATCATAAATAGCAGCGATGCAGCGAGCACGGTAAAGCGCCTGAGCGCCGCGCGGTTGGAGACCTGAATTAGCATGAGCTTCCGGCTACTGGACAGGAGCTCAGCTTAGATGATGGAGCCAGAGACGAACAGCACGTATTACGGCGCTTTTGATGGTCTGCGCCCGCCCATGGATTTGTCGCCGACGATCATCCGTCCAGCGGGCTCCAATGCCGTTACAACCTCGCGCCAAGTATCCAGCAGGACTGGTTTATGGTCGGGGCCGCGCCGCTTGCCGTCAGCCCGGCGTTTGGCCATGTAGGGAAACTCGAACCGCACCACGCGTAAGCTAGCCACCGCCAAGCCCGAGGCCATCGCCTCCATGAACGGGGCGTCCATCATCGCGCCGGCACCGTGCGTCAACGCTACAGAGCCGGAGCATTGCCAGGCCCGTTGATTAGCCAGTCATCTTTTATCGCGGCGCGAATGTAAGTTTATGGGTCACGTCTTGCACGTCCTTATCGCCGCGGCCTAAGTTGCTGCGATATTGCATCGGAGAATTCATGGCGAGCAATCTGGAACTTATCGCGCTCAGCGCGCACGAGGCCGTGATGTTGTTGCGTGCTGGCGAGGTCTCGCCGGTCGAGATGGTCGACGCAGCAGCTGATCGTATCGCTGCAGTCGACGGCGACGTTAACGCCATGCCCACGCTGTGTCTCGACAAAGCGCGCGAGCAGGCCAAATCGCTGACAACACCGGATGAACCGGGCCCAGGCTGGCTGGCTGGTCTGCCAATTGCGGTCAAGGATTTAAACGAAGTCGCCGGTGTACGCACCACCTTCGGCTCGCCGGTATTCGCCGACCATGTGCCGGCGGCGGATGAAATTTCGGTCTCGCACTTGCGGCGCAGCGGCGCGATATTCCTAGGTAAATCGAACACGCCGGAATTTGGCGCTGGCGCCAACACCTTCAACGAAGTTTTCGGCAAGACCCGTAATCCGTGGAACACCGCGCTGACCTGTGGCGGATCGTCGGGCGGCTCAGCGGTGGCCCTAGCGACTGGTATGGCCTGGCTGGCGACGGGTTCCGACCTTGGCGGGTCGTTGCGCACGCCGGCCAGTTTTTGTTCCATTGTTGGCATGCGGCCTAGCCCGGGGCGCGTCGCCCACGGACCCAGCCGCAACCCGTTTCAGCTGTTGTCAGTAGACGGGCCCATGGGGCGTACTGTGGGGGATGTGGCGCTGATGCTCGATGCCGAGGTTGGTCGCCATCTGCGCGATCCCATCTCGCTTGAGACGCCTGCCACTTCGTTTCAGGCCGCTGCCGATGCGCCAAGGGCGCCGACACGTATCGGCTTTACCCGCGATCTTGGGATCGGCCCGGTCGATGCGGAGGTTGCCGACATCTGCGCCGCGGCGATCGCCCGGTTCGCTGACGCCGGTACCATCGTTGAGGAGACGGCGCCCGACTGCCGCGACATCATCGATATCTTTCAGGCCCTGCGGGCGGCGCTATTCGTTGGCGTGCGTGCGCCGTTGCTTGAACAGCACCGCGATCAGCTCAAGCCCGAGATGGTGTGGAATATCGAAAAAGGCATGCAACAATCCACCGGCGATGTGGGGCGGGCCTGGGTCGCCCAGGGTGCACTCTATCAACGCCTGATGGCTTGGTTCGAAGATTACGATTTATTGGCGCTGCCGACGGCGATCGTGCCGCCTTTCGATGTCGACCGGCGCTATCTCGACCGGCTCGGTGACCATGTCTTCGACAATTATATCGACTGGGTCTACGTGGCCTATACGGCGACGCTGACATCGTCGCCGGCCATATCGGTGCCGTGCGGATTTACCGCCAGCGGGCTGCCGATCGGCCTGCAATTGGTCGGTAAGCCGCGCGGCGAGGTGGAGTTACTGTCGTTTGCGGCGAAGCTTGAGGAAATATTGGCGCTGGGGACGCTGACGCCGTTGGATCCGCGTCCCGGCGAGGTTCCTGACACCAACTAGATTTGTGCGGCGCAGCACCAATATTTTCCGTCGATTCGCGGGGTCGGTCGGTTATCGTTAATAAACTATTATATATTACAATGTGTTATATCCCATTGACCATAGTCGATCCACACCGATATGCTGCAACGCAATAGTTTACGTTGCACCACAACATTGAGGTTTTATATGTCGGTCGAAATCGCCGAAATTGCCACTACGCAGTTCGCCACGCCGTCTGAACCTCTCGTTGCGGACCCGATCGGCGAGCTTAGTGGCTACTTTTTCGAAGATCTGGAAATCGGCATGACCGCCGCCTATGCGCGCACCATCGGGCCTGCCGACCTGGTCATGTTTGCCGGCATCTCGGGTGACACAAACCCGATGCACCTCAACGAGGAATACGCCTCCGCAACGATGTTCGAAGGCACCATCGCCCACGGCTTTCTGTGCTCTAGTTTTATTTCCACGGTCATCGGCACTCGGCTGCCGGGCCCCGGCTGCGTTTATGTGGGCCAGTCGCTGAAATTTAAGGCGCCGGTGCGACCCGGCGATACGGTGACGGCACGCGCTGAGGTCACCGAGCTCACCCCTGGCCGTAACCGTGCCAAGCTACGTACCACCTGTACGGTTGGCTCTACCGTGGTTATCGACGGCGAGGCCGATGTCCTGGTTCCCAACCGGACCCAAGCGGCGGAATAGGCTTTTCACTGATTTAGCGCGATGGGTTGGTGCAGCCCTTGATATCGCGGGTGGTGGCAGGTAAATCCCGCGGTTATGCGCTTATTCCGGCATATTTCGAACGTCCCGGCCGACGCGCGCAGCGCGGTGGTCGTGATTGGCAACTTCGATGGTCTACACCGCGGCCATCAGGTGGTTATCGCAGCGGCACGTGCACAGGCCGACACCGATGGGCGACAGCTCGCGCTATTGACGTTTCGGCCCCATCCGCGCCGGTTTTTCCGGCCCGACGAAGAACCCTTCCGGCTGACACCCTTCCGGGCAAAGGTACGCGCCATCGAAGCATTGGGCGTCGACATCCTATTCGTATGCCGGTTCGATGCGAAAATGGCCGCTATTAGCGCCGACGACTTTGCCGAGACAATCTTGCACCAGGGTATCGGCGCGTCGCATGTGGTGGTCGGTCACGATTTCGCCTTCGGTAACAAGCGCGCGGGTAACCCTGACCTACTACGCTCGAAGGGTAGCGAACTCGGCTTCGGTGTCACCATCGTTGAGCCGGCCAAGGACGCCAGCGATGAGATCTATTCCTCGTCGGTCATTCGCCAGTATCTACGTGACGGACAACCGCAACGGGCAGCTGAATTGCTCGGCCGGTTATGGGAGATCGAGGGACGCGTTCTGCGCGGCGACCAGCGCGGTCGCACGATCGGCTTTCCCACCGCCAACATTGATCCAGATGAATATGTGCAGCAGGCCCATGGTGTCTACGCGGTTCGTGCCGGGGTTACCACCGATGGCGAGACCCAGTGGTACGACGGGGTCGCCAACCTCGGCGTTCGCCCGACGGTCGACGGTAGCCGGTTGCTGCTGGAGGCACATTTGTTTGATTTTGCCGGCGATTTATATAGCAGGTATCTGCGCGTCGCCTTGGTCGAGTTTTTGCGGCCGGAGCAGAAATTTGACAGTTTCGAGGCCCTGAAACAGCAAATTGTTGCCGATAGCCAGCAGGCGCGCGAAAAACTCGTTACTTATGTGTAAAATTCGACGAGTCAGTCGCACTTTCGGTAATATTTACGCGAGTATGGTGGGAATCTGATGGTTGCCCGCTACCGATGAGGGCACTATAAGCCAGCCCGATTGGTACCGTCATGGTAAGCCGGCACCCGATCGAAGGATTCCTAGATGACAACCGATTATAAAGATACGGTTTTTTTACCGTCGACCGAGTTTCCCATGCGCGGCGGTCTGCCTAAAAATGAGCCGAAGTTGTTGGCCCGTTGGGCGGCGATGGATCTGTTCGCCAGGCAGCGCGAAGCCTCGCGTGGACGCGAGAAGTTCATCCTTCACGATGGTCCGCCTTACGCTAACGGCAACCTGCATATCGGCCACGCACTGAATAAGATTCTAAAGGATGTCATCAACCGCTCGCAACAAATGATCGGCAAGGACGCCAATTATGTGCCGGGCTGGGATTGCCATGGCCTGCCGATCGAATGGAAAGTCGAAGAGAAATACCGCGCAGATGGCCACAACAAGGATGAAGTGCCGGTCCTCGAGTTTCGCCAGGAATGCCGCGACTTCGCCCAGCACTGGGTCGAGGCGCAGTCCGACGAGTTTCAGCGCCTCGGTGTGATCGGCGACTGGGCCAATCCTTATACGACCATGACCCACCACGCCGAAGCGCGAATCGCCAGCGAGATCGGCAAGTTCGCCATGAATGGTGGCCTCTACCGTGGCGCCCGTCCAGTGCTGTGGTCGGTGGTCGAGCGTACTGCGCTGGCCGATGCCGAGGTTGAATACGAAGACCATAAGTCGCCGGCCATCTATGTGCGCTTTCCGGTGATGGCTACAAAACTGCCGGCGCTCGAAGGTGCGGGTGTGGTGATCTGGACGACGACGCCGTGGACCATCCCTGGTAACCGGGCTATCGCCTTTGGTGAGAGTGTCGACTATTCGGTTTTTGACGTAACCGGGGTCACGGAAGACGCCGTCGCCAAGGTCGGCGACCGGCTGGTTGCTGCCGCCGATTTGCTGGAGACGTTCCGTGCCGATTGCGGCTTAGAGACCATTGCCGAAGTGGCGCGGGTCAAGGGGACGAAACTAGCCGGGACGGCGTGCGCGCACCCGTTCCACGGCCAGGACTACGATTTCGACGTGCCCCTACACGCTGGCCATTTCGTGACTACCGAAACCGGCACCGGTTTCGTTCATATTGCACCGAGCCACGGCGAGGACGATTACCGGCTGGGCCTCGAAAAAGGTCTGCCGATGCCCGACATGGTCGATGAGACCGGTTGCTACTACGATCACGTGCCGCTGTTCGCCGGCATGGCGGTACTCACCGATGATGGCAAGGACGGCAACGCCAATGGCGGTGTCATCAAGGCGCTGATCGGCTCTGGCCAGCTACTGGCCAAGGGTAGCCTGCGCCATTCCTATCCCCATTCGTGGCGCTCGAAGGCACCGTTAATCTTTCGTAATACCGCCCAGTGGTTTATCTCGATGGATACCAACGAGCTGCGCGACAAGGCGCTGGCGGCGATTGACGATACGCGGTTCGTGCCGTCCGGCGGCAAGACCCGCTTGCGCTCGATGATCGAGAGCCGGCCCGACTGGTGCATTTCTCGCCAGCGTGCCTGGGGGGTGCCGATCCCGGTGTTCGTCGAAAAAAAGACCGGCGAAGTGCTGCGCGATCCGGCGGTATTCGACCGCGTTGCCGAGGTCTTCGAAGCCGAGGGTAGCGACGCCTGGTTCTCCAGCCCGCCGTCACGGTTTCTCGGCAACGAGTACGACGCAGACGCCTATGAGCAGATTTCGGATATCGTCGAGGTATGGTTTGAATCTGGCTCGACCCACAGCTTCGTCCTCGAAGACCGGCCCGAACTCCAATGGCCTGCCTCGCTCTACATCTAAGGATCAGACCAGCACCGCGGCTGGTTCCATTCCTCGCTGTTGGAATCGTCGGGCACGCGTGGCCGGGCGCCCTACGACGCCGTCCTTACCCATGGCTTCGTCATGGCCGAGGATGGTCGTAAGATGTCGAAGTCGCTAGGCAATACGGTCGAACCGCAGCAGGTCATCGAACAATACGGTGCCGACATCCTGCGCATCTGGGTAGTCAGCTCTGACTATTCCGAAGATTTGCGCATCGGCCCGGAAATCCTCAAACATCAATCCGATCTGTACCGGCGTATCCGCAACACCCTGCGCTTTCTGCTCGGCAACCTCGCTGGGTTCGACGATAGCGAACGGGTTGCTCTGGGTGATATGCCGGAGTTGGAACGTTGGGTGCTGCACCGGTTGTGGGAATTCGACGGTCATGCTCGCCAGTGCATCGATGACTTCGAATTCCACAATCTATGGACTGCGTTGCATAATTTCTGTGCGGTCGAGTTGTCGGCGTTCTATTTCGATATTCGTAAAGACGGCCTGTATTGTGATCCCACCGACGCGCTGTTGCGCCGTGCCTGCCGCACGGTGCTCGACACGTTGTTTAATCATTTGACAGCCTGGCTGTCGCCGATCTTGTGTTTCACCGCTGAGGAAGCGTGGTTGTCGCGAGCCGGCGATGACGCCAATGAAAGCGTTCATTTGCGCACCTTCCCCGATGCTGATCCGAACTGGCGCGACGACGCGCTGGCCGCCAAGTGGGAAAAGGTCCGCCGACTGCGCCGTGTCGTCACTGGAGCCTTGGAAATTGAACGGGCGGAAAAACGCATCGGATCGAGTTTGCAGGCTGCGCCTGATGTTTACGCTGACGACGACACCGTCGCCGCTATGGACGGCGTCGATCTGGCCGAAATTTCGATTACCTCTGTGGCGATATTGATCGCCGGCGTGCCGCCTGCTGATGCCTTCACCCTCGATGACGTCCCCGGTATCGGGGTGGTGCCGAAAGAGGCCGAAGGCGGTAAGTGCGCGCGCTGTTGGCAAGTTCTTCCCGATGTGGGAAATCACGGGCATGATGAAATTTGTGGCCGGTGTACGGCAGCCGTGGATAAGTTGCCCAACGCAGCCGAATAGTGGATAGGGCACCGATGATGCAGCGCTGGGCGCTCGTGCTTATTAGCGTGGTCACCGTACTCGACCAGATCACCAAGCAGATTATGATCATTCTGGTATTCGAGCCGTCGCGGGTGATCAAGGTTACGTCCTTTTTTAACCTGGTTCCGGTGCACAATACCGGCATCAGCTTCGGGCTGTTTGGCGCCAATACCGAACCGGCTCGATGGGCGCTGATTGCCGTCTCCGTAGTGATAATGATTGCCCTTTTAATCTGGCTATTCCGAGCCGGTAGCGCCTACATAACCGCTGCGCTGGTGCTGGTCATCGGCGGGGCAGCAAGCAATGTGATCGACCGTGTCTTCGCCGGTGCGGTGATAGATTTTCTCGACTTTCATGTGTATAGCGTGCACTGGCCGGCGTTTAATTTGGCCGACAGCGTGATCGTTCTGGGCACGGCAATGTTGCTGTACGATGGCTTGTTTGGTCCATCGCGCGCGCTAAGATAGGACCTATGCACGGTAATTGGCGAAAACAATAATCCAATGAAACAGACCGTCATGAAGAGATCTAACCAATCAATGGGTAACTCAGATAGACACCTGCGATCGCTATGTTGTCCGCGCCCGCTACTGTTGATTTTCGGCGCGGCGCTGATCCTGTCGTCGTGCGAAGATTCGACAAAGCGCGCGCTCGGTCTAGTGCGAAAATCACCTGACGAATTCGCTGTCGTCAAACGTGCGCCGCTGTCGCAGCCGCCCGATTTTACGTTGCGCCCGCCACGGCCCGGCGCTGAGCGGCCTGGTGTTGCGACGCCACGGGAGCAGGCTCGGCAGGCGGTTTTCCGTGGCGATAAAAGGAATTCGACAGCATCGGCGCGTCACAACGAAGGACCGCCGACGACAGCGGCGACGCAAGGTGCGGTGAGCCGTACCACGCGGGGCGAATCGGCATTTTTAGCGCGGGCCGGGGCGGATAATGTCGCGCCGGACATCCGCAGCACGGTCGACCGCGAAAATACGGCGCTGGCTGAGGCTGACTTGAATTTCGTCCAGAAGCTATTGAATTTCGATCCGGATATCGGCGACGTGGTTGATGCGTCGGCCGAATCGCGGCGGTTGCGGGAAAATCAGGCCCTTGGCCGCGAGGCGACTGAAGGCGAGACACCGCTCATTGAGCGTAAATCGAACCCATTATTCAAAATATTCTGATTGCTGGCGTTGGTGCGCCTCGATCTTTTTGATGACGGTCTCGCGGTTCCTAAAATCGCGGTAATGTGAGTGAATATGTTTGATTTCACATTGTGCTCAGGGATGAAACCGCCATATGTGAGCCGCGTGTAATTAAAGGCGAAAGGGAAACCTGGAGTGCCAAATCCCAACATCGCGACTTTGCGCGGCCGGTTTTGGCCGGCCGTTGATAGCACTATTGCCGCGCTATTATTGCTTGCCACTACCGCTACACGGCCCGCCGACGCCCAGATATTCGACCCAACTACGTTTACGCTCGATAATGGACTGCAGGTCGTCGTCATCGAAAATCATCGTGCGCCGGTGGTTACCCATATGGTTTGGTACAAGGTGGGTGCTGCCGAGGAGCTGCCGGGAAAATCGGGGGTCGCCCATTTTTTGGAGCACTTGATGTTCAAGGGGACGAGCAAGTACCCGCCCGGTGAATTTTCCAAGATTATTGCGCGCAACGGTGGCAGGGAGAATGCTTTCACCAGCCAGGATTATACCGGCTATTTCCAGACTATAGCCGCCGACCGGCTGGCGTTGATGATGGAGCTCGAAGCCGACCGCATGACCGGCTTGGTATTGACTGACGAAATTATTCAACTTGAGCGCCAGGTGGTTATCGAGGAGCGCCGCTCGCGCACCGACAGCAGCCCGCGTGCGCTATTGGGCGAGCAGGTGGCAGCGGCGACCTATAGTAACCACCCCTACCGTCTGCCGATCATCGGTTGGGAGCACGAGATTAGCGCCTTAACGCGCGAAGAAATTATCGATTTTTACCAAACCTGGTACGCCCCCAACAATGCGATCTTGGTGGTGTCGGGTGACGTTACCCCCGAAAAGGTGCGCGAGCTGGCTGAGACCCATTACGGTCCGGTAACGGCTAAGGAATTGCCACCGCGGGTTCGGCCCACCGAGCCACCCCATCATGCACCGCGTGAAGTTGTGTTGCGCGATGCGCGCGTCGACCAGCCTGACTGGTCGCGGCGCTGGTTGGCGCCGAGTTATGTTGCCGGCGACAAACAGCACGCCTACGCGCTGGAAATTCTTGCACAGATCGTCGGCCGTGGTTCCTCCAGCCGGCTCTACACTTCGCTGGTTGTCGACCAGGCGCTGGCGGTATCTGCGGGCGCTTGGTATTCGCCCGATCAACTGGACCAGACTGTTTTCGGTATGTGGTTCAGCCCGCGCCCTGGCGTTGATATCGACGAACTTGCTGCTGCGCTGAACGAGCAGGTGGAGAAAATTCTGAAAGACGGTTTGACCGAAGAGGAAGTCAAGCGGGCCAAGCAGCGCCTGGTCGACAGTGCGGTGTTCGCTCGTGACAGCCTGAGCGGTCCGGCGCGAATATTCGGTGTGGCGCTGACAACCGGCCAGACAGTCGAGCAGGTTGAACAGTGGCCGGCGTCCATATCTGCGGTAACCGTCGAGCAAGTCAATGTGGCGGCGCACGACGTGTTGCGTCCCGAGACGTCGACCACAGGTATCCTGTTGCCCTTAAGTGAAAGTGGGGACGAAAGTGAGAGGCCGTAGCATGCACGCAAGAGCACGAAGCATCGTGAACTTAGCTGTTTTGGCGGTTAGCGCTCTGGCATTGTTTGTCGCTACACCGGCGAGTGCCGTCGAAATCCAGCGGGTTGTTAGCCCGGACGGCATCGAGGCCTGGCTGGTCGAGGACCATACGCTGCCGATCATCGCGCTGTCGTTCTCCATGACCGGCGGCGCCGCCATTGACCCGGCGGGTAAAGAGGGTTTAGCCAATATGGTTTCGGGCCTGCTCGATGAGGGCGCCGGCGACCTAGATTCCCAGGCATTTCGTCGGCGGCTGGAAAACCACTCGATAACGTTGAGCTTCAGCACCTCGAAAGATATGTTCTCGGGCAGTTTAAAGACCCTGACGCGAAACCGGGACGAAGCGTTCGACCTGCTCTGTCTAGCCATGGCCAAACCTCGCTTTGACGACGAAGCGGTCGAGCGAATCCGGGCGCAAATTCTAACCGGGCTCGCTAGCAGCAAGAATAGCCCCGGCGATATCGCCCGCCGTACCTTTTGGTCCGCCAACTTCCCTGATCATCCCTATGGCCGGCGCTCGGTTGGCGAGCCCAAAACCGTCGCTGCGATTACCAAGGCCGATATGATGGCGTTCGTGCGACGCCGGCTGACACGCGGCGATATAGCAATCGGTATCGCCGGCGACATCAGCGCCGCCGATCTAGCGCCATTGCTCGATAAGACATTCGGTGGCCTGTCCGAAAGCGCCGAGGCGTTCACTATCGTAACCGGTAAACCGGCGGCGCTCGGTGATATTATTGTTGTCGACCAGGACGTGCCGCAGAGTACTATCGTTTTCGGACACCGCGGCTTGCCGCGCGACGATCCTGATTATTACGCTGCCTATGTGCTCAATCACGTGCTCGGTGGCGGCAGTTTTACCTCACGCCTTTACCAGGAGGTTCGCGAGAAACGCGGCTTGGCCTATTCGGTTTATAGCTACCTACTACCCCTCGACCATACCGCGTTATGGCTCGGCGGCGCGGCCACCGAAAATAGCGCGGCGGGGCAATCCGTCGACGTTATCCGCGCCGAATGGGCGCGCATGCGTGACGTCTCGATCACCCAGGAACAGCTGGACGAGGCGCGGGATAATATTACCGGATCGTTTGCCCTGCGCTTCAATAACACGGCGGCGATTGCTGGAATGCTGGTCGCTATTCAACGCCAGGAACTGGGCATCGAATACATCAACGAGCGGAATAAATTTTTTGCGGCCGTGACCCTCGACGATGTACGCCGGATCGCCAAAAAGCTGCTCGATCCCAAAGCGTTAACCATCGTCGTCGTCGGCAAGCCGGAAGGCGTCGAGCCGACCAAGAAACCGGATTCTGGGTAGGTTTATTTCCCTGTGTGAGCATTGTGTGAAACCGCCGTTTCGGCGACTCGGCAATGTGTCCACAATAGTCCAATTGCTGCCCCCAAGCGCGGCAATGCAAACTGAACCCTGATCGTTTCCCAACCGGCTTGTTTGCTCGATGCACTATCGCCAGAATGTTTTGGCCTGTCTCTCGTCCGTCAGCGAGAAGGCCCTCAACGACACGCTTATAGACGCTGAAGCGGCACTGGCGTGGCTGCGCGCTGAGGTGGATGGAGGCAGGCTGGCCGCCTTTCAGATATGCCGTGAAAAAGGCGATCTGGTGGACCTGGAAAAGCTGGCCGGCGGCCTTCGCCAACGCTGCGACTGCGTTGTCGTTTTGGGCACCGGTGGGTCGAGTCTGGGCGGCCAGGCATTATGCGCGCTGTCCACGGACACGGCGGCGCCGGAGGTGCGCTTTTTCGACAACATCGATCCGGCGACGCTCGGCACGGTTTTTGCCGGTGTCGCGCCCGAACGCCTCGGCTTGGTGATCATTTCCAAGTCGGGTAGCACGGTGGAAACCCTGGCGCAGACGCTAACACTTGTTCCGCAATTGGCCGCGGCAGTGGGCGAAGATTTGAGCGAGCGCGTCGTCGTTATCACCGAGGCCGGCGATACACCGCTGCGCAAGTTCGTGGAAAGCCGGAACTTGACCGTGCGCGACCACGATCCAGGTATCGAAGGCCGCTATGTGGTGTTCAGTTTAGCCGGTGTGCTGCCGGCGCTAATCGCCGGTGTCGACGCCAAAACGGTGCGCGCGGGCGCTGCAGCGGTCCTGTCCCAAGCGCTCGATGCCGGCAGCGCGGCCGATGTGCCCGCAGTGATGGGTGCGGCGCTGTCGGTGGCGTTGAACCGGGAACGCAATATCGGCATTTCGGTGTTGATGCCCTACAGCGACCGGCTGATAAAATTCGTCCAATGGTACCGCCAGCTATGGGCCGAGAGCCTAGGGAAGGAAGGCAAGGGGACGACGCCGGTGGAGGCGCTCGGCGCGGTCGACCAACACAGCCAACTTCAGCTCTATCTCGACGGACCGGCGGACAAGATGTTCACCATCATAACTCCCGATCATGCCGGTACCGGCGCGACGATAGACGCCGGTCTTGCCAGTAATCTGGGCCTCGATTACCTCGCTGGGCGCACGGTCGGCGATTTGCTGGCGGCGGAGCAGCAAGCGACCATCGATTCACTGGTCAGTGCAGGGTGCCCGACACGGGTGCTGGCGGTTGGTCGGGTCGACGCGGCTACGGTGGGCGCGTTGATGATGCATTACCTGATAGAAGCGGTGATCGCAGCGCGTCTGCTGGCGGTCAATCCATTCGATCAACCCGCCGTCGAGGACAGCAAAGTGCGTTTGCGCGAGTATTTGCAGGCGGTAAAATGACCATTCGCCTGCTGCCAAAGACCGTGATCAACCGTATCGCCGCCGGTGAGGTGGTCGAGCGGCCTGCAGCCGCGGTTAAGGAACTGGTGGAAAACGCGCTGGACGCTGGCGCGCAGCAGATCGACGTGGTGCTGCGCGACGGTGGCCGTACCCATATTGCCGTCACCGACGATGGCTGCGGCATGACGGCGGACGAATTAGCACTGGCGGTCGAGCGCCACGCCACCTCGAAACTACTCGACGACGACCTGACCCGCGTGCGCACCATGGGTTTCCGCGGCGAGGCGTTGCCGTCGATTGGCGCGGTTAGCCGATTGACTATCACTTCGCGCCCGCACGACGGTGAGGCTTGGAAAGTTCTCATTGAGGGTGGGCGCAAGGACGAGCCGCAGCCGGCCTCGCATGCCTACGGCACCCGAGTCGACGTGCGCGACCTGTTCTACGCCACTCCGGCGCGGTTGAAGTTTCTCAAGACCGAGCGCACCGAACTTAACCATGCCATCGACGCGGTGCAGCGCCTAGCGATGGCCTGCCCGGAAGTAGCGTTTTCGATTAGCGACGGTGAGCGGATACGGTTTACCTGCGCCTGCGAAACTGACCTCGCCGGCGATGAGGCTGCACTATTGCGTCGCCTCGCCACTGTCATGGGCCGCGACTTTGCCGACAACGCGCTGGCCGTCGATGCCGAACGCGACGGCGTGCGTCTGTTTGGCTTTGCCGGGCTGCCAACCTTGAACCGCAACACCACCCAGCACCAATATCTGTTCGTCAATGGAAGGCCGGTGCGCGACAGGCTGCTGCACAGTGCGGTACGCGGGGCGTATCAGGATTTTCTCGTCCGCCAGCGCAATCCGTTGGTGGCGTTGTTTGTCGAGATCGACCCCGAGCTAGTCGACGTCAACGTTCACCCAGCAAAGACTGAGGTCCGCTTTCGCGACCCGAGCCTAGTGCGGGGTCTCATCGTTGGTGCGCTGCGCCATGCGTTGGCCAAGGCTGGGCACCGGGCGTCGACGACCGTCGCTGACGCTGCGCTGGGTGTGTTGCGTCCGGCGAGTAGCCTGCCTCATTCCGGACGAACGGCATACGCCACACCGGGTTCCACGGTGCCGCACGAAATAGCGGAAGTAGCGGCGGCTTATTACGCGCCGCTGGAGGGACAGATCCCCGGCCTCGACAGCGACCCGGCTGCTGCCCCTGCCTACTTGAAAGAAGGTGTTGTGGTTGATGCGGACCACCCACTGGGTGCGGCGCGGGCGCAAGTTCATGAGACCTACATCGTCGCTCAGACCGGCGACGGTATCGTCATCGTCGACCAACATGCGGCCCACGAGCGGCTGGTCTATGAGCGCATGAAACAGGCGTTGTCCAATGGCGACGTGGCGCGCCAGGGCCTGCTGCTACCCGAAGTGATCGACCTTGACGACGCCATCGCCTCGCGACTGGCTGAGCGCGCCGACGAGTTGGCCGAACTGGGCCTGGTGTTGGAGAAATTCGGCAGCGGCGCGGTGGTGGTTCGCGAGGTGCCGGCACTGCTGGGACAGACCAATGTGGCCGCGCTGGTGCGCGATCTCGCGGATGACTTGGCGGAGATGGACACGGCCCTGACGCTGCGCGAGCGTCTGGAAGATGTGTGCGGCACCATGGCCTGCCATGGTAGCGTGCGCGCCGGCCGTCAGCTCAATCCCACAGAGATGAACGCACTATTGCGCGAGATGGAAGTGACCCCCCACGCCGGCCAGTGTAACCATGGCCGGCCCACCTACGTCGAACTTAAACTCGCCGATATCGAGCGCCTGTTCGGCCGCCGGTAAGTAAGGTTACACGAAACTACTAGTCTTCACCCTGAGTTTGTCGAAGGGTGGAGACTAAAATTCTCGTACTTCAACAGGCTCAGCATGAGGATTTTGTTCTGTTTACGTGCGCTTTAGCCGTTGTATTCGAGGAAATGCAGCTCGGTCGAGCCGTAGGAGCGACAGTCGATTTTGCTAAAACCATCGGGTAACGCCAGTTCCGCGCTGCGTTCGGTCTCGACAGCGATGAGCGCGCCATCGGCCAGCCAGCCAGCGGTAGCGAGGGAAGGCAGCGCCTGATTCGCGGTGCCGCTGCGGTAAGGGGCATCGATGAACAAGAGCGAGCAGGCATCCGGTGCCGGTGGCGGGTTGACGACATCGGCTGCGCGGACGTCGGTCGCGACCTCTTCGCCTAAGGTCGCGATATTCTCGCCCACCACTTTGAGCGCGCGACGGCTAGTATCGAAGAACGTCACATGCGCCGCGCCACGCGACAGCGCTTCCAGGCCCAGCGCACCGGAGCCGGCACAGCCATCGAGCACACGAGCGCCGCTGAGCACGTGCTTACTGTCGAGGATACTGAACAGCGCTTCGCGCACACGCTCACTGGTCGGTCGCGCGAAGTCGCTGGCCGGCGCGGCGATACACCGGCCGCCGTGCCTACCGCCGACGATACGTAGCATCGGTCTTCACGTCGCCGGGCAGGTTTGATGCCAATACTCGCGCCGGCACCTCTTCGACATGGCCACGTGGCAACTTGCCTAGTTGAAAGGGCCCGAACGAAGTGCGGATTAGTCGGCTGACCGAATGGTCCAGATGTTCCATCACCCGGTGTATTTCGCGGTTTTTACCTTCGCGCAGTGACATCAAAATCCATGCATTGGCGTTGACCTGGCGCTCCAGGGTGGCGTCGATGGGGCTATAGTTGACGCCGTCGATGGTCACGCCCTTGACGAGGTCCTCGAGTGCCTTGGGGTCGACGGTGCCGTGCACCCGCACCCGGTACTTGCGGATCCATCCAGTCGCTGGTAATTCCAGGTGCCGTGCTAAAACGCCATCGTTGGTCAGCAGCAGTAGTCCTTCAGAGTTCATGTCGAGCCGGCCGACGGTGATCGCTGTCGCTAATTCCGGCGGCAGGCCGTCATAGATTGTTGGCCTTCCTTCCGGATCGCGGCGGGTGGTTAGCCGTCCCGCCGGTTTGTGGTAGCGCCACAGCCGTGTCGGCTGGCGGTCTGGCAGAGGTTCGCCGTCGACCAGGATATTAGTGTCGGGAGTTACGTTGAGGGCCGGACTGTCAATCACCTGGCCATCGATGCTGACTCGGCCGAGGGTGATCCAGCGCTCGGCCTCGCGGCGTGAGCACAGACCGGCCTGCGCCAGCACTTTGGCGATGCGTACGCCGGTCGAGGTCTGATCCTGTTTACTCATTACCGGGTCCGTTAGCCATCAGGTCTTCGCCGCTTCGGTAACGAACGCTGCAAAAATCGCGCTGTCGCCGGCGGAAACGCCATATTCCGGATGCCACTGGACACCGAGGCAAAACCGCTGGCCGGATGCTTCGATACCCTCGATCACACCGTCGGCTGCAACCGCATTGATAACCACGCCCTGGGGGGTGCCCAGCGCCGCCTGATGGTGGGCACTGTTGACCTGCAATTCGTTGGCCTTGACGATTTTGTGCAGCAGGCTGCCCTTGGTGATTTTCACCGAATGGCCAGGCTCGTTGCGCGGGTTGGGTTGCTCGTGGGCCAGGGCGTCTTCGATTTCGTCGGGAATGTGCTGAACTAGGCCGCCACCGAGGACAACGTGCAGCAATTGCTGGCCGCCGCAAATCCCTAGCACCGGTGTATCGCGCTGTACTGCGGCGTGGGTGACCGCCAATTCGAAGGTAGTGCGGCGATCTTTGGTGGTCACCGTGGGGTGGCGTTCATCGGCGCCAAAGATCGCTGGGTCGACGTCGAACGCACCGCCGGTGATCATCACGCCGTTGATTTGGTCGAGATAGGCGTCGGCCTGCTCGGGTTCGTGGGGCAGAGCCACGGGAAGCCCGCCAGCCTGGACGATGGCCTGGCTGTAATTTTTGCGTAGAGCGTACCACGGCAGGTTGGAATAGCCGCCGGGCCCCTCTGAATCCAGCGTGATGCCAATCAAGGGCCGCTTGGTCGGATTTGTCATGGCTGGACTTTACGCCTGCCGACCGCGCCGTTGCAATTTTAACGGTTGCGCGGCACGGTCAGACGATGAGCGATGATCGATACATGGAAATGGCGATCGCTGAAGCCCAAGTCGGGGCGGGCCGTGGTGAAGTGCCCGTCGGCGCGGTTGTCGTCGACGCGGCTAGCGGTCGGGTGTTGGCCCGGGCTGGTAACCGGGTCGAAGCCGATAACGATCCCACCGGCCACGCCGAACTACTGGCGCTACGGGAAGCGGCGGTGTTAGCGGGTGCGTCGCGCCTGACGGACTGCGATCTCTATGTGACGCTGGAACCATGTGCCATGTGTGCCCAGGCGATCTCGTTCGCCCGCATTCGCCGACTCTATTTTGGCGCCTACGACGCTAAGGGTGGTGGTGTCGAGCACGGCGCGCGGATTTTCGATCAACCGACCTGTCACCATACGCCTGAAATCATCGGGGGTCTGGAAGAAGCAAGCTGCGCGGCGCTACTACAGGATTTTTTTGCTGCCCGACGGTGAACAGGGCGGTGATTTGTTAGTTAACCATCACGGGAGTGTTCCCTAGCGGGATAGAATCGACTGATCGACGTCTTTTGTATTTGGCGGCTATAAACTGCATTGAGCATGGACCGCTCACTAGCACTTCTTCAAGTAATCCGGACGGTCTTCCGATTAAAGCGGTGATTGAAGTCTTTTTGACCGAGCCGGCATCAGTTCCCGGTGAAGTTGCGGGCGAAGAAAACGCAGGCAATGAGAAGCATAATATTTGGGGTAAGATTCAAGAAATCGTGGATGACGAATACGATGACTTGAGGGATATAGGGATATAGTGCAAACTATATCGCTGATCTATACGTAAATCCTTGCCGCGTTAGTCGTGACGCTGGGAAATTCTGAGCTCGGATTTTACCAGCTTGCTGGCCTCGTAATAAGGCCGTTCTCCCTTGATTGTCACCCGGTGGCCCTTGCGCTCGTGTGGCCAGTAGTCCCATAGGGCGAAATGCTGGGTGCAGCGGTTGTCCCAAAAAGCGATAGCGTTCTCGGTCCAGCGGAAGCGAACCTGGAATTCGGGCCGCTGTTGGTGGCTGTAAAGAAAATCCAATAGCGCCTTACTTTCGGCCGGCTCCAATCCGTTGATGCGGGTAGTAAAGCTGGGGTTCACGTACAGCGCCTGGCGGCCCGATTGGGGGTGGGTACGCACCACCGGGTGTTCGGCGCTGGGATAGACCTTGCCGGTGTCGTCGATCCCTCGTTTAGCGTAACGACCGCGATAAATATGCTCGGATTCGTGTGTCGCGGTAAGGCCTGAAAGAAATTCCTGCAATGTTAGCGACAGCGTTCCGAAGGCCGCGCACATGCTGGCGAACAGCGTATCACCGCCGATTGGTGGCAACACGCGCAACTGCAGACACGTGCCCAGTGGCGGCTCGACATCGCACGACACGTCGGTATGCCAGCCATTGCCGTCGGCATAGGTGGAATTCTTGTGGGCGTGAATGATGAAGAGTTCCGGATGGCCCTCGGGGTGCGGCGCGGCTGGGTGGTAGTGTAGTTCGCCGAACCGTTTGGCAAACGCGACCTGTGCCTCCGGATCAAGCGGCGGTTGGTCGCGGAAGAACAGCACCTGATGTTCCGTAAACGCCCGCTCGATTTGCGCGAATTCGGTGTCCGACAGGCTCTCTAGGTCAGCACCGGAAACTTCGGCGCCAATCAGGGCGGTTACGGGTTCGATGTGCATACGGGCTTCCTCCGCCAGGAATGTTAAAGCGATTTTCTGTCTCTGGCTACGCGGCTAAGCGATTGTCCGCCCGCCTTGTATGGGTGGCATCGGCGTGCTTGTCTTGGGGCAGAGCCGCTCAAGCGGCCAATACCGCCGGGGGCCAAGTGGTGGAGGGAGATAGTACGTGACCGATCTATCGCGTAAAGCGCTCAATATTGAAGATTTGCGCCGTATGGCGAAGCGGCGCCTGACCAAGGCCATCTTCCAGTTCATAGACCGGGGCAGCGAAGACGACATCGCGTTGCGCCACAACCGCGCGGCACTGGAGCGCATTAAACTAGTGTCGCGCGTGCTCAACGACACCTCGAACCGCGACCCGGCGATCACCTTGTTCGGCAAGCCCCAAGCGTTACCGCTGGTGATCGGTCCTACTGGGCCGGCAGGATATGCCTGGTTTCGCGGCGAGACCGCGCTAGCGTGTGCTGCGGCGAAGGCTGGCATACCTTTTACGATCGCCAGTACGTCGAACACCGCGATGGAAGATATCTTGGCCAACGGTGGCGGTACCCAGTGGTACCAACTCTATGTCTGGCGCGACATGGAAGCCTCGATGGTGGCGGTTGGGCGGGCTCGCGATGCCGGTTTCGAGGCGCTGGTCTTAACCGTCGACTCGACCATTCCCTACAACCGCGAGTTCGACATCCGTAACGGGATGACGTTTCCGGTGCGCATCACACCGCGCAATACCATCGATACGCTGCTGCATCCGCGCTGGCTGTTCGGCACATTGGGCCATTACGTCCTCACTGAGCGACACATGCCGCGCTACGTCAACATTCAAATTCCCGATACGTTTTCACCGACAGAAGTGCGCGGCTTTCTCGTCAAGAATGATACGTTGGATTGGGACTTTTTACGCCGGGTGCGCGACATGTGGCCGCGTACGTTGATCGTCAAGGGTATCCTCCATCCCGACGACGCGGTGATGGCGGCAGACTGTGGCGTTGACGGGGTGATTGTCTCCAACCATGGCGGTATCGCCAGCGACGCGGCGCCGGCGCCGATTGATGTCCTGCCGGCGATCGTCGCCGCAGTCGGCGGCCGGGCGACGATCATTGTTGACAGCGGCTTCCGGCGTGGTAGCGACGTGCTCAAGGGTGTGGCGCTCGGCGCTAACGCCGTGATTATCGGCCGCGCGACGCTCTATGGCGTTGCAGCCGCCGGTGAGGCCGGGGCGACCCGCGCGCTGGAAATCCTCGACGCTGAAATCCGCCGCACCATGGGGGTGATGGGGGTGACTGATATCGCTTCGCTCGGCCGCGACCATGTGCTTCTGTCGGGGTAAGTTTTGTCTTAGATACTTGCGGCTTGTGACTCCCTAGTTTTTCCAATGGGGCGGGTAGGTTTTGTCATAGTCCAGCAGGGCTCCGACGCGTTCCAGCCGCGCCGTAATGCCGGGATAATTTTCCCCGTTAGGGCGAATACCAAAATTCAAGGGAGCCGCGTCGTCTCTATTGGCCTCACGCACGAGGCCCTGCAGGATCGGTAACAGAACCATATCGTCAGCCGATAGAAATTCGCCTACCAGGTAATCTGCTTTAGAAAGTATGTCATCGGACTATTTCAAGGCGTCGCGGGCGGGGCCAGCGGTATCCCGTATCGCATTCGCCTTCGCCCGGCCCTGGAAAAGTGGCGCGATAATATCGTCGGCGATCGGTGAACGCACATAGTTCGTAACTTCTGATACACGCTGCCAAATTTTGCCAGTTTCCTTCGGCGTCGTCCCGAATAATGACGGTTCGGAGTACTTGCTTTCCAGACAGGTAAAGATGGTGATCGATTCATAAACTACCATATCTCCATCTTTCAGCATCGGCACTTTTCCGCGCGGGTCCATCTCTAGATGCTCTGGTGTCTTGTGTTCGCCTTTGCTCGCGCCCAATCGGTACGGGTCGTAGGCGAACCTCTTGATTTCCGTTGCCAGCATTACGCGCCAGACATAGGGGCCACCGCTTATCCAGTAGAGTTCGTAAGTTGTTGAATTACTTTTGTGTCAGCGGCCGCGGATAAGGCTTCCGAAACCAACCGGGATGACGATCCATCAGAGCCAAGCAGCTAATACTTTTAATTTGAAAGTAAACTGCCGATTTTTGCCCGCCATCTGTGCAGATGGGGGCCGTTCAAATGTTGATATGGAAGAGTCAGTTCCTACGCTCCCCGGGCGACAGCGCGCCAGCCGATGTCGCGGCGGCAAAAGCTCTCGGGCCAGTCGATTTTTTCGACCGCGGCGTAGGCCTTGGCTTGAGCCTCGCTGATGGTGGCACCGCTAGTGGTGATGTTTAGCACCCGGCCGCCATTGGCTAGCAGCCGTCCGTTATTTTCCATGGTGCCGGCATGGAAGACGATAGCGTCTTCCGGACTGACCGCATCGAGTCCACGAATTTCGCTGCCTTTAGCGTAGGCGCCGGGATAGCCTTCAGTGGCCATGACCACGGTCAGCGCGGCGTCGTCGGACCAGCGCAAATCGAATTTGTCGAGAGCGCCGTCACAAGCTGCCACCAGCGCCGGTAAAATGTCCGAGCGCAGGCGCAGCATCAGCACCTGACATTCCGGATCGCCGAACCGCACATTGTATTCCAGCAGCTTCGGCCCCTCGTCGGTCAGCATCAGCCCGGCATAGAGCACGCCGGTAAAGGGCGTGCCCTCCGCCGCCATGCCCGCGACCGTGGGGGTGATGATGCGCTCCGTGATCTCGGCCTGCAGCACCTCGGTGAGCGCTGGTGCCGGTGAATAGGCGCCCATACCGCCGGTATTGGGGCCGGTGTCGCCGTCGCCAACCGCCTTGTGGTCCTGGGCGCCGACCAGCGGCAGCGCGGTCTTGCCGTCGATGAGAGCGAAAAAGCTTAGCTCTTCGCCGACCATGTATTCCTCGATCACCAGTTCGCGGCCGGCGTCGCCGAAGGCAGCGTCGGTCATCGCCGCGTCGACGGCAGCCAGTGCCACGTCGACCGATTGCGCCACCGTGACCCCCTTGCCAGCAGCTAGCCCGTCGGCCTTGACGACGATCGGGGCACCCTGATGTTCGATATAGGCTTTGGCGGTATCGGCATCGGTAAAGCGGCCATAGGCGGCGGTCGGGATGCCGTACTTGGCGCACAGATCCTTCATGAAACCTTTCGAACCTTCAAGTTTGGCGGCGGCGGCACTCGGTCCGAACGCCTTGATGCCGACCTCGGTGAGTTGGTCGACCAGGCCCAGTACCAGCGCCGCCTCGGGACCGACGACGACAAAGTCGATGGTGTTTTCGCTGGCGAAGCGCAGTAGGCCTTCGACATCATCGGCGGCAATCGGAACGCATTGAGCGTCCTGGGCGATGCCCGCGTTTCCCGGCGCGCAATAGAGCGCGCCGCATAGGGGCGACGCCGCGATCACCCAGCACAGTGCATGCTCGCGCCCGCCACCGCCAACTACTAATACCCGCATGTTTGATCCTTCGTTATGTGCCGTTGTTTTTGTATTATGCCAGATGAGTCGATGAATACGTACGCCCCTGATACGCCCACCCACGAGGCCACCGCTAGCAACGAGCCGCCGGTCTACGGCGTCGCCGAGCTCAGTGGCGCCCTGAAACGCGTCGTCGAGGACGCGTTCGGCTATGTGCGGGTGCGCGGCGAAGTGTCCGGTTTCAAGCGTGCCGCCTCGGGCCATCTCTATATGGCGTTGAAGGACGCCGATGCCAATATGGACGCGGTGTGCTGGCGCGGCACCGCGGGCAAGCTCGATATTGAACCCGAAGATGGGCTTGAGGTCATCGCCACCGGGCGCATCACCACCTACGCCGCGCGCTCGAAATATCAATTGGTGATCGAGCGGCTAGAGATCGCCGGCGAAGGTGTGCTGCTTAAGATGATTGAGGAGCGGCGCAAACGGCTTGCCACCGAGGGTCTGTTCGACGAGGACCGTAAGCAGCCGCTGCCCTACCTGCCCAAAATTATCGGCGTTGTTACCTCGCCAACCGGCGCCGTCTTTCGGGATATCATGCACCGGCTGAACGACCGCTTTCCGCGTCGGGTGCTGCTGTGGCCTGTGTTGGTGCAGGGTATAACCGCAGCCGAGCAAGTGAGCGCGGCAATCGCCGGGTTCAATGCCTTGAAGGCGGGCGGCGACGTACCGCGCCCGGATCTGCTGATCGTCGCGCGTGGCGGCGGTTCGCTGGAAGATCTGATGGCGTTCAACGACGAAAACGTAGTGCGTGCGGCGACGGCCAGCGACATTCCGCTGATCTCCGCCATCGGCCATGAAACCGACACCACTCTAATCGATTTCGCCGCCGATCGGCGGGCGTCAACTCCGACCGCGGCGGCGGAACTCGCCGTGCCGGTGCGCACTGAACTCCTGGCCCAGGTGGCCGATGACGGCGCGCGGCTATTTGGCGCCATGACTCGCCAGTTCAGTGGGTTAAAACAACATATCACTGGCTTGGCCCGCGGCCTACCCGAACCCCGCCGCCTGATTGAAGCCGCTATGCAACGCAGCGACGATTGGGGCGAGCGCCTAGCCCCGGCGATGGCGAGCCTGATCGACGGCCGCCGGCAGCAGGTCGGCGAGGTGGCGGCTCAACTGGTCCGCCCCGGCGATTATATCGCCCGTAAGCGCCAAGATCTGGCAGTGGTTATCCAGAGCGACGCGCGCTTCAGTCGCTTGGGGCAGGCGATATATCAGATCCGCGCTCAATATTTGGAGAACACCGAAAAACTTCTCGAAAGCTATTCCTACAAGGGCGTGCTTGAGCGCGGCTTCGTCGTTGTGCGCGATGACGCTGGCGCGCCGGTGTCCGCCGCCGATATGTTGTCGCCGGGCGACGGTATATCGTTGGCCTTCAAAGACGATGGCCGCGCCGAGGCTGTGGTATCGTCGGTGAGCACGGGTGGCGGAGTGCCTTCGCAAACTCATGCCGCCAAAAAAAAACCAAAAGCAAAGCGCAAATCGCCATCCGACGATTCCCAGGGAAGCCTGCTGTGAAGGCAATTTGGCTTGCCCTTGAGTGGGTTCTCCTAGCCGCTGTGCCAGCCGCCGCAGTCGAACTAACCGGACCTCTAACCCAAGGCGGGCTGATCGTTGGCACGGTAGCGCCGGGGTCGAAAGTTACCTTCGAAGGACGCACGCTGCGCGTCGATCCCCAATCCGGAACCTTCGTGTTCGGCATCGGTCGCGACCATGGTCCCGAAGCGACGTTAGCGATCACCCATCCGGACGGACGGCAGGAGAGCCAAGCTTTGACCATTGCACCGCGGCAATGGCGGATCGAGCACGTCGATGGGCTGCCGCCAAGCACGGTGACCCCACCGCCAGAAGTCTTAAAGCGCATCCACCGCGAGGGTGCGCTGATCAAGGCGGCACGCTCACGCGAAAGCGCCACTATGGACTTCCTTCAGGGCTTTATCCTGCCGGCGGCGGGCCGGCTCAGCGGCTTCTATGGCAGCCAGCGTATCTTGAACGGGCAGCCGCGTCGGCCCCATTACGGCCTCGACGTCGCCAGCCCGGTCGGCACGCCGGTGCACGCTGCGGCGGCGGGCGAGGTGGTGTTGGCCGAGACTGACCTATTTTACACCGGTGGTACGGTGGCGATCAATCACGGCCATGGACTGACGACGATCTATTCCCATATGAATTCGGTCGGCGTGAAGGCCGGCGATAGCGTTGTCCAGGGTGCAGTAATAGGCACCATTGGCGCCACCGGCCGCGCCACCGGCCCCCATCTCGATTGGCGGCTCAACTGGTTCAATGTGCGGCTTGATCCGGAATTGGTGCTGCCTAAAAAAGCTGAATAATCCGACAGTTTCCAGAACACCTCATCCTGAGCTTGTCGAAAGACGAGGTGTTCCCAGCCCCATACTTCAACAGGCTCAGCATGAGGCCTTTTTATTGGCTAAGCAACCTTGCCAGTAATTCTTTCACCCGTGCCTCGTCCTGCCATTCCAGGATCACCGGTACCGTTTGCACCATCGAGCGGGTTTGCTGCGGCAGACGCACCCAGTCTTTTTCGGTGGTTACCGGCGAGGCGTCGAGCGCCGTGGCCTCAACGCAGATCTTCATGATCTCGTCGGTCTTGTAACTATGGTGGTCAGCAAAGGCGTGGCGGGCGGCTATGGAGCAGCCCATTTTCTCCAGCGTGGTGAAGAACTTCGCGGGGTGGCCAATACCGGCGAAAGCGACCACGCGCTTGCCGGCGACGAACCCGGTGTCTTGCGTTGGCTCGAGGTGGGCAGCGAGCACGGGAAAATCGGGGTGCATGTTGGCCGCGATACCGGTCTTATCGTCGCCGACGATAACAAGCGCGTCGGCGCGTGCTAGGCCCGCCCCTACCGGTTCGCGTAGGGGGCCGGCGGGTACCAATCGACCGTTGCCGAATCCGGTGACGCCGTCGACGACAACGAGGCTGAAATTCTTGGCCAGCGACAGATTTTGAAAGCCGTCATCCATGATGATGAGTTCGGCGCCGGCTGCAGCTGCCGCCCGGGCACCGGCAGCGCGGTCGCGCGCCACCCAGGTTGTTGCGGCGCGCGCCAGCAATAGCGGTTCGTCGCCAACCTCGTCGGCGCGGTGGCGGTAGGCTTTGACCTGCACTGGCCCGGCTTCGCTGCCGCCATAACCGCGGGTAAGAAAGGCCGCCTTGCGGTCTTTCAATAGTGTTGCTAGCGCCAGTACCACCGGGGTCTTGCCGGTGCCACCGGCAACCAGATTACCGACGCAGATAACCGGTACGGCGGCCCGGTAGGGATGGGCGAATTGGTTCTTGAGGCGCCTGGCGAGCGCGTAAACACCGGCAGCTGGCGCCAGCAACGCCGACACCGCACCCGGTGCGCCATACCAAAATGAGGGCGTTTTCATGGGGTGGCCGCGGGACTGGTCGGGGTGATGCCGTCGAGCAATGGCGACAGTGCCGCAGCTACCCGGTCGAGGACATCGTCGCGCGCTGCTGCCGTCGTCGCCGCGGCGTCGGCCATTTCCGCGGCCTTAGCGGGGTTCGCCAGCAGTGCTTCGACCGCTTCCGCCAAGGCCTCGCTACTATCGACCTGGCGGCTGGCGCCGGCCTGTGCGAGTTCATCGGCGATAGCCTGGAAGTTGGCAATGTGCGGTCCGTGTAAGATGGCGCATTTTAGCACAGCGGCTTCCAGCATGTTTTGACCGCCATGTGGGATCAGCGAGCCGCCGATAAAGGCGACTGGCGCAATCCGGTAGAACAGGCCCAGTTCGCCGGTTCCGTCGACCAGGTAAATGTCGAACGCGTCGGTGATCGGTTCGGACAGGGAGCGGCGGGCGACCGTCAGGCCTTGCTCTTCGAGGTGTGCGGCAACCTCGGCTCCCCGTTGCGGGTGGCGCGGGGCGACGATGGTCAACAGGCCGGGAATCTTCTCAACGGCGCTCATATGGGCCTTGGCGACGATCGCCTCTTCGCCGTCATGGGTGCTGGCGGTTAGCCACACCGGCCGCGATCCGATGGCGTCTTGCAGTTCCAGGAGGTCAGTAGCAGTCGCTGGTAGCGGGGCGGCGGCAGTCTTGAGATTACCCGATACCGATACATTGGCCGCACCGAGGTCGAGCAAGCGCGCGGCAATGGTCTCGTCCTGGGCCAGAACCAGTGAAAAGCTCGACAACAGGTGATGGGCGAGGCCACGCGCGCGTTGCCATCCGGTGTGCGAATCGGCGGATATGCGTGCGTTGAGCAGAACCATGGGGACGCCGCGCGCGGCGGTCTCAAGCAATAGATTCGGCCATAATTCGGACTCGACCCAGATCGCCAAATCGGGTTGCCAATATTTAAGAAAGCGACGCACCCAGGCAGAACGGTCGATGGGAACAAATTGGTGGAGGGCGCGCTTCGGCAGGCGTTCGTCCATCAGGCTAGCAGACGTTACGGTGCCGGTTGTTATTAGGATGCTGAGCGCCGGCCGCTCGCGGATAAGCCGGTCGACTAAAACTAGCACCGACTGCGCCTCGCCGAGGCTCGCCGCGTGAATCCATACCAGGGATCCTTCGGGGCGCTGCAATGATGCCACGCCGCGACGCTCTTCGACACGGGCCGGGTTTTCTTTCCCGAGTGCTATGCGTTGCCGTAGTAGCAACTGAATTAGCGGCAAGCCTACTGTCGTGAGACCACGATACAGGCCGAGCAGCGGCAACGCGCCAGTGAAACCAGTTTTGCTCATGCGGGCGCGGGTGCTGTCGCCAGCTGATCTTGCGAATGAGCCTCTAGCTCGGCCGGTTCGTCTCGGAACTGCAATTTGCTTAACCGCGCATAAAGACCGCTTTTGGCGAGAAGTTCGACATGAGTTCCCGCTTCGACGATGCGCCCACCATCCATCACGTAAATCATATAGGCGCCCATGGCCGTGGCCAGCCGGTGGGCGATGACCAGAGTCGTCCGGCCCTGAGTGAGCCGGTCGAGGGCCTGCTGCACCTGGCGCTCGGACTCTGCATCGAGAGCGCTGGTGGCTTCGTCGAGCAGCAAAATTGGCGCGTCGCGCAGCATCGCCCGGGCGATGGCGATGCGCTGGCGCTCGCCGCCCGACAGGGTGGCGCCGCGGTCGCCGACGACAGTCTCGTAGCCCTGTGGTAAGGCGCTGACGAAATCATGTGCAGCCGCCGCTGTTGCCGCGGCAACGATGTCCTCGCGCGATGCCTCTGGCCGTCCGAACCCGATGTTGGCGGCGACACTGTCGTTGAACAGGGTAACGTCTTGGCTGACCAGGGCGATCTGTGCGCGCAGATCGGCCAAGGTCAGGTCGCGCACGTCGGTACCGTCGATCGTCACGCGCCCCCGATCGGGGTCGTAGAAGCGTGGAATTAAGTTCAAAATCGTCGATTTCCCGGCGCCGCTGGGGCCCACCAGTGCCACTGTCTGCCCTGGGGTTACGGCGAAGGAAATGTCATGCAGGGCCGACACTTTCTCCTCGTAGGAAAAATCCACGGCTTCGAAGGCCAGGGCGCCCTGGCAGGCCTCGATATTTCGCGCATCGGTGCGGTCGACGATCTCCGGTTCGGTATCGAGCAGCGCGAAGCTGCGGTGCACCGCCGAGAGGCCTTCCTGGAGGCTGGCGTTGAGCGCACCCAGCGAACGGATCGGCTGATAGGCCATGATGACGGCGGTAAGGAAGGCGACAAATTCGCCCAGAGTTCCGGTGCCAGAGATAATGCGCCAGCCCCCAAACGCTAAAATCGCGGCGATAGAGGTGCCGCCCAGGGTTTCGAGAATCGGATAGGTGCGCGAACGCCCTTTGACGGTTTTCATCGTCAGTCGGTAGACGCTATCGAACAAATTGTTCGCGCACTTCTGTTCGTGGGCTTCCATACGATAGGACTTGATCAGCCTGACGCCGGCCAACGCTTGGTCGAGATTAGCCGTCATCTCACCCATTTCCACTTGTGAGTTGGCCGCAGCACGGCGCAGGCGGTGGCCGATGCGGATAACCGGGCGGCTACCGACAGGCAACAAGACGACTACGATCAGCGCCAGCAGCCAATCGAGATAGAACATCATGCCGATCAATGCAGTCGCGGTCAGCGTGTTGCGCACCAAGCCGACCAGCGACTTCGATAGTGCGTCGCGCATCATGTTGACGTCGTTTGTGAACCGCGACATCAGCTTGCCGGCCGAGGTTTCGTGGAAACTGGCGATATCGGCGCGCATCAGGTGAGCGAACATCGCCTTCTGCAATTGGTTGATGATGCGCAAGGCCACCGACTGGCTGACGACGGTTTGGACGTAACTGGCTAGGCCCTTGAAAATGGCGACAGCAACGATCACCAGCGGCATCAGAAAGAACCCTTTGATGTCGCGTTGTTCGAGCAGGTCGATCGACGTTTCGATTAATTTTGGATAGACCGCTACTGAAGCCGCGACGACGAGCATCAGAGCACCAGCGATAACTAATTGCGCCAGATGGATGCGCATCCAGTCGCGCCACAGCCGGGCCACCAGAAAACGGGTGGTGCCGTCCAGCGCGGGTTTGGTTTGTGTCTGTTCAGTCAACGGCGCGCAGCCCCTGCGTCGTGCCGAACCGGTATACCATGACGGTGCGCTAGCTCAACCGCCACCAGCGACCGTCATGCTGCCGATGCGCACGGTTGGGGAGTTGGTGCCGTAGCGGAACTCCAGATCGTTCGCTGGGCGCAGATTCCGATACATGTCTTTAAGATTGCTGGCCACGGTCATTTCCGTCACCGGGAAGGTAATCTTGCCGCCTTCGATCCAGAAGCCGCTGGCGCCGCGGCTGTAGTCGCCGGTCACGCCGTTGACGCCCATGCCCATCAGCGAGGTGATGTAAAAGCCATTGTCGATGTCGGCCATCAGCTCGTCCGGCGTCAGCGTACCAGCTTCAAGGTGGAGGTTGGTGGGCGACGGACTGGGCGGTGCTGAGGTGCCGCGCGACGCTCGCCCGCAGCTGATCATTCCCAGCTGGCGTGCTGTGGCCAGGTCGAGCAGCCAAGTCGTCAATACGCCGTCCTTGACAAGGTTCAGCTTCTCGTTTGCCAGACCCTCGCCGTCGAAGGGTTTCGAGCGCAAACCGTGGGGGCGGTGGGGATCGTCGACGATGGTGATACTTGGCGAGAACACCGCTTTGTTTAATTGGTCTTTCAGAAAGCTGGTACCGCGGGCGACAGCCGATCCGTTGATCGCCCCGGTCAGGTGGCTAAGCAGACCGCTAGCAACGCGGGGGTCGTACACAACCGTAGCCTCTATGGTGGGCATCTTGCGCGCGCCGAGCCGGGCGACGGCGCGCATACCGGCGCTGGTGCCGGTTATAGCGGGATTTTCCAGTTCGGACCGGAACACCGCCTGGCTGTAATCATAGTCACTCTCCATATCGGTACCTTCGCCGGCGATGACCGACACGCCGACGCCAAAATCAGTGCGCGCATAGGCACCGGAAAAGCCGTTGGTAGCCGCCAACGCCACCTGGGTGCGACCCCAGCTGGCTGATGCGCCCTCGGAGTTGGTGATGCCGTCGACCGCGCGCGCGGCATCTTCGCAAGTCCGTGCCATGGCGACGAGATCTTCGTCGCTCGGCTCGTCGGCGTCGACCATGTCCAATTTGTCTGTGGTGGTGGAGAGTTGATCCGGGTCGGCCAAGCCGCACCACGGGTCATCGGGTACCGTGGCGGCCATGGCCAACGCCCGGTCGACCAGATCGTCTAGGGCTTTGGCGCTGAGGTCGGCCGACGAAACCACCGCCTGCTTCTGGCCGCGGAACACCCGTAAGCCCAGATCGAAGCTTTCCTCGCGTTCGAGTTTCTCGATCTCGCCGAGCCGTTGGGCGTGGGATAACGAGGTCGAGCGTGCCAGCATGCCGTCGGCGTCATCGGCACCACGCGCTTTGGCTTTTTTCAGTAAATCGTCGAGCAGATTGCGATCGTCATCCGAGGAATTGAGACTCATTTGGAAGTTCCTGCAAAGGGGAGTATGTGTTTGACGTTCTTATGTAAGGCCTGACGGCCCCATATCGAAGGAACTTTTTCGCCAGCTATGCGGCGATTTTGCACCCAAGTATCCTTATAACGGTCCTTTATTGGGGAGTTGCTAACCGCTTTCGCCGTTTTTTTTGACTATCTGGATATCGCGTGGCCGCAGTGCGGTGGTGCTGTTCGAGGGCGTTATAACGCAACAATACTGGGTTGTCGGCGGAGCTTATACCCATACCAAATTCACCGAGATTGCCAACGGTGAGACGGAGCGGTGCTTCGTTCCCTACGCTTCGGAGGACGAAGCGCGCAAAATGTGGTCCGGTCTATCCATGGCGGCGATCAACGATTGCCATGTTTGCTATCGTACCGAAAGCGAAGGTTGTACGGCGTATTGGGTTGTCGG
>CAZHBA010000002.1:0-12664 GCA_964530225.1 uncultured Rhodospirillaceae bacterium | reverse complement strand
AACACCCCTTTCAGCATGACAAAGCGCGACCCGCTCAGCTTACCCGCAGCCTTGAAATCCATCATTCCCAGCGCCTCGCCGAGATCGAAATGTTCGCGCGGTTCGAAGGAAAATTCCGGCAGCGATCCGACGCGCCGCAGCTCAGCGTTGTCGTCCTCGCTGGTGCCATAGGGGATGTCGGCGCCGAGGATGTTCGGTAGCCCTTCCAGCAAACCCTGCATCGTGGCGCTGAGTTCGCGCTCGGCCTGCTCGGCCTCCTGCACTGCCGCTTTCAGATCGCCAACCTCTTGCTTGAGCGCCTCGGCCTCGTTGGCGCGCCCTTCGCCTATGGCTTTGCCAATTTTCTTCGACGCCGCGTTACGGCGGTTCTGCAATTCCTGTAAACGGGTCTGCACACCACGCCGCTCGGTGTCGAGCTTCAATATATCCGCCGACGCAGCTTCGGCTCCGCGGCGCGTCAGGCTGCCGTCCAGAGCTTCAGGATTTTCACGAATCCATTTGAGATCGAACATGGTCGTCGCGTTCCATTGGTTCGGCGACCTTATATGGCCCACCGCGAACCGCGTCCAGCGGTGGCGGGCCGTAAACTGCTTTAGGTCTCGCTGGCGTCTTCAGCCTCGCGCCCGCGCATCATCTGCACCGCCACGAAAATCGAGGCTTCGTAGAGCAAGATAATAGGCAACGCCAGGGCAAGCTGGCTCAGAGGATCAGGCGGTGTTAGGACGGCCGCACAGATAAACGCAACAACGATGGCGTAACGCCGCTTTTTCCTGAGTCCCTCCGGTGACGTCATGCCGACCTTCACTAGGATCAGCAACACCACCGGCAACTCGAAGCTGAGCCCGAATGCGAAGATCAAGCGCATTACCAGCGAGAGATATTCATTGACCTTGGGCTCTAGCGTGATCGCCAGCAAGCTTTCGTCGGCCAATTGTTCGAAACTGGAAAAAAACTGCCAAGCCACCGGTAACAGTACATAGTAAACGAAAACACCGCCGGCGAAAAACAACACGGGCGTGGCTAACAGGAATGGCATAAACGCCCGTTTCTCGCGCTTGAAGAGGCCCGGTGCGATAAATCTCCATATTTGGGAAGCCATTATGGGAAACGACAGAAAAGCGGCAACGAAGAACGCCACCTTGATGTTGGTGAAGAATTTTTCGTGCAGGGCAGTGTAGATTAGCCGCCGGCCCTCTTGGCCTTCAAAAATCTTTGCCAGAGGTTCGACGAGGAAATTGAAGAACGTGTCGGCGAAATAGAAGCAGGCGAGAAACATCACCACGAAGGCTATCAGCGAAAACAGTAACCGCCGGCGCAGTTCCGACAGATGTTCGACCAAGGGCATACGGCTGCTTTCGATACCCTCGTCGTCGAACTCGTCGCTTGTTTCGTCGACCATTAGCTATTACCGGATGCCGGCGCGACCGTCGGCTCGTCTTCATTGGCCGCTTCGCTCGATGGTTCAGGAGTCTCCGTTGCGACGGCACCTAGGTCGTCGTCAAACATGTGCGATTGGATTTCCGGATCGAGGATCGAATTACCTAAATCCGGTCCGCCATCAGCATCGAGAACGAATTCGCCCTCGTCCATTTCGGCGATGTTGTCGAGCGCCGCTTTCGGGTCATAGCTGGCCACTTCTTCGAAGCTGCTTTTGACTTCGTCGACGCCGGCCTCACGTGCGATATCGTCGAGGCCGCTCTGGAATTCGGCCGCCATCCCGCGCATTTTGCGCAAGATCGTGGTTACGGTACGGATTGCCGCCGGCAAGTCCTTGGGGCCGATGACGACCAGGGCCACCACCATGACCAGCAGCAATTCCGGCCAGCCGATGTCGAACATGGTTATACGGCCCGATCGAGGTTGGTTGCAGTACTTACCGGCTGCAACAGCGACGGTGCGGCAGAGTTAGCTTTTGGCCGCAGTGTGCTCGTCTTGTACGGGTGACGACGCGGCGCTGTTGTCGGCCTCAATCTTCTTGTCGTCGCTAGACTCTTCGGTCTGCTCTTTCATGTTCGATTTAAAGGACTTAATACCCTTGGCGACATCGCCCATGAGTGAGGGAATTTTTCCCCTGCCGCCGAACAGAACAAGCACAACCACCAAGACGATGAGCCAATGCCAGATCGAAAATGTACCCATTGCTCAGGTGCTCCAATTTTCCTTGGGTCCCGAATTAAGGCCCCATTTGCGCGGACTATCGCAGAAAGGCGATGCCACCGCAACGGCGGTCACGCCGAGTTGTAACGCGCAGAAGTAAAACTACGTATTGTTTTTAGTCATTTAGGGTAAGTGGGGCCAAATATAAAGGCCTGATCGCCGCTCTGGCGCACAAATACTTGGGTTCCTTTCGCCGGTAATTGCCGCCCAGAGACCCGAATGCGGACGGAAATAGCCTCGTCATCGCCGACAATCACATCGATCAAACTGGTTCTACCCAGAAATCGGGCGCTTTCGACGATTGCCGCCGTAGCCGCTGCTGTGCCCTCGGGGGCTGCCAGTTCTAGCGCTTCTGGCCGCATTAGCACCTCGACCTCGGTACCGTCGGCAAATCCGTTGGTGCCAACCTTGCCCAATGGGGTTTTTACCGATGCCGCCGATACGGTACCGTGAAAGCGGTTAACGTCGCCGAAGAATGTAGCTACGAAAGCGTCGGCCGGGTGCAGATAAATATCGTCCGGCAGGCCAATCTGGCGAATGCCGCCCTCGCGCATGACCGCGATGCGGTTGGCGATATACATCGCCTCCTCAGAATCGTGGGTGACCATCAGCGTGGCGACACCGCTTTCGCGCAAGATACTGGCCGCACCGTCGCGAACCCGGTGGCGCAACTGGGCGTCGAGGCCCGAAAAGGGCTCATCGAGCAGAACCACCCGGGGCCGTGGCGCAATCGCCCGGGCCAGGGCGACGCGTTGCTGCTGACCGCCGCTAAGTTCGTGGGGAAAGGTGTCAGCCCAGCGTTCGAGCCCGGTGCGGTCGAGCGCCCGATCGGTACGCGCGCGGCGGTCCTCGGCTGACATATCGCGCAGACCGAAGGCGATATTGTCGCGCACCGACAGATGGGGGAACAGAGCGTAGTCCTGGAACACCAGGCCAACGTTGCGCCGTTCCGGCGGCACGGTCACCGATCCGTCAGCCATGGTCTCAGAACCGATCATCACCTGCCCCTGTTGCAGCGGTTCGAGGCCCGCAGCGACCCGCAGCAAGGTCGACTTGCCGCAACCCGACGGGCCGACCAGACAAACAATCTCGCCGGGCTCAACCGACAGCGTCACATCATCGACAGCAAGAAGATTTCCGAAACGATGGCTGACATGTTCGAGACTAAGGCTCAGGTTCATAAAGGCCACTTATCTGTTTTGCGCAGCCTGAAACTATAGGTATTGACGCCTAGGGCTGCCTAGTTGGCGAAAGCTAGGGCAAAGCGGTAGCGGCGGCAATATGCCGCCGCGCCTATTACGCC
The DNA here is from genome assembly GCA_964530225.1 of uncultured Rhodospirillaceae bacterium. GTDB lineage: Bacteria > Pseudomonadota > Alphaproteobacteria > UBA6615 > UBA6615 > CAZHBA01. The sequence goes on along the minus strand of CAZHBA010000002.1, from coordinate 9,204 downwards.
GCGGTATCGCCTTCCGGGCGGCTATCCTCCAGGTGGCCATCCGGGTGCAAGGGCTCGACATTTTCCTCGGCGTCTTCGGCGGCGGCCTCGATCGATTCGAACGGCAGCGCATCCTGCGGTGCACGCGACGCGTACACGTCGATGGCCGGCCGTGTATCAAGCAGGCCCGCCGCTTTCAGCTCCTTGACACCCGGCAGATCCTGCAGACTTTCGAGCCCAAAATGAGACAAAAACGCCTCGGTGGTTATCCATGCCACCGGACGACCCGGCGTGTTGCGCCGACGACCCGGCTTGATCCAGCCCACTTCGAGCAACACATCGAGCGTGCCGCGATTGACCGCGACCCCCCGGATGGCTTCGATTTCCGTCCGCGTCAGCGGTTGATGGTAGGCGATAATCGACAGGATTTCGTGTCCGGCCCGCGACAGCCGCCGTTGCGCCACACGCTCGATCTTCAGCTTTTCCGCCAGATCGGGCGCCGTGCGCAGTGTCCATTTACCGCCAACCTTGACCACGTTCATACCGCGGCCGGCGTACATGTTGGTGAGGTCAACCAGCAGCGCGTCGATATCAGCATCGTTGGGCAACCGCGCCGCAATCGTGGCCTCATCGAGGGGTTCGACGGCAGCGTACAAAACCGCTTCCAGAAGGCGCAAATGTTCAGCGGTAGCGGCTTCTGCCATGTCAGGAGTCGTCGTCATTACTCACCTCTCTGAGATCGGGTCTGTTATTTGCCAGTGCCGACGTCGCCACGCCCCGCACACGTTCGCCGTCGCGGCTGCGAAAGAAAATCGGACCGAACAGTTGGTCCTGGCGAATTTCCGCCTGGCCACTGCGTACCAGTTCCAGGCTAGCAGCAAATGTGGAGGCCACGGCGGAACGGCGTACCAAATCGTCCTTGATGCCAAACGGCAGAAAACTAGACAACGTCGACCAGTCCAGCACTTTGCCGACAAGGCTAACCAGACGGCCCAGCGCGTCATCCATGGAAAACAGTTCCATCCTTTCGATGCGTAGAGGCGCAGGTTTCCGGCGCCGTTGGGTCGAACCATAGGCCTGCAGAAGTTCAAACAGCGTCGCGTCGTATTCCGGCCGGGTAATCACGCGGATGCCTTCGGGCGCACCACGGGCGAAAACATCGCGCCCCAGCAACGGCCGAGCGAACAGGATCTCCACAGCGATGCGCATGGATTCTAGACGCTGCAATTGATAGGACAACGCCGCCGCTAACTCGGCGCCCGACGGCTCTTCGTCGTCCTCGCCAACCGGCAGCAGCAGGCGCGATTTGAGGTAGGCCAGCCACGCCGCCATCACCAGATAATCGGCGGCGACCTCGAGGCGCAGCCGCTGCGCCTCCTCAATGAAGGTCAGGTACTGTTCGGCCAGACCGAGAATCGAGATTTTCGTCAGGTCGACCTTCTGATCACGCGCCAGGTCCAGCAACAGATCGATCGGCCCCTCGAAACCGTCCAGATGAACAATCAATTCGGTGCCCATGGGGATGTCGCTGGCCGATGCCTGCGCGTAATCGGGTGCCGGTTGTTCGAAATTGTCGACCATTGTACTCATTTCACCCCCACCCACGCCTACTATCACGCCGGTTACAAACTGCGCTAGATCATCGATGAGCCAGGCAAACGGATCAATTTCGAAGCCGGCGGCATCGCCCAGTTGTGGAAGAATAAAGATGAGACCGACGAGAATAAACAAGCCGTAGCGCTCAAGGTTGCAAACGGCCGCGCCAGCGATGCCGGCAACATGCCGGTCAACACCCAGAGATCGTTAAGTAACAATAAAGGTAACACATTAAATATAGCCAATAAAGCATTGTTTTTTAAAAAATTTATTAGGTTTATTCGCTCCTAGTACGCGGCTGTTTCCGGAAGCAGAAAACTCACATGAATCCGGCCTGCCGACACTAATGCAATTATAAGATTTATTCCTCGACTAGCTGCTGCGACCAATATCACGCCGCGCCACGGTGACCCGAGTCGGCTAAAACTGACCGTTGGCACCACCGAATAGGAACGGCGATCGAAGAACATCAACAGACCTGGAATAATGACCGTGCCCATACGGTCGATATGTACCAGCGGGTTGAACGTGACGCGTCCCAACTTATCAGCGGTATCGTCGCCGAGTTTCCAGGCAACTCAGCCATGGCGGCCTCGTGTAATGTCACCGCCAGCAAAACTGGTTAATCCAGACCGAGGCAATACAGATGCCGTTGGCAAAGTCACCACTCACGTCATCGGCCTCCAGCCATCAAGCACTACCTATAACCTCGGCCAACTGCCGCGCTAATTCCGCAGCCCCCACAATACCGGCAGCCGGCGCTAATTGCGCGACCGCTCTTCGCCACCTCTCTTGTGCAGCGTTACCCAATGGCGGTACCGCAGCGCCGACGCATTGCATCTCACCATAGTCGCCCGAGCAATGCAGGATAGTGTCGCAACCGGCGGAGAGCGCCGCGTCACAGCGCTTGGCCATATCGCCACTCAGCGCGCCCATGCCAATATCGTCGGTCATCAAAAATCCATCAAAGCCAATCTCGCCGCGAATGATGTTGCCGATTACGGCTTTCGACACCGTCGCCACATTGTCGGTCTCTAACGCCTCAAACACTACATGGGCGGTCATTCCCAACGGCAGCTCCGCCAGTGCACGAAACGGCACGAAATCAGCCTCTCGCAACGTCTCGGCCGCCGCCGTAACGCGCGGCACCTCCAGGTGGCTGTCGACGGTCGCCCTGCCGTGGCCGGGCATATGCTTTATTACCGGCAATACGCCGCCGGTCAGCAAGCCGTCGCAGAACGCGCTAGCCAACTCGGTGACCACCGCTGGATCGGAGGCGAAAGCACGCTCGCCGATCAAGTCTGCTGTGTCGGGGAACGAAACGTCGAGGACAGGCGCGCAAGTTACCGTTATGCCCAGCGGTGCCAACTGCGCGGCGATGAGACGCCCGGCAAGTTCAGCAGCCACACTCGCGCCTTCCCGGTCTTGGCCGTACAACTCGCCAAAGCGTGCCGCTGCTGGCACATCGTCCCAATGGGGCGGCCGCAACCGGCGCACCGGCCCACCTTCCTGATCGACGAGCACCGGCGCATCGGCGCGACACACGGTATCACGCAATTCAGCAACCAGCCGTGTGACTTGATCCGGTGTTTCGCAATTTCTGGCGAACAGGATAAAGCCCAGGGGGTTTACTGTGCGAAATAGCGCGCTTTCGTCCGGCGTCACCTTAAGACCGGCGCATCCGAAAATTACCGCGCTTGGAACATCACCGCTTGGGAGCGACAACCAGACAATCCTGTTTTCTCGATTTCAGCGTACCGCACAAAGCCGATGCCACTGCACGGCTGGCTAACGGCCCTGCCTGAACGCGGTAGAAAGTGCCCTTTTTCAGCTTGGCCGCCAGCACGCGTAACGTCAGCCCGCCGAGCAAATCACTATTAGCCTTTTGCAACCGACCCCAAACTCTTTCCGCATCCTTCGGATTATTCAGGGCAACCAGTTGAATCCTCCAAGCCGCCTCAGGCGGTATTACCGGCTGTTTTTCAACCGGAGCCGGTTCCGGTGCCGAATCTGGCGTTTTTACTACGACTTTTGTAGGCGACTGTGCTTTTTCTTTAGCCACCGGTGGCGGGGCTGGCGTTTTCACCTCCAGATCGGTCTGCGCCTCCAAGGGCACGCCCGCCGGCGGCCGAGTATTGGCAACGATCTCCGCCGAATCGACCGTCGGTACCGACGGCACTTTTTTAGCCGGCGCTGGCTCGATGAGTTTTGGCGTTAGCGCCGCCACAATTTCCGTGTCCGGCCGAACCGTTGTCGGACCGACCGCTTTTACCTCCGGTGGCCGGCTGCTTCCGCTTACCGGCAGCTTGATCGGCACTTCGGGCAACGGCAATAATCGTTCGACCGGTTCGTTGGCCTGCCCGGGGGCCAATCGGCCGAACACCAGTATACCCTGATGAGGAACTTCCAGGCCGCCGGGTTGATCGGGTTTACGTTTGATCTCGCCAGCGTCGGCGCGTATCACCGGCACGGTTTTAACGGTGCCGGTGCGAACACCTTCGTCATAGGCAATCCACACCACCCAGCCGAGAGTCGCCACCGCTACAAGGGCAAGCAAACCACCCAATACTTTCATCCGCCAGCGCAAGCTGCGCGACGGCTCTTCAAAGGCCGTCCCCGGTTCAATGTGCTCAGCTTCGTGATCGTAGTCTATTGTCGCCATTTATTCCGCCTCACGCCCGCAATTCGTCCACTGGCTCAACACCCATAACCCGCAACCCGGAAGCCACCACCGTGCGCACGCCAAGCACCAGCGCCATGCGAGCCCGGGTTAATTCGGCATCATTGGCAACGACAAATCGCAACGAAGCATCCTCGCGAGCCTTGCTCCACAGCGCATGGAATGCCGCCGCTAAGTCGTACAGGTAAAAGGTAAGCCGGTGCGGCTCGTGGGCTCCCGCCGCCCCTTCCACGGTGGACGGCCACGCGGCAATCGTTTTGATCAACGCAAGTTCATCCGAGTCGGTCAAGCGAGCTAGATCGGCGTCACGCACCGCCTCGACCGTGAATTCGGCGTCGGGAAATGCCTCCTTGGCCATACGCGCGACCGAATGACTGCGCGCGTGGGCGTATTGCACATAGAACACCGGGTTGTCGCGGGTTTGCTCGCGCACCTTGACCAAGTCGAAATCAAGTTGCGCATCGTTCTTCCGCGACAACATAATGAAGCGCACCACGTCACGGCCTACGGTGTCGACCAGCTCGCGCAGGGTGACGAAGGTGCCGGCCCGTTTCGACATCCGAGCGACCTCGCCTCCCTCCAGTAACCGCACTAGCTGACACAGCTTGACGTCAAGTTCGGCTTCGCCGCCAGTCAGCGCCGCGACTCCGGCAGTAATCCGTTTGACGTAACCGCCATGATCGGCCCCCCAGACATTGATCAGGGTTTTGAAGCCGCGGCGGTACTTATCCAGATGGTAGGCTAGGTCGCTAGCAAAATAGGTCCACGAGCCGTCAGACTTTTTCAACGGTCGGTCACTGTCGTCGCCGAAGTCGCTGGCCCGGAACAAGGTTTGCGGGCGTTCTTCCCAATCGTCGGGCTTTTTGCCCTTGGGCGGTTCCAGCACACCGACATAGATTAGGTCCTTACCTTCCAAGGTCTTGACCACGGCGTCAACCATGCCGGCCTCGACCAGGGAAAGCTCCGAGGTAAACACCGCCTGCGCTATACCCAGCGCCTCAAGATCGTCACGGATCTGTTCCATCATGGCGTCAACCGCGATTTGGCGAAACTCGGCCCGCCAGCCGCTCTCGGCCTTATCCCGCCACTTTTCGCCGTCGCGCGCGACTAATTTCTTGCCGACGGGGACAAGGTAATTACCGGGATACAAATCGTCGGGCATGTCGCCCTTGTCGTCGCCCAGCGCCTCACAGTAGCGCCAGTGCAGCGAGCGTGCCAGCGCATCAACCTGGGCACCGGCGTCGTTGATGTAGTATTCGCAGGTGACCGCGTAACCCGCCTTATAGAGTAGCGACGCTAGCACATCGCCGTATACCGCACCGCGGGCGTGGCCCACATGGAGTGGCCCAGTGGGATTGGCGGAGACATATTCGACATTGACCGGCTCGCTCTGCCCCACGGTGGAATCGCCATAGGAAACGCCTGCGGCTAGCACATCGCGCAAATGCTCGCGCCAAAAATCGTCGTCGAGGCGCAAGTTGATAAATCCGGGCCCGGCTATTTCAGCGGCGACGATATGAGGGCGGGCCTCTAGCCGCTTGGTCAATAGTTTCGCCAGGTCATGCGGCTTCATGCCCGCCGCATTGGCCAAAACCATCGCTGCATTACTGGCGAGATCGCCATGAGCTGCTTCGCGCGGTGGCTCGACGGACGCGCGCGAGGTATCAAGGTCTATCGGCAGGCTGCCGGCGTTCTGCAACGCTTCTATTTCGGTCTGAATAACTTCTTTGAAAGTACTGAAAACGTTCATTAAAGTGCTTCCGGATTAAATAGTTTGCGGTGTACCTCTAGCGCGTAACGGTCGGTCATGCCAGCGATGTAGTCAGCGATCATGCGTGCCCGCCCGGCATCGCCCTTTTCCTCGGCCTGGCTGCGCCACTCAGCCGGTAACAATTTCGGTTCGGCGAACATCAGGTCGAACATTTCGCCAACTATGCGGCGCGCCTGGGACGTCATGCGGTTGACCCGATGGTGCCGGTACATGTTCTTGCCCAAAAAGGTCTTTACCGCCCGGTCTGCGGTGGCCAATTCCTCGGAGAACGCCACCACAGGGCCATCGAGCGCGCGGATATCCTCAACCGACGCAACCTCCGTTTGCTCCAGCCGCCGCCGCGTTTCGCCAAGCAGGTCCTCGACCATGGCGCCGATCATCTGGCTGACCGAGACATGGATTAAACGCCGCCGTTCGATGTCGCCATGGCGCTGGCGCATCTTCTGGAACGCCGGGCCCACCAGCGGCAGGCCGGCGACATCGTCGATATCGAACAGTTTCGCCCGCAGGCCGTCATCGACGTCGTGGCTGTTATAAGCGATGTCGTCGGCCAGGGCGGCGGCCTGAGCTTCCGCCGAGGCATAGGTATCAAGCGCTAAATCGTGGCCCTCGGCATATTCAGTGATCGCCGCCGGCAACGGCCTTTGATCGGACGCACGCGACCCAATTAAAGGGCCATTATGTTTGACCAATCCTTCCAAGGCCTCCCACGACAGATTGAGGCCATCGAAGGTCGGGTAGCGGCGCTCGAGCTTGGTCACTAGGCGCAGCGTCTGGGCGTTATGGTCGAAGCCACCATAGGGCGCCATCGCCGTATCGAGCGCGTCCTCACCGGCATGGCCGAACGGTGTGTGGCCGAAATCGTGCGCTAGGGCGAGCGCTTCAGCCAGGTCTTCGTTGAGGCCCAGGGCGCGGCTGATCGAGCGCGCGATCTGCGCCACCTCCAGCGAGTGAGTCAACCGGGTGCGGTAATAATCGCCCTCGTGATAGACGAACACCTGGGTCTTGTGCTTGAGCCGACGGAAGGCGCCGCAATGGATCACCCGGTCGCGGTCGCGCTGGAAGGCACTGCGGTAGGCGCTTTCCGGCTCGTCGTGCAGGCGGCCGCGACTGGCCGCCGGATCACAGGCATAGGGCGCCAGTACCGGGCCATAGCTGGCAGTGGCCGGGCGAATCGGGCGACTTTGAGCTTGAGTTGCGGGCATGGTGGCAAAGTACGCGCGCGGCATTCTATTGCAACGGAAAATTGACAAATGTGTGCTTATTCATACATAGCTATCCAGCCCATTATAGGCCATAGGAGCAAATCCGGCTGCCATGAGCAAAAATGCAACCGAGACACCAGACGGCGAACCGTTGCTGCGCACGATCACGCTGACCGACAGCGCCATCGCCCGTGTTAGCGAACTGCTGGCGGCAGAGGAAGACAACAACCTGATGTTGCGCGTCTACGTCAATGGCGGCGGCTGCTCGGGCTTTACCTACGGATTTTCCTTCGACGACACGGTGGGCGACGACGACCGGCTGTTCGAGGTCGGCGGTATCAACGTGGTCTCCGACGAAGCCTCGCTCGATCTCATTGGTGGCAGCCAACTCGACTGGGCCGAAAGCCTCGGCGGTGCCTCGTTCCAGCTCACCAATCCCAATGCCACCACCCAGTGCAGTTGCGGCGCCAGCTTTTCGGTTTAGCTTTCGCTCTCTAATGTCCTCATGCTGAGCTTGTCGAAGCATGGAGACTCCAGTTTAATCCGGCTCGACCCATCCTTTAACAAGCTCAGGATAAGGTCTGTATTTTGTCTGCTAACGAGGCTGGCCTCCCGTGAAAATCGCCACCTGGAACGTCAATTCGGTGCGGGCGCGTCTGGCTCATCTGCTGGGCTGGCTGGACAAGGCCACGCCCGATCTGGTGCTGTTGCAGGAAATCAAATGCATGGACGACGCCTTCCCGACTCTGGAAATCGAGGCCGCAGGATATAGCTGCGCGGTACGGGGCCAGAAATCCTATAACGGTGTGGCCATCCTCTCGCGCACCCCCTTGGAAGACGTGATCACCAAACTACCCGGCGACCCTTCAGACGAACAGGCGCGCTATGTGGAGGCGGTGACCGGATTCGGCGAAGACATGATCCGCGTCGCCTCCCTTTACCTTCCCAACGGCAATCCAGTGGATGGTGAGAAATACCCCTACAAGCTGGCCTGGATGGAACGGCTGGCCGCCCATGCCAGGGATCTTCTCACATACGAGGAACCGCTGGTGTTGGGCGGCGATTACAACGTCATCCCTGATGACGGCGACGTTTACAACCCCGAGGCCTGGCGCGAAGACGCCCTGGCCCGACCCGAAACCCGCGCCCGCTTCCGCGCCCTTCTCAATCTCGGATTCACCGACGCCGTTCTAGCCATCGACCCGGGCGGCGGCGCCTATACCTTCTGGGATTACAAGGCCAGCGCTTGGAACAAGGATCACGGCCTGCGCATCGATCATCTTCTGTTATCGCCCCAGGCCGCCGACCGGCTTTCTGGGTGCGCCATCGACCGTGGACCGAGGGGGCTGGAAAAACCCTCCGACCACACCACGGTGTGGTGCGAACTGAACGAGGAAAACCCTTACTAACGGCGGATTGTCAAATGCCCGGAGAATTTATATCCTTAAGGTGTAATCACTCATTCTTTTGGAGAGGCCGCCATGCAGTGCTGCAACACCAAAGACTCATATGGAAGAATGTCCATCACTCTGCACTGGGTCATCGCGTTGCTGGTCCCACATCGCGGCTACTTTTCGGCCTGACTCACGTCGCGCGCCGCGCCCTTGGCGGCACTGGTGGTCATGGCAGCGTAAGCCTTGAGCGCCCCGGAAACAAAACGCTTTCGCGGCTGGGCCGGCCCCCAGGCGCCGCTGTTTTTAGCCTCCATGGCCTCGCGACGGCGGGCCAGCTCATCCTCGTCCACGGCCACGCGGACGGAGCGCGCCGGAATATCGATTTCGATGGCGTCGCCTTCCTCGATCAATGCAATGGCTCCACCCTCGCCCGCCTCGGGCGACACATGGCCGATGCACAATCCCGACGAGCCGCCGGAGAAACGGCCGTCGGTGATGAGTGCGCAGTCCTTGCCTAGCCCCTTGGATTTGAGATAGCTGGTGGGGTAGAGCATTTCCTGCATGCCGGGACCGCCGCGC
>CAZHBA010000001.1:0-9490 GCA_964530225.1 uncultured Rhodospirillaceae bacterium | reverse complement strand
GAAACCCGCCGCCATCTCTCGTTCGTTGCCAATACAGCGGGCGTCACAGCGATCACCGTCAACGGCCACTCCTCGGAAGTGCACGCCTGCACCTTCGACGAGCAGACGCAGGTACTCGATATCGCCGCCGACGAGATTGGTGACCGAGTGCCGCTGATTAATGGTGTTTACGCCGATGGCAGCCTTGAAGCGGGGCGGTTGGCGCGCATGGCCGAGGCTGGCGGCGCCTCGGCGCTGTTGTGTTTCCCGCCTCATTCTATGCGCATGGGCGGCGTGCGCCACCGCCCGGAGATGGCGCTAACCCATTTCAAGATCATCGCCGACGCTACCGATCTACCGCTGATCGTCTTCCAATACGCTGACGAAACCGCCTATTCGCTCGACACACTGGTAGAGATTACCGAGGACATTCCGTCGGTTAAGGCGGTTAAGGACTGGTCGACACCACAAAATCACGAGCGCCACATCAGGGTACTGCAATCGCTGCCACGTCCAGTCAACGTGCTGTCGACCAACTCGGCGTGGCTGATGTCGTCGCTGGTGATGGGCGCCAATGGGCTGCTATCGGGCGCCGGCTCGGTGATAGCCGATCTGCAGGTGGCGCTGTTTAACGCCGTGCAGGCCGAAGACCTCACCAGTGCCAAGGCGCTGGCCGACCGCATCTGGCACACGTCGCAGGTGCTCTACAGCGACCCGTTCGGCGACATGCACAACCGCATGAAGGAAGCGCTGGTTCTGCTCGGCCGCCAGGATGTCGCGGTGGTGCGCCCGCCGCTGGTCAAGCTGACAGCGACCGAGATCGCGCGCATCGCTGAAGCGCTCGACGTCGCCGGCCTGCGCACCGCCGGTGCGGCGGGCCTGCAGGTGCCGAGGGCGGCGGCGGAGTAGGCCGTTTAGGGCAGAACCGCGGTTACATCGATCTCAACCAGGAGCGCCGCCGACGCAAGGCCGTCGCCGATAACGCCGTGCTCACGGGTGAATAATGGCCGAATTACTCGGCGATCACAGCGTATACGGGCTCGCGGTAGGCCGGTTGGTGATATAGACCGTCAGCTTCACAGCGTGCGATAAGTCGCCGCTGCTGGCTGGATGCGCCGGATGTGTTGGTGGGTTATTTACGACTTCTCTCTTACCAAAACTTCCCCACGGGCCGTTTCAGCCCGTAATGCTCCCGTAGTGTCCTGCCTTCATATGCAGAGCGGAAGAGACCACGCTGCTGGAGAATTGGGATAACCTGGTCGGCGAAGGCGTCGAGCATGGTCGGGAAGAGTGGCGGCATCACGTTGAAGCCATCTGCGGCGCCGTCTTGGTACCAGTCCTCGATCAGGTCGGCGACCTGCTCGGGTGTACCCGCAATCGTGAAGTGGCCACGCGCGCTGGCAAGGCGGACGAGCAGTTGGCGCAAGGTGACGCTTTCGCTTCGGACCAAGCCAGTTACCATCTCCGCGCGGCTGCGCGACGCCTCGACGGTGGCGGGGTCAGGAAAGTCGTCCAGTGTCAGCGGTTCGTCGAGTTGCAGGTGTGAAAAGTCGTGGCCACCGAACCGGCTGGACAGCGTCCGGCGCCCGATCTCGGGATCGGTGCTGTCGTTGAGCTCCTGCACCATTTGCTTCGCTTCGGCTTCGGTCGACCCGATCATCGGGTTCAGGCCCGGCAAGACCAGCACCTGTTCGCGTGCGCGGCCCGCCGCCGCCACGCGCCGCTTTATATCCGCATAGAACTCTTGCGCCGTCGCCTTCTTCTGGTGCGCGGTGAAGACCGCATCGGCATGCCGTGCGGCGAAGCCACGGCCGGCGTCGGACGAGCCTGCTTGCACCAGCACTGGTCGGCCTTGGGGGCAGCGTGGCAGGTTGAGCGGACCGGCAACGGCATAGTATTCGCCGTTATGGTCGATTGCGCGAATCCGCTCAGGCTGGGCGTAAACACCCTTCTCGTGATCGTCAATCACGGCGTCGTCGGCCCAACTGTCCCACAGATCTTTGGCAACTTGGACGAACTCTTCAGCTCGGACGTAACGGTCGTCAAGGCTGAGCTTCCGGTCATCGCCAAAATTTCTCGCGGTGGACCCCATCCAGGAGGTGACGATATTCCAGGCGGCGCGGCCGTCGCTGATGTGATCGATGGAGGCGAGCTGTCGCGCGAGATTGAACGGCTCCCAATAGGTGCTCGACGCCGTTGCGATCAGGCCAATGCGTTCTGTCGCTACCGCGATCGCCGCCAGCAACGTCACCGGCTCCAGCCAGATGCGACCTGATCGCGCCAAGTCCTCGGGCAACGCTAGAACATCGGCGAAGAAGATAGAATCGAACAAACCTGCTTCGGCGCGCTGCGCCAGGGCCTGGTAGTAGCGCACGTCCGTCAGCGCCTCAGGCGATGCGTCGGGATGGTTCCATGAGGCCTCGTGGTGGCCTCGTGACTGAATGAACAGATTTAGATGGAGCTGGCGTGGCATCTTCCGTCCCCGTCGTTTTTTATGGGGCCGGATGGCAGGAGTTACCGCGCCGGCCGTGTCATAACGGAATACCGTATTGGGACGAGTTCGCTGAGTCTACGGTCACCCCTCATGCCGCTTGTCGGGCCAGTGAAAAACGCAGGGCCACGCCTGACAACGGCTGGCTGTTGTTCGACTGGCGGCAGCATTCTGATATTGTGCGAACTATTATTTCCAGGTCGCGGCCGGATATTCGTTGAAATGTGGCAAGGCTTGGTAATTCGAAATCGTTAGGGCCATGTTGGCCGATACAAACCGCCAGCTAGTCGAGCTAGAGATCGCGTACACATTAGTTGCCCCAATCCTATAGGAGCCGCACCTTCAACCCATAAGTACGGACAGGATTTTATGGACCAGAAAATTGTTTATCATCAAACCTTAATTGTCGATGGGTGCAACGAAACTGTGCTCAAGGTGGGTGAAGCCGTGGCCGGTGGCGATGGCTCAAAGTGGGCAAAACCGTAACTAAATTCTGTTGATGATCAAACGCTTTTGGCAAGGACGCCGGAGACGCCTGCCTGGATGGCCTTGGACGGCGGCTGACTTTTAAAATTCATATGGCGGCTAGTATCACTGATACGCCCGTAGTGCTTAGCAGTAATGACCATCGCCGTACCTGGATGACCAATGGTTACTACCTCACACAAATCAGCCGGTTTTCGTCTCCCCGATATCCCAGAACAGCCCGGTCATAACTTGCAGGCCCTCGCGCGCCACGGGCGCTAGCATGTGCTCGTTCGGTGCGTGCTGGGCGCAGCCGGCGTAGGAGTGGGGTACCCACACTGTCGACAGGCCGAGCAGCTCGGCAAAGATATCGTTGGGAATACTGCCGCCGATATTGGGTACCAACGCCGCCGGGTAGCCGAGCGTTTGGCCGAGGGATTTGAGCACCAGTTGTGCCCACGGGTCGTCGGCAGCGAGGCGGGTAGCACGCATACCGGCCATGGGGGTCGGCATCACAGCAACGTCGGCGAAGCCTTTTGCGTCGAGATGGCGACGTAGCGCTGGTAGCACGTCGTCGGGCTGGGTGCCGACCACGTAGCGCAGCTGGCACACAGCGCGGGCGGTCGGCTGGATGGCATTTTGCGGTTTGTCCGCGTCGCCCAACTCCAATGCCAGCACGGCGAAGCTGTTCCAGCCGTAGACCCGCTCTTCCGGGCTTAGGTCCTCCTCGCCCCAGTCCGTATCGATTGCCGGTGCGCTAGGCCCACCGGAGACAGTGAGCTCGGCGAGCAGCTGTCGTACGTCATCGGTTAGCGAGGTTGGTCGCCATTCGGGCACGGCGATCTGGCCGCGTGCGTCGGTGAGGCTGGTGATGGCATGGGTGAGAACAATGCCGGGGTCCTTGATCAGTCCACCCCAGTTGCCCGAATGGTGGGCGCCGTCGCGCAGGTTGACGGCCATCTCGAAATTGACCAGCCCACGCGAGCCGAGTACCACCGTCGCTTGTGAGGGATCGAGGCGTGGCCCGTCCGAGGCGATGAGTACGTCAGAGGCAAGACGTTCCTGTTCGCGCTCGCAGAAGGCCCGCAAGCCGCGCGAGCCCATTTCCTCATCGCTTTCGAGCAGGATCTTGGCATTGAAGCCGAGGCTGCCGCGTTCGCTGAGGACGGTACGCAATGCGCTGATATTTATCCAGTGCTGACCTTTATTGTCGGCGGTGCCGCGGCCATAGATACGTTCGCCGTCAACGGTTAGCGTCCATGGCGACAGGCCGTCGCGCCACTGCTCGTCCTGGCCCACTACCACGTCGCTATGGCCGTAGATCAGCACGGTGGGCAGGTCGTCCCCCTCGTGGCGGTGGGCGATTAGCAGTGGCCCCGAGCTTTTCTCGGGATTATCGAGAATTTCACTCGTAAAGCCGGCGTCGTTTAGATCGGGGATGATCTGCTCGGCAAAATAGCCGCGCAGGACCGGTTCGGCACCCGGAATCTGGCTCTGGGTCGGCGCCGCCACCAGCTGCGTTAGCTTGGCGAGGAATTCGCCCTCGCGGAAATATCGTTCGGCCTCGGCGACCGCGCCTTCTCGGGTTCCACTCATGGCTTTATCATAGCGCGCCCGTTGCTATAGTGCGCCTACGTAAGTGATGGGAATTTGCATATGAAGATCGCGGTAATCGGTGGCGGGCCGGCGGGGCTATATTTCTCGTATCTGATGAAGCGGGCCGATTCCGCGCACAACATCATGGTGATCGAGCAGAACCCGCGCGACGCCACTTGGGGATTTGGGGTGGTGTTCTCCGACCGGGCGCTAGAGTTCCTGCGCGCCGACGACGAGGATACCTACCAGTTCCTCATGCCCCACATGGAGTCGTGGCCTGACCTGAAGATCGTCCACAAGGACGAGCATATGGAAATCGACGGTAACGGGTTCGCCGCCATCGGGCGTTTAGAGTTTTTGAACCTGCTGCAGGCACGCTGCGAGAGCGTAGGCGTTACGCTGGAATTCGAGCGTGTCGTCGACTCCCTTGACGATTTTGTTGACGCCGATCTGATCGTCGCCGCCGACGGGGTGAATTCGTTCATCCGCCGCGCCAATACCGAAGCGTTCGGGACGGCGGAGGAACAACTTCAAAATCCCTTCGTGTGGTTTGGCACCACGCAAATGTTCGATAGTTTGAGCCTGACCTTCCGCGAGAATGCCGACGGCGTGTTTGTTGCTCATCATTACCGCTACAGCCCAGCCATGAGCACCTTTATCGTCGAAACCGACGCTGGCACGTTCAAGAACGCCGGGTTCGAGGGGATGAGAGATACCGAGGCGCGGGCCTATTGCGAGGCGGTGTTTGCGCCCGATCTCGGTGACCACAAGCTGGTGTCGAACAAGTCGGAATGGCGCTGGTTTCCGCAGATGTGGAACAAACGCTGGAGTACCGGCAATGTCGTGCTGCTCGGCGACGCGCTGCATACAGCGCATTTTTCCATCGGCTCGGGCACTCGGCTGGCGATGGAGGATGCAATCACGCTCTACAAGGCGTTTGGCGAAAAGGTGGATGTGCCGGGCGCGCTAGCGCGCTACGAGGAAATCCGCCGCCCGGCCCTGACGAAAATCGTCGACGCTGCCGTCGCCAGCGCGCTGTGGTACGAGCGCATGGCCGAACTGATGCGCACGCTGGAACCGTACGAGTTTGCGCGTAGCTATATGACCCGCACGGGCCGGGTGAGCGACGAGCGGCTGGCGGAAATCTCGCCGCGCTTCATGGAGCACTATGTCCAGCAACGGGCGAATTAGGATTTAACCAGGTATGGCAGCGAACGACATTACCGACCACGTGCCGCGCGATTTGCCGATCAGCCGCGACATCGGCTTTACGGTGGCGGAGCGCTACAACGCCAGCGAAATCTTGTTCGATAATCTGGCTGCCGGGCGTGGCGGCAAAACCGCGATCTACGCTAACAGCGGTAACGCGACTTATCAGGAGCTTTGCAACACCGCATGCCAAGTCGGTAATGCGTTAGCCGAGCAGGTGCTGGCGCCGTTTTCGCGCGTGCTCATGTTGCTCGACGATACCGCAGCCTATCCGGCGGCGATCTTTGGCGCTATGCGGGCTGGCTTCGTGCCGGTGCTGATCAACACGCTCACGCCGCCCGAGCTGATCCAATATTACCTGGAGGACAGCGGCGCCCCGGTGGCCATGGTCGAAAGTTCGCTGGCCCATCTGCTGACGTCTGAAACGGTCGCTGGGACCGACCTGCGAACGGCGGTGGTTGTCAACGGTAATGTCAGTCCGGAAGCCGATATCCAAATTCGCCATTGGGACGACTGGCTGGCGGGGCAGGCGACAGACCTAGCAGCCGCCGATACCGGCCGCGACGACATGGCGTTCTGGATGTACAGCTCGGGCAGCACCGGCCGGCCCAAGGGTATCGTCCATCTGCATCACGACATGACCTACACTAATGATTCCTATGCGCAGGAGATATTGAAGCTCAGCGAGAACGACATCTGTTTCTCGCCGCCGAAGATCTTTTTTGCCTACGGCTTCGGCAATTCGATTACCTTTCCCTTTACCGTCGGCGCCAGCACAGTGCTCAACGCGGGACGGCCCGAGCCGGGCGGCGTGTTCGCTTGTATCGAGCGCCACAAGACAACAGTTTTGTTCGGTTTGCCAACGCTTTACAACGCATTACTCAACCATGAATGTAGCGCCGATGCCGACCTGGATAGCGTTCGCCTGTGCATTTCCGCTGCTGAGACCCTGTCCAACGAATTATTCAAGGCGTGGCAGAGCCGTTTCGGTCTCGACATTATCGAAGGCCTCGGCTCGACCGAGGTTTTGCACATCTACCTGTCGAATGCGCCCGGCGCCTTCAAGGTTGGCGCGGCGGGACGCCCGGTGCAAGGCTACGAGGTCGAACTGCGTAACGACGCTGGCGAGCCGATCAAACCGGACGAGCCGGGGGTTCTGTGGGTGCGCGGCGATTCCAATGCACCGTGCTACTGGAACAAGGCTGACAAGACCGTCGAGACCATGCGCGATGGCTGGATCTATACCGGCGACCGCTTCGAGATAGATGAGGACGGCTTCTACTATTTTCGCGGCCGCGCCGACGATCTCATCAAGGTCAGCGGGCAGTGGGTCTATCCGCTCGAGATCGAGCTGTGTCTGGCCGATCATCCGGTGGTCAAGGAATGCGCGGTGTTAGGGGTCGAACTGCCGGACAAGCTCATGACCACCCGGGCGTTCGTGGTCGCCACCGAGGGCCACGCGCAGGGCGACGTGCTGACCCAGGAATTAAAAGCCTACGCGCAGTCCAACCTGCTGCCGCACAAATACGCCCGTTCGGTGGTCTATCTTGACGCGTTGCCGAAAACCGGCTCGGGCAAGATCGACCGGCAGGCGTTGCGGGAGGAGTACGAGTGATGTCCACATTCGCGTTATGTCCACGTCTCGCTTAACAACGGCCGCAATTTTTAGGGGCCGATCACAACCGTTTTTAGCCATAAGCGGACCCTCGCAGTCGGGAGAGAGGCTTTACCTAGGACCCTATATCTTCCTCGAACGCCGCGTAAGGGCTTTTGACCAGGTTCTCCGCCACGTCGCTGGCGCCGACTGGAAGCGTCGGTGTGTAGTGGGCCGGCGCGGGCTTGCCGGCGGCGGCGCGAGCGCGGGCTTCGCCGGGTGTTTCCAGTAGCTCGGCGGCCTTGAGCGCCGCCTTGCGGTCGACCGGTATAGGTTCCGGCGTGTCGGGTGGCGGCATCATGTTGGCA
The DNA here is from genome assembly GCA_964530225.1 of uncultured Rhodospirillaceae bacterium. Classification (GTDB taxonomy): domain Bacteria; phylum Pseudomonadota; class Alphaproteobacteria; order UBA6615; family UBA6615; genus CAZHBA01. The sequence continues at coordinate 1,788 of CAZHBA010000001.1, read as the reverse complement.
TGGTAGTAGGCAACCGTGCTGGCATGCTTGACCGGGTCGACCTTGCGGCTGGCATTGATGTCGCGCTGGTTGGCACCTTTCGGCGTCACCACCACATCACCGACCACCTCGTGGTCGAACCACCATTTCTTGGCTGGGTTGCGTTTGCCGTTACCGAGTACGTCGTCGGCCCAGGCTGCGATGGGCACCATCAGCGGCTTCAAGAACATGGCGTTGATGCCCAGCCAACTCATCGCGCGGGTGAGCAGCGGTCCGTCGGCGTCGACTACTTTGTTGATTGGGCAAGTCTTCATGCAACGCCCGCACGCCGAGCCGTGCGGGTTGGTCACCCGGTAGCGGGCGCAGCGCTCGACATCCGGTTTCCATATTTCATAGCCGTTGAACATCACCTTGTCGCCGAACGGGATGGAATCGCAGGGACATTCGCGGGCGCATTTAAGGCAGCCGTTACAGAAGGTCTGCAGACCAAAGTCTATTGGTTTATCGATTTTCAGCGGCAGGTTGGTGGTTACGACCACTGATTTGAACCGCGGACCGACGAAAGGATTGAGCACCAACTCGCCGATGCGGCTGAGCTCGCCCAGGCCGGCCCACAACACAAGGGGAATTTGCAATACATCGCTATCGGCGTTGGTCTGCGAGCGCGAGGCATAGCCGCTTTGGCGCAATAGTTCGGCAATGATGCCGGCGATCTCGGCGCCGCGTATATAGCCACGCATGGACTGGCTGCCGGAAATCCAATCGTCGCCACTGGCGCCCTCCATGGTGTCGAACTCCTGGTCGATCAGCATGACCACGGCGTAGCGGTGACGCATCTCGATCGGCGCGCCATCCTCCTTGTGGGAGTACCAGGCATAGCGCGGTATCTTGCAAACACCGGTGAGGTCGGCCCCGAGGAAATAGGACAGCGCTTTGACCGCCTTGGTGTTTTCCTCCGGATTGGCAAAAGCGGAGGTATCGGCCTGTTCGTTTACTGGCCCGTCTTGTATGGGCACCATGCCGCGAATGCCATGGATCATGGCCTTGGCCAGCGGATGCTTGGTAGCGAAGCGGCTACGCTCGCGCTGCGCCTTGGCGCCGAGATCACCCTGCAGCGCGCGTTCGAAGAACGCTGCGCGTTTGGGTACTCGCGGTACCTCGTCGTCGAGGATGAGCGTGGTTGGTCGGTCGATACGCTTGACCGTCTCCATGGGATAGCGGCTGTTGTAGGAGTGTTGCTTGGTGCGCCGGGTACGCTCACGACCCGATTGGGCGCCGTTCTGCCCCCACCAATACCGCAAGCCCTTCGCCCTTAAAGCACTGACGGCGAGAGGCTGGTCGAGAACCAGGTCATAGTCGGTTGACACCACGGCGAGGGAAAACGCATCGACGAACGGGTTGGCCAACCGGTTGCTCTGGCGCACGGCGAGTCCGGCCATGACCGCCAACCGCTCGGCGTCGAGCTTGCGGTGGCTGGCGACATCCGCGCGCGAGGCGTATCCCATCTGGCGAATATGCCGCGCCAGGCAGGTAGCGATTTCCGCGGCGCGCATGTCGGCGGTTTCCGTAACCGCCGGCGCAATCCACCCTTGGGCGATAGCCTGATCATCCGGGGCACAGCCGTGCTCGACCAGAATGACCACCGCCCGGCCATGGTTGTTAGGAGAGGCACCCTCGAGCCAGGCGTTTTCGGGAATGTTACAGATACCCACCTGGCTGGCGTTCAAAAAATAGCAGGCGCCTTTGACGTCGACGGTATTGCAGGCCGGATCATCGGTGCCCGGAGCCGTTTTGGGCGCGTGGGTTTCT